>JABGQH010000008.1 GCA_018648865.1 Candidatus Peregrinibacteria bacterium
GGTATTATCCTTGACATATGCGTATATTTTATTAAAATATATTCCTTTGTTCTTTATGACTATATATTAAGAGATTTGTATTAAACAGATGTACAACATCTCTAAGGTTTGTCTACACAAACCGCGCATCTAACTTTTTTTTCTGTCAATATTCTGGTAAAACAAAGGTTGTACTTCCCATTTCGAACTATGTCTGATCTAGCAACGCAAACCACAACTTCCCAACAGCAGGGATCTAAGCAACTCTCAATCGATTTAGATGAGCTGCTTAATAATCTGTTTCTTGTTCTAACGGAAAAAGAAGCAACTGTTATAAAGCGACGTTTTGCATTGCAAGGCAATCAAAAGCAAACACTGGAAAAAATTGGGAAACACTTTGATGTTACAAGAGAAAGAATCAGACAGATCGAGAGTATCGCACTATCTAAATTACGTCGTACTGTTCGCACAACTCGTTTAGAGGAAGTGAATGAAATGGCAAAGATGATTTTACAAGCTCATGGAGGACTAATGTCCGAAGATGATCTAGTAAGTGATGTTCTAAAACACATCCAAGGAGGAGCAGAGATCGATGGTGCTGTTCTAAGACTTTCATTCTCTATTGATAACGAAATGCAACGTGGAAGCAAGAGCCACACATTCAGACCTTTCTGGAGACTTGAGTCTCTTGCTATGCAAGATATTCAATTGATTGTTAATAGTGTTGTTAAGATTTCTAAGAAAAGAAGATCTTGTATGCAGACAGAAGAGATAGTTTCTGCCATACAATCACTTAATCTATTCGAAGGCCGTGTACCAAGCGCAGAACTTATTAAGAGCTGCCTAACAGTAGACGAAAGACTAAGAGAAATTGCTGATGGTTGGGGTCTAACAGAATGGAGATTTGTTAAGCCAAGAAGTATTAGAGATAAAGTAGAAATTATTTTGAAGAAGTTCGGTGAACCACTTCACTTTATGGATATTGCTAACAAGATTCGTGAAGCAGATTTTGATCACAAGAACGTAACAGTTCAAGCTGTTCACAATGAGTTGATTAGATATCCTCAGTTTGTACTTGTTGGTCGTGGACTCTATGCATTAAAGGAATGGGGTTACGAGCCTGGCACAGTCGCAGATGTTATAGAGAAGATCCTTACAGAAAAAGGTCCTCTATCAAAGAGAGATATAATTGCAGAAGTTGCAAAACAACGAACTGTAAAGGTTGGAACAATCTCTCTTAACCTTCAGAAAATGCCATACTTCAAACGTGTTGGTAGAGCTGTGTATGCATTTGATGAAAGTGCAAAGAACTAGAGGTATTAAATATTTAGTACTATGAATAAAACAAGAATATTCTTGGCTAGTATTGTAATTCTACCTTCCTTGGTTTTTCTATCCTCTTGTATTGGGAATGGAAATCCACTCCCCTTACCAGAAGAAAATTCTATTGATGGTGTTCTTCATTCTGCAGAAATTTCATTATTACGCCGTGGTACACATGTTATTTCTAAACAAGGTGTAGACATTGCGTATATTGAAAGTTCTACGGTCAATTTAAGGTCTTTTGAGGGCCAGCAAGTTACCTTGAGTGGTTCTTATCAATATAATACTGAGCCTGCTAAGCAGCTGCCTGTTTTTGTAGCAGTAGATGTAACAGAGTCAGAAGTTAGAACTACTGAAACTGTTTTGCCAGAGATAGATATAACTGTAGAAATTCCTCATTCTTGGATTAGAAAAAGCACTCCAAGTATGGTTCATTTTCATTTGGATGAAAATGAAGATCCAATTGTAACTTTGTATAGAAAGGATCAACCAGATTTAAAAGTAGAGGGTGTGTCTATTGTTGTAGATGGTAAACCAGCAATTAGAATATCTGATGAACAATCAGATAGTCAGATTGTTCATGTTCTTGTAGGAAACGATGATGTTTTAACATTAATGTTATTTATTCCAGAGGATCAGGGATCTAATTCTCTTAGAGAAGATTGGTTGTATCTACTTTCTACTCTTGTCTTTGATGATAAGGATTCCTCTTTGTCTAATTCTGTTTCTTCAGGTTCTGGATCAATAAATGGAATGCCTTGTGGAGGTCCAGCTGGAATACTTTGCCCAGATGGTAAATATTGCGATATATACGATATTGAATCAGATATTGGTAGATGTGTTTCGCTCTAAATAAGAGGTGTACGAGTATACACCACAATAAATATAATCTCCTAGCAAGTTTGATATTTTGACTTAAAACAGAAATTAAGTAGATTGGTGTACATTCATTCACCTTTCACATTTCTTTCCCATTCAACTATCATGCCAAAAGCATCCTCATTACCCACAGCTACTATGCAGCATCCTTCAGACAAGACTGTATCACCTACTAGTACTACTAAAAAAACACAATCCAATCCAGCAACTCAGGATCCTAAAAAAGCAGAAGCAATTAACACTGCTCTAGAACAAATAGAAAAACAATACGGAGTTGGTGCTGTTATGAAAATGAACGACATGCATTCAGCAAACATTGGTAGATTTTCATCTGGTTCCCTATCTTTAGATATCGCTCTTGGTGGAGGAATTCCAGAAGGTCGTATTATTGAAATCTTTGGCCCAGAAAGTTCTGGAAAAACAACACTAGCTCTTCATGCAATTGCAGAGAATCAGAAGAAGGGAGGAAGAGTTGCGTTTATAGATGCAGAGCATGCACTAGATATTCAATATGCAAAAAAGATTGGAGTAGATATTGATGAGCTTTTGGTTTCTCAACCAGATAATGGAGAACAGGCATTAGAAATAACTGAAACTTTAGTTCGTAGCGGAGCTATAGATGTAATAGTTGTTGATTCAGTTGCTGCACTAACTCCACAAGCAGAGATAGATGGAATGATGGGAGATAGTCATATGGGTTTGCAAGCTAGACTAATGAGCCAGGCTTTAAGGAAACTAACTTCTGTAGTTAGTAAGGCAAATTGTACTGTTATATTCATTAATCAGATCCGAATGAAAATAGGAGTTATGTTTGGTAACCCAGAAACAACTACAGGAGGAAACGCACTTAAGTTTTATTCCTCACTCCGTTTAGATGTTCGTAGGATAGATAAGATTCTAGAAAAGACATCAAGTGCGGATGGTAATAAGGATCAAGATATTGTTGGTAATAGAACTAGAGTTAAAGTTGTAAAAAATAAGGTTGCTCCCCCATTTCGCAAAGCGGAATTCGATATTCTTTATGCTAAAGGTATAAGCAAAGAGGGCGATCTAATAGATCTAGGTGTTAAGTATGGAACATTGCAGAGATCTGGTGCCTATTACAGATATGGTGAAGATACAATTGGACAAGGCAGAGAACAAGCAAGACTATTCTTAATAGAGAATAAGAAAATCGCACAAAAGATTGAAAAGGAAATTAGAAAAGAAGCTCAGATATAATTTTTTAGAAATAGCTGTCTCAAATTAAACAATTGAGGCAGCTTTTTTTATATGTTCCAATAAAAAATTAGCTTGTATTCAACATGTTTTCCACATTAGTTTAACATTCAATAAATATTTTTCCACAATGGGATGGCTTGAAAGAGCCATTTTATGAGTTTTAAAGGTTCTTTCAACTTATAGGATAATACAATTAATTATTGCATAGTTCTACTAGTTGTACTTACATAGTCCTCTATCTCATACTGCTTGTCCTTATGACAAACCCAGCAATATCTAAATCTCCAATAGCTGAAAGTATCCAGACACAACCTCATTCAAGTGAGGCAGAAAGAACAGTTTTGGGAGCACTATTGCTAGATCCAGATGCGATTATTAAAGTATCTGATTTTTTAAGAGTAGAAGATTTTTATGATCCAACATACAGAAGGATATATTCTGCAATTTCAGACTTACATCAAAATCATGAACCAATTGATTTTGTTACTGTAACTGCCAGGTTAGCCAATGATGAAAAAATCCAAGATGTAGGTGGTAGTGCTTTTCTAGCAGAAATTGCTGCTGAGGTTCCAACCTCATCTCATGTTTATCAATACGGACAAATCGTAAAAACAAAGTCAATCCACAGAAGAATTATAGAGGCGGGTGAACAAATAAAGGGTTTAGGATTTGAAACGGATAAATCTATTCCAGAGTTACTAGAAAAAGTTGAGAAGAAAGTTTTTCAAATATCTAATACATTCTTAAAAGAAAAATTTATTCATATCAGAGACGTTCTGCAGGAAAGGTA
Source organism: Candidatus Peregrinibacteria bacterium (assembly GCA_018648865.1). Classification (GTDB taxonomy): domain Bacteria; phylum Patescibacteriota; class Gracilibacteria; order Peribacterales; family Peribacteraceae; genus JABGQH01. The sequence continues at coordinate 4,193 of JABGQH010000008.1, forward strand.
TGAAAAGTTCGCAGAAATGCATGAATCTGATGATAGCGACGCTGTAAAAGGTGTTCCTACAGGATTCACTACTTTTGATAATAAGATATCTGGTTTCCAGCCTAGTGATTTAATTATCATTGCAGCTAGACCCAGTATGGGTAAGACAAGTCTTGCCTTAAATTTAGCCCAGAACGCCGCTATAAAGCACGGTAAGAGTATCGGTATATTCTCACTCGAAATGAGTAAAGAACAGCTCGTAGATCGCTTGTTTGCATCTATGCTTGGTGTTGATTCTTGGAAGCTCCAAAAAGGAAAATTAGATGACACAGATTTTCAAAATATGGGTCCAATTATGGATGAACTTAATAAAGCAAACATATTTATAGATGATTCTGTTGCCTCTTCTCTTCCAGAGTTACGTGCCAAGGCACGCAGGCTCCAAATGGAGCATGGGCTAGACCTATTGATAGTGGATTATATTCAGTTAATGAGTACAGGTAATCCTCATTACGCTGGTAATAGGGTTCAAGAGATTTCTGAAATCTCTAGATCACTTAAGCAACTTGGTAGAGAAATTCATGTTCCAATCATTGCACTTTCTCAGTTATCTAGGGCTGTAGAAAACAGGCCAGGAAATATTCCTCAACTTTCTGACCTTCGTGAATCTGGTTCTATTGAGCAAGATGCTGATTTGGTATTAATGATGTACAGAGAAGATTATTACGAGGAGGACAGTGACAGACCTGGTGTAACAGACATCTATATAAGAAAGCATAGAAACGGTCCTACAGGTAGAGTTGAACTTCTCTTTAAAAAAGAACAAATGAGATTTTATGATATTGATAAGGTGCATGGTTAATGTGCTATTCTGTTTTTATGCTAATCCCACTTTATCCTCAACTCTCATTCTTATCTCTTTTAGGTTATGCCTTTTTCGCGTTTGTATTTGGCGTGAGCATGACTCCTTGGTTTTTAAGATTCTTAAAGAAGAATCGTTTAGGCAAACAACTCAGAGTAGAAACAGTTGATGGTAGAGAGGCAACAATTTTTAGGAAATATCATAAGGACAAATTTGGAACACCAACAATGGGCGGTCTTTTAATTTGGGGATCAATCTTATTTACTATTGTTTTATCTAGAGTTCTTTCATACGCTGGAGTTGTAGATTTCTCACTTCTGCAAAGAAGGGAGGTTTATTTGCCACTATTTACGTTAGTTTCATTGGGATTACTGGGGCTAGTGGATGATTATTTTAATATTATGGGAATGGGTAAAAAGAAAGGTTTGGATGTACTTCCAAAAATAACAACTTTACTAGTAATTAGTTTAATTGGAGCATATTGGTTTTATGTGAAACTTGGATACGATCAAATCCATGTTCCATTCTGGGGCGATATAGAACTTGGAATTTGGTACATCCCAACCTTCATGTTCATATTAGTAGGTACAGCTAATGCGGTAAATGTTACAGATGGCCTAGATGGTTTAGCTGGGGGGTTATTGGTATTAGCTTTCGGTTCTTTTTCGTTACTCGCATATTATAATGGAATGTATGTTCTTGCTGGATTTTGTGTTGTAACAGTTGGTGCCATTGCAGCATTTTTGTGGAACAATGTCCCGCCTGCTTTGTTTTTTATGGGTGATACAGGTTCCTTGGCTCTTGGGGGTACACTTGGTGTAATTGCATTAATGACAGATACGATATTGGTGCTGCCATTTATTGGGTTTGTATTTATGATCGAAATGCTTTCTGTAATAATTCAGTTAACAAGCAAAAAACTTCGTGGTGGTAAAAAGGTATTTAAAGCAGCTCCAATCCATCATCATTTTGAAGCACTTGATTGGGGGGAAAGCAAAGTTACCATGAGGCTTTGGATTACAGGATCATTCTTTGCATTCATTGGTGTATTGATTGGTTTATTTGGCTAGATTTAAGGAAAAAAGTTAATTTAAAAAAGATGGTTGCAGACATTTTTTTCTTCCGTAGTATATATACATGATACAAGTCGCAATTAATGGATACGGTCGAATCGGTAGAAATGTTCACAGACAGTTCTTGGAACGTTTTTCAGATGAAGTAAAAGTTGTTGGAATAAATGCTTCATCTACAGCAGAAATGCGTGCTTATCTTCTTAAGTATGATTCTCTTCATGGAGCAATTGATGAAGATATTCATGTAGTTGATGACAATACAATTTCTGTGAATGGAAGCAACGTTCGAGTTGTAAAAGAAAAAGATCCTTCCAAGTGTCCTTGGAAAGAACTAGGTGTAGATATTGTAGTTGAATCAACTGGACATTTTACTACTTATGATTCTGCAAAGGCACACATAGATGCTGGAGCAAAAAGAGTAATAGTAACTGCTCCAATGAAGGACGACACACCTACATTTGTTTTAGGTGTAAATGATGAGGGGATCACTGCTGACCTAGAAATTGTTTCTAACGCCTCATGTACTACTAATTGTATTGCTCCAGTGATGAAGATTATTGATGATAACTTTAAAATAGAGCACCTACTTGTAAACTCAGTTCATGCATATACAGCGACACAAAAGTTGTTAGACAACAAAGCATCTGGAAGTGATCTTAGAAAAGCTCGTGCAGCCACTCTTTCTATGATTCCTACAAAGACAGGAGCAGTAAAAGCTTGTGGTGACATCTTCCCTCATTTGAAAGGAAAAATGGATGGAATGGCTTTTCGTGTACCAGTTCCAACTGTTAGTTGTTCCTATATGGCGTTTACAGTCAACAAACCAACAACCAGAGAAGAAGTTATAGAAAAAATGCATCAAGCAGCTTCATCTGAAAGAATGAAAGGAATACTTAATGTTTCTGCAGAACCTCTTGTATCTATCGATTACATGACAAATCCTAATTCATCTATTGTGGATGAAGAATTTACAAAGGTTATAGATGGTACAGCGTTACAAATCTTGAGTTGGTATGACAATGAATGGGGATACGCTATGAGAGTAACTGAGATGACAATTAGAATTGCTTCGATGCTTTGATCTCCTCCCCCATCATTGATGTTAGATTGCACAGCTCCAGATAAAGACTCCCTAAATTATCACTTGTTTCATAAAGCTAAATGTCCTGATGACCTAAGGCATATAATTATTGATATTTCCAGAGCAGCAAAATACATAAGTTATGCAATGCAAACCACAGAAGCTGGTTTACACGGCATTAGTTCATCTTCAATTAATTCCTCAGGCGAAAATCAATTGGCACTAGATGTATTAAGTGATGACATACTCAGGCACCATTTATGTGAGAGCGAATTAACTAGGTCTTATGCCTCAGAGGAACAAGGAGAAATAATAGAGTTAAAGGCCAATGCTCCATATTCTGTCGTATTTGATCCTTTGGATGGTTCTTCTTTGGTAAACGCTAACCTATCTATTGGAACAATTGTTGGAATTTATGAAGGAGATTTTATGGGCAAAACACCACGAGAGCAGGTTGCTTCTTTGTACATTCTATATGGCCCAAGAACATTACTTCTCTACTCTACCGGCGATGGTGTTCATCAATTCCTATTAAACGATGTTGGTGAGTATGTACTTTTGCAGGAATATATTGGGATAGGTGATGATGCAAAAAATTATAGCCCAGGAAACTTGCGAGCAATTACAGAAAATGAAAAATATAAAGATGTAATGATGGGCTGGCTAAATGATGAGCTTACACTCAGATACTCTGGTTGCATGGTTGCAGATATTCACCACATTTTTGCAAAGGGTCAGGGTGTTTTCGCAAACGTTGGTGGCGGAGAAAAATATCCAAATGGCAAACTTAGATTAGTATTTGAATGTGGCCCATTCGCCTATTTGATAGAGCAAGCTGGTGGCTTAACATCTAATGGAGAAAACAGTGTTCTAGATATTAAAATTGAGGAATTGCATCAAAGAACTCCATTTATTGCTGGGTCTTCAAATGAAGTTAAAAGAGTAGAATCTTTGCTTAAGTAGGTATCTCTTAATTCCAGAATACTTCTTTAGAGGACAATTCCAATGCGTCGTCTAATGTTTTGTAGTTCTCACTTTCTCTTTCTTTTCCTTCTAGTTTATAGATTCTCTTCATTGTTTTATAGCTCCCCCATGGGTAGTAGTATTTTCTTGCCCCTTTCCTTTTGATTGCTTTTGGATTTTTAGGTGTAGCTACAATTTCTTTTTCTTTTGGAATTGGATTACCGTTTTTATCAAATTCAACTAACGAAATTACGCATCTCTTTTCTGCATCAACATAAACGAAATCTGTATCTTTGTACGTATCACTCATTTAAATGGATTGGGAATGTATTGAATGCTTTTCTGGTTCGGATTGAGGGGGATGATTCATAATCTCTACACTTTCATTTTTTATATTGTTATCTTTTGTATCTGGATAGTGGAACATTTCTCTTACATCTTTTTTTCTATGGTCTTGGAACCGAAGGTAGGAATACAGGCTAGACACTAAACAGCCAATAATTGTTAGGTAAATTCCAAATCTAATCTGCATTCTTGTGAACTCTAGAGTTGCCCTAGTTATTACAGACAGAGCAGCAATAGATAGGATTGTTGCTTGGCATGTAATTATTAGTCTTACAATATCTTTTTTGGACTTTCGTAATAACTGAGGCCCACCACTAATAGGCACTACAAATAACAATAAAACAAAGGCTTGAAGCAGGAAAATAGTAATTCCTAAATATCCTGTATAAAACTTAAAACCAGAGTAAGTAACGGTTTCTCCTCCTAGCCATTCTCCCCCTACCCAAGGTAAAAAAACGCTTACCACTGATATGAATGATCCCAAATTTAGTATTTGCTCTTCCATATCTAGTGCAGCCATATTTTTAATAGATTTTCTAATCATGAACTTGAGCATAGCATTCTTCTATTCGTACATCTAGACTGACAGCATGCATTTTGCGATTGATATTAGAGAGGCATGCAGATCCAAGCGTACTGGCAAAGGTCAGTGGGTTTATGGATTTGTAGATGAATTGTTGTCTAGAGATGTTGATATAACATTGCTCAGTAATACTCCCCCACCAGAGCATTTTTTATCTAGAGCAAAGAATGTTGTTTTGTTCCCCTCAGGAATCTCTTGGCATTTTAGAGCTGCACATTATATTAGGAGAAATAGAGATATCAATATGTATATAAGTCCTACAAGCTTCTTGGTTCCAGGTCTTCTACCTCAAAATATCCATAGTACATGTGTAATTCATGATTTAATTGCATTTAGAGGAGATCCTCATCAATTAAAGGCAACTCTAATAGAACGATTAACCCTAAGGCATTGTCTTAGAAGTTCTAGAATTGTTTTGGCTGTCAGCCAAAGTACAAAGAATGACTTATTAAGTAGATATCCATTCTTATCAAAGGAATCTGTTGTAGTTATTTATGCAGGACCTTTTAAATCTAGCGCACCACTTAATCAGCCAGATGGTAAAACAATTCTTTGCCCTGCAACACTGTCTCCCCGAAAGAACCAAAAAAATCTAATACTTGCATATAGACTTTTACCAAATGACTTAAAAGAAAAATATAAGCTACTACTTATTGGGGCTAGTGGTTGGCATGATCAAGATATAATTGATTTAATTAATGAGACGGATGGTGTTTCTTGGCTTGATTTTGTACCTAATGATGATTATGAGAGATTGCTTAATACATGCGATGTATTAGCTCTGCCTTCACTTTATGAAGGATTTGGTATGCAAATCTTAGATGCCTTGCAGCGTGGTATCCCTGTTCTAACTTCAAATAGAGGTAGTTTGTATGAAGTTACAGATAAATGTGCAGTTCATGTTCATCCAGAAATCGTTGAAGATATACTAAGAGGCTTAGTTGATATTCTTACTAAAGATAAAATCAGGAAAAAATTAAGAGAAGATGGACCAGAGCAAGCATCCAATTTTTCATGGAAGCGTACTGTTGATGAGTTTATAAAATCAACCGATAAAATACCTTGGTAAATAAGCATTGTTTTTCCTATTTTTTTTAAAAACGAGTTATACTTAGGTTATGGATAAGTACAAGCGTGTTGGTATTACCGCTAAATCTGGGCTTGAATATAAAAGTGAAGCCGTAAAGCACATCTTGTCTATTTTAGATGAACTTGGAGTAGCAGTATTAATTGACCCAACAAGGATCAAAGATCCTACAGAGCTTGGTTCACTGAAGCCTTTTACAAATGAGAATGATATTGATCTATTGATAGTTGTAGGTGGAGATGGAACTGTTTTAAGAGCTGTAAGAGAATTTCATTGTTTTAATGTTCCAATTTTAACAATCAATAAAGGAACTGTAGGTTTTTTGAGTGAATTGGAACTAGATGAGCTGGATGAATTACTTCCAGATATTTTAAATGGAAATGGAAAAGTCGAAGAAAGAGGAATTTTAGATATTTCTGCTTTCAGAGGTAAGAAAAAATTATTTAGTGGATATGCACTAAATGATGCAGTAATTGCACAGGGTACAATAGCAAGACTTGTAGATTTACATACAACTGTTAATGATGAAGAGCTAACAACATTTCATGCAGATGGACTAATTGTCTCTACTCCTACTGGTTCTACTGCATATTCATTGGCTGCAGGTGGTCCAATTGTTCATCCTAAACTAGATGCAATTATCCTCACACCTATTAATCCTCATAGCTTTAGCCAAAAACCAATACTTATTTCTAGTTCTTCTAAGGTAAATATAGAAGTAGCAACAAAACAGAATAAATTTAGAGACACAGAGGTAATACTAACAATAGACGGTCAGGAATATGTTTCACTTAAGCATGGCGACCATGTTTTGGTTTGTGGCTGTAATGATACAGTTCAGTTTTTACGAAGAAAACAAGACACATTCTTTGGTACATTGCGTCAAAAACTTAAATGGGGAGAACAATTATAATAGAAATATTATCTAATAATTATATCGCTTCTACCTTGTCCTGTTCCAATTAAGGCTACGGGAACTTTTGTTACCTCTTCAATAAACTCGATATATGCTTTTGCCTTTTCTGGCATATCATCGTAGTTACTTAAATTCTCTGTTGATGATTGCCATCCTTCTAGTTCCTTATATTTAATTTTCCCATCTATTTCATTTATTGCTACAGGAATCATTTCTTCGTCGTCTAGTACATCGATCTTGGTTATATTCCAGTGAGTTATTCCATTCAGCTTTGCACCAAATTGAAGGTCTCTTAGGTCTAACCATCCACATCTTCTTGGTCTACCTGTAGTTGCGCCAAATTCTCCACCTTTTGTTCGTAGTCTTTCTGCTGTTTCTCCTTCTGCTTCTGTAGGAAAGAACCCTGAACCAACACGTGTGCAATATGCCTTGGCTATTCCAACGCAAGTTGTGCAAGAGCTTGGAGCAAGTCCTAGTCCCTGCAACGCTCCAGCCAATGTAGTTGAGCTGCTTGTTACAAATGGATATGTTCCATGGTCTGTATCTAAAAGTGTTGCCTGTGCTCCTTCTACTAAAATATTTTTCTTTTTCTCTAAACTTTCATTTAAAAACATTGGTCCATTATCTACTACTCTGGATCCTAATAGTTTCTTTGCTTCTATTAAGTTTTTTACTTCTAGTTTTCTATCTACTTTAATTCCATATCTTTTCTCTACTACTTCTGCTCTTTCAGCAATATATTCTTTCAAAGTAGCTTCGGAGCTCTTTAAGCCTTCAGCTCTTAGCCCTACTCTTTCTGCTTTATCCATGTAGGCAGGTCCTATTCCCCTCTTTGTTGTTCCAATTACTCCTTCCTTCTTCTTTGATCTTTGCTCTTCTAATGCTCCGTCTATTGTTTTATGAAAATCGAGTAGAATATGTGCTGAATTAGCGATATATAATCTTGGTACAATATCAATTCCAATTTTGTTTAATCTATCTATCTCTTCTAGAAGTGTAGGTAGATGAATTACCATTCCTGATCCTAGGAAAATTATTTTCTTATCATGCATGCATCCAGATGGAAGCAAATGGAATACATGTTTTTCATCATTTACAACAATGGTATGACCAGCGTTTGCTCCTCCGCATGCTCTTGCAATTATATCAAATTGCTCCGCGAGTATATCCGTTGCTTTTCCTTTCCCTTCGTCTCCCCATTGTGATCCGATAACAGCTGTTACTTGTCCTAAATTTGATATTAGATTAATCATGTCTAAATTGTAACATGATCAGTTCTACACTCCATACAAAATCCTACGCAGTATGGATTTTTATTTGATTCATAAATTAATTCTTTAATTAAATCACCACCATCACTACCGCTAAACAAAGCAATGTGTGGTTCGTATGAAGATACATCTATTTGGACTTCCTCATTCTTTGGGATGTATGGTGGATTAGATACTAATACAAACGGCTCTGTTAAGCCAGATACTGCACTTATCCCATCCCCTTCTCTCAATTTTATTCTAGATTCCATATTATGTTTTTTTATATTTTGTTCAGCACACCTTAAAGCGTTTTTACTTATGTCAGTCGCAATTATATTCAATTTTGGGAATTCATAGGCCAGAGTAATTGCAATGCATCCACTCCCAGTTCCAATATCAACAATCGTGGTTGGAACAGTATCTGAATATCTTTTGCTCCAAATAACTATGTCTGTATCTGCATCTATTGTTTTACTTTCTTTATTATTTATAAATTTCATTGTTGCTTCTATCAGATATTCCGTAGATGGTCTTGGGACTAAAACATCGTTCGTAACAATAAAGGGCCTCTCATAAAATTCTTTCTCTCCTGTTATGTATGCAATTGGTTCATTATCTTTTCTTCTATTTATATACATATCTAACTGATTCATCTCTTGTTCGTTTAAATCAGAATCATTATGCGCAATTACCCACGTTTTATCTTTTTTTAGAATAGAAGAAAGTAAAATCTCTATTTCACTGCGAGGAATTTCTCCTTTGTTAAGTGCATCTTGTATTCTCATACGAGTATAGTGCCAGAGTTATGGTAAATATTGGTATAGATTGTAGGCTTGCTTCTTCGCCAACTGGTCTTGGAAGATACACGCGAGAGATAGTAAGTGAGCTAGTCTTGCTAGATTCTGGCGTTAAATGGACGTTATTTGTAAATGAATCTATTGATTGGATACCCAAATCAGAATTTATTTCTAATATCGTAACTACAAATATTCCACATTATTCGCTGTCTGAGCAAATCAAGTTCCCTAGGATTATAAAAAAACAAAACCTGGATCTCTTATTTGTTCCGCATTTCAATGTTCCACTTAATTGCCCAGTCCCTTTTGTGGCAACTGTTCATGATTTGATTTTGCATTCTTATCCCAATCAGTCTTCATTAATTAAAAGGTTGGCATATAAAAAGTTGCTTTTATCCACTGTAAGAAAATCAAAGTCCTTAATTGCAGTTAGCAAGTACACTGCAGACGAGATAGAAAAAGCATATGGATCTGAAGCATTTAAAAAAACTACTGTAGTTTCAGAGGCTGTTAATCCTATATTTAAAAAACAAAGTGAAGAAGATTCTAAATCAATATTAAAAAAATACGGGATAGACAAACCATTCTTTATGTATATAGGTAATGCAAAGGAGCATAAGAATGTTAATACTCTAATTCAGGCTTTTGCTGATGCGAAAATTAAAGATACTGAATTAGTTTTAATATTATCTGGCCCAGAGGCAGAAAAACTTAAATCCCCTGCTGAGGTGAAGAAGATAAAGAATGTTGCAGATTCAGATTTACCACATATATATTCGCAAGCTAGAGCATTTGTTACTGCATCTTTGTATGAAGGTTTTTGTTTGCCAATATTAGAGGCTAGATCTTGCGGATGTCCTGTTATTGCAAGCAATTCAACTGCAATAAAGGAACTTGGTGCGCCAGGTGTTTTATTGGTAGAACCAAATATTGCTGCTTTTGCTGAAGCCTTTAAAAACTTTGTAGCTCCCGATTTTGTAGAACCATCTAATAGATTGTGGAAAGACGTCGCATTAGAGACTCAATCTATATTGTTACAAGCAAACCAAGTACAATAAACTCAAACTATGGAACATATACGATCATTAATGCCGAAAGTCCTAAATAAGCGCGGACTCCATAAACATGCTCAGGCTGCTCATGTTTGTTGGACAGTTCAAGAATGGTTTTCGGATAATCATCAAGATATTGCTCTATATTTAAAAGTTGTTTCATTTAACAATGGCATTGTTTCTATAGTTTCAGAGCATTCCTGTGCATCTCAGGAGTGCAGAGACAATTTAGCTGAACTTAAAATATATTTGAAATCATCCATGCCAGACATACATATTGAGGATATTCGTATAGTAAGATCTTGATGCAATTTCAAGAAATTACTAAAAAATACGCATTTCCACTTGCACAGTTTCGCCTGATTGGTAGACTTTGCGAGCTCTTTTGCACTTTTGTAATTAAAGAGTTCATAATTTTATGCTTGTAATTCGACTTCAGAGAACCGGCAAAAGGAACAGCCCATCATACAGATTGGTAGTTGCAGAGAAATCCAACCCTGTAAAAGGAAAGTTTATTGAATTACTTGGTCATTACCTACCAACCAGAGATCCATCTGTTTTTGAATATAAAGAAGACAGAGTAGCTAATTGGATTTCAAATGGTGCTACACCTAGCAATACAGCAGCTCGTTTGCTTAATAACGCTGGTATGAAAGGTTTAGAGAAATACATTGATACATATACTAAGAAGAAACCTAAAAAGGAACCAGAAGAGAAGCCAGAAGAGGCACCAGCTCCAGCACCAATTGCAGAAGAGCCAAAGGAGGAAGTTAAAGAAGAGCCAGTTGTTGAAGAAAAAGTAGAAGAAGCTCCTGCAGAAGAACCAAAAGAAGAAAAGAAGGAAGAGGTTCCTGCAGAGGAAACTCCAGCTGAGGAGGTAAAAACAGAAGAAGAGCCAAAAGAAGAAGTTAAGGAAGAGCCAGCAGCCGAGGAAAAGGTTGAAGAAGCTCCAGTAGAAGAAGTAAAAGAAGAGCCAGTGGCTGAAGAAAAAGTAGAAGAAGCTCCAGCTGAGGAAGAAAAGAAAGAAACCGAAGCTTAAAATCGCATAATAAACTTAATCGTCTCACTTCCCCCCGCACTGACATGGACGATACATCTACAAATAATGATGCACAGCTCCCAGGTGAGGAGTTTCTTAAATATGTTCTAGGTAACTTAGTAGAAGAACCAGATAGTGTCTCTCTAGAATCTAGAGAAGATGATCTAGGAATCTTGCATACTATAAAAGTAGCTGACGCAGATATGGGTAAGCTGATCGGTAAAGGTGGACAAACCATCAAGGCTCTGCGTACACTGTTAAGAGTAATAGGAAGTGATTCAGCTAAACGCGTGAATTTAAAGGTAGAAGAACCTTCTCAAGTTTGATCCATTCCCCTCATATTTATGCTTAGAGAAATGCTAGAAAATGCAAGCATTGTAGAAATGGTTGGTACATTTGTAGCCCTAGGACTCATCGCTGCAACCATCCTATCGCTTGTTTACATCATATTTGGCGGAATATCCTTCATTCTTTCTGCAGGAAATGAGGAGAAGATAAAGAAATCAGTACAAACTATACGATTCGCAATAATCGGTTTGTTTGTATCCTTTATCGCTTATTTCTTAGTTCGTTTTATAGCAAATTTATTAGATATTCCTTTTGAATTAGACTTTTCTACTATTGTAGATCTAATGAGAGATATCTTCTCTGCTATTCAATAAGCGTTTGTTAATCCTTTTAGGATAGAAGGTATAGCTTCTTTTGCATTGCTGTAACTGCAATTCCTAGTAGCCCTGTAATGCTTACGAATATTTCACCGAATCCTGCTCCTGTAGGAGGCAAGCTTGTCATTACTCCTGTACTTCCTGTTTGGACTCTCTCTGTTAAAGAGAATGTTTCTAGACCCTCTCCGCTTACAGAAACAACATTGTTCATAATTATTCCATGTGGAACACGGGATGAAACTTGAACGGTATATCTAACTTTCCATTCTTCCCCTGGGCTTAGTGATGGAATGTTCCATACAAGTTGATCACCTTCCATATTTCCATAGGTAGATCCTAGTACTCTCATGTATCTAGTATCCATTTTGTCTCTTACTAATACGTTTTTGAACGTTTGCTTGGTGTTGTTCTTTAAATAGATTGTGTATCCAAGTGATTCACCTGGCTGTACCTCGCTACTATCTGCAATCTTCCTTAGAACAATTCTAGAAGAAGTTGAGATTAATTGGTTATCTGAAGATACAAGTGACTCAGTGTGAACTCTAGTTGAGTCAACTGCGGTATTACCTCTTACCTCTACTCTGTTTTTTAGAACTTCTCCAAGAGGTGCATCTTTTCTTATCCTTGCACTGACAGTTAGTGTTCTTTCTCCATTTGGACTAATTGTTAGTCCCTGCCATCTAATATTTGTACCTGTCCAATATCCTCCTTCTGATGCAGAAACAAATTCTGTATAGCTTGGAAGTGCGTTGTTTACATCTACTTCTGTTGCTAATTTAGATGTTCTGTTTTTAACAAATATCTTATAAGTAACAATATTTTCACTGGTAATTGTTGAGTAACCGTCTGTTACGTGAACATTAAATGCAGTGTCTAGCAGACCCTTGTTTATACTTGTTGTATCACTTGCAAATCCTTCTGCTGTAGAAACACGCAACTGTACTGGGATTCCATCCTGAACGTCTCTATCTACTGTTGCTGTTAGGATATATTCATGCATGTCTCCTGCACTTATAGTTGTTTCTGGCCATGTAACGTTTTTTGATTTCTTTTCTGGGTTACCACTAGCACTATTATATTCTAAGTGAGAAGGCACAGTAGCTTGTAGTCTGTATTCCTTTGTCTCTCCTGCACTGTTGTCTACAACTATTTTATAAGTTAGTTTTTCTCTTGGTTCTGCATACGCTCTGCCATCACTAACAGAAAGCTTAACTGGATGTAGGTTTTGTTGTGCCTTCCCTTCTACAACTCTAGTTGTATCAAATACTTTCTGTCCTTCAGAAACAACTTCTGCAACAACTAGTAGATCAATTGGTGTTCTTGGTTTTACAGAGACATTCACATATAGCTCTCTTTCTCTACCTGAATAGACTGTTACGTTTCTCCATATAACATAGTCTCCATCTCTGTACCCTCCATTACTTGCAGATAGATAATTTGTTTGATGAGGAATAAACAATCTAACATCAATTTCTCTCTGCTTAATTCGTTCGTTCTGGAGCTTAATAGTATACGTAATATTTCCTGATTGTTTTACTGTATCTAGACCGTCATATACTTCAATAAATAATCCACGACCAGTAGGGCCTTCTGAATTGTCATGTAAAGAAAGACACTCAGAGTCTTGAGGATAATCTATAAGTCCGTCGAAATCATTGTCTATACCATCTGCACATTCTGTGGATGCTGCATTTACGCTATATGCTGGAACAGACACAGTTGCGCTGTGCATAACTGTTATTACTGCAGATACGATTAGTAATGCTGATACTGTTTTTAGGCGGTTTATTAAGCGATCCATCTGAAAAAGTATGGTAATAAATTGGAGAGTACTATAATAACTTATCAAACTCATGTCAAGTATATTAGACTAATATTGAAAGCTTTAAGTAATTTACTTGGAGTTTTGCCTAAAATTTGATTAAATACCTTCGCTTGAGGGCGGCTAGCTCCCACCTACGTTCCGCTTCCACCTTCGCCCTTCGGGTCTTCGGTGGATAAGACGCGGAATCTTCGGTCGGCAGGAAGCAGCAGCACTTGATCCTTTAATAACCCGTATCGCATTTTAGGGCGGCTAGCTCAGTTGGTTTAGAGCGTCCGGTTTACACCCGGAAGGTCATAGGTTCGATTCCTATGCCGCCCACCATTCGACTCGGCACTTTGTGCCTCGCTCATGGTTAACCATTTCGACTCTATTTTTTTGCTCATTTATCCTGAGCTTGTCGAAGGATGGTAAACCATTCTCTTTCATAAAGACTCGAATGATCCTGAGTGAAGCGCGTAGCGCTGAATCGAAGGACCTTTTTATGTATACTAAAACGCTATGTCTTGGTATGTATATATAGCAAAGTCTCGAACCAATAGATATTATGTTGGCATAACTACTGATCCACAAAAAAGAATTATCAAGCATAATTCTGGTAATGGCTCTAGATTTGCAATAAATCAAGGCCCGTTTGAGCTTTTGTATACTTCAGATCCATTTATTGAAAAATCTGATGCAAGGAAAAGGGAAATACAAATTAAGAAATGGACACAAGAAAAGAAAGAGAATCTTATTAATGGAGAATGGAAATAGCATTAATATATTGTTAGCCCATTTAAAACTCTTCCATCTATATTTCCCTCCAATACCAATGAAAAGAAAAATAATCCTTAATTTGGCAATCAGTATAGATGGCTTTATTGCTGATGAAGATGGAGGATTTGCTTGGATAATTGGAGATGGAGACAATAAAACAAATACTGAAAATCAATTTGATTTCCCTGAATTTGTAGATTCAGTAGATACAATTGTAATGGGCAAGAATGCATATCTAGATTGCCCAGCGGAATCATTGGATGTATTCAAAGATAAAAAAATCTATGTCGCATCATCTAAGGAACTCAAAAACACTAAAGATAATGTTGAACGTATTAATGGAGATATTTGCAGTAAGATACTCGAAATAAGAGAAGACGAAGGCAAGGATATCTGGTTATGGGGCGGGGCTGGTCTGACAGACCCTTTCTTGAAAGAGGATATAGTTGATGAATTTGTTATTGGGGTTATCCCTATTATTTTAGGTAGTGGCAGGCCATTATTCCTAAAAGACAATCCAACAATCAAACTACATTTAGATACATTCTCTTCCGCAGAAGGAATTGTTATATTGCAGTATTCAAAAAGATAATTGTGAATGATCCTATAAATTAGTTAAAATCTCCTATTTAACAGAACATTCTAGAATTTCCTTAGTCAGAATTTTTATGCTGGTCTCTGCATTACAATATTTAATCAAATATTCAGATAATTCATTCAAAGCTTGTTCTAAGTCTTCTTTGGCAAAAGGTGAGAACCCTTCTAGGACAATAAGAGCATTTTTTGTTCCATCAGTGATCTTTGTTCGATCCCCTTCTCTCCAATTTAACTTACGACAAATTACTCCAATATCATCTTTGTAAACTAGCTCTCCTTCTTTTGGAGGATCTTCGACATTTTCTCCTAATGGAATGAATGATTCTGTTCCATTCGCATAGTCCAATTGTATGTCACCTGAGCAAGTATCAAAATCTTCTGCGCCAGCACATACGAGGTGTCGCAATGAAATTATGTTATACAGATCAACAATAGGATTAATAATCGGCAGTGATCCGCCCTTTAATATTCTTTTAACAAGTCCCTGGATTGATGGTGGGAACTTATTTGGATTATTGCCAAAAGATCTGTGCACTTCTTGCAGTGCTGATAGTTTTGGATTATCTCTATAGGAATCAATATCTAGTCTTTTTGTTATTGATTCTTCTTCATTTCGGAGCATTTCTTCAATTTCTGGAGATTTACAAGAGTTATCTATATCTGTAGCAATAATTACACCTACAGATAGATCGGGGAAGTTTTCAAATACTTTTGGATTAATTACAAAATTCATAAGTAGTATGGAATATTGTAATTATTCTAACTATTTATTCCCTTTATTTGAAGTTTTTCTTTTAATCTCCTTTCATCTCTTTTTTTCTCGTTCTTTATAAACTAATTCTGTACAATCTCTTTAATGATTACAGTAATCCAAATCATAGTTTCTATTCTTCTTATCGGATGCATTGTTGTTCAGCACAGAGCATCTGGACTATCTGCAACTTTTGGAGGTAGTGGAGAACTAGCAGTAATTCAACGCAGAGGAGCAGAAAAGCTCATTTACAATCTAACCATTGTATTGAGTATTTCTTTCTTCAGCTTGAGTGTTCTTCAATGGTACGTCGGCTAATTAAAACTTGTATTGATCTACATTAACCCTTTTTAGCATGCCGAGAACCTATTCATTGTCGCGCTACATACTTCCTGCTTTATTATTACTCTTTTTTTTAAGTGGTTTAATTTTGCTTAGGAAGTTCTACGTACAAAACACAATATTGGTACCGGCAGAAGGTGGAACATATATTGAGGGCTCTGTAGGGCAACTGCAGCCGCTAATGCCTTGGTTTACCGTAAAGAATGATGTTAACAGAGACATTGTTTCTCTAGTTTTCTCTGGATTGCAAAAATATAATCCATCTACTGGTAAAATTGAGGATGATCTAGCGACTTTAACAGTAAGTGATAATAAGAAAATATTCACAATAGAGTTACTGGAAAATCTATATTGGCATGATTCTACGTTAGAGTCCCCTCACCCAGTTACAGCTGATGATGTTATCTATACATTTACTACTATTCAAGATGAAGATTTTTCTAACTCACTTTTAAGGCAAAACTTCTTGGGAGTAGAAATAGATAAATTGAGTGACAGAAAAGTTAGATTCTCTTTAGTCGAACCTTATAGATTCTTTGCAAGTAACTTAACTATCGGCTTATTGCCAGATGGAGCTTTTGAAGGAGTCCCAATATCTAAACTAGATCAAGCCTTAGATTTTGGATTTAATCCAATAGGAGCAGGCCCTTATAAATTTAAAGGAATGGTTCAAACAGAACTATCTACAGAGGTAACACTAGAAAGGTTCCCAAGAATGTTTGGAGATGAGTTTCATCTAGAAAGAGCAATATTCCGTATATTCCCAGACTATACGACATTATTATCGGATATCAGGAATCTGGATGGAGTCAGATTGGTTCCTAGGAATGACCAAGGTGATCCAATAATCCCAAAGAACTTTACAGCTGCGCAATATACATTGCCTCAATATGTCGCACTCTTCTTTAATGTAAACAATCCTGTCTTACAAGATTTGAAACTTAGGTTGGGATTACAACTTGGAACAAATAAACAGGCAATTGTAGATTCAATTAACGAGAAAATAATTATAGATACTCCATTGCTAGAGATTGATACTTCAGACTGGAGGTATCAGTTTGATTCTAATTCTGCCCAAGGTGCTTTGTTTAGTTCTGATTGGCATCTTCCTCAAAAGGTTAGATTGCAACGTGCGTTGGAACAGCGAGAAGTAAATGCAGTAGGTGCTTTACAGGTTGAGCCAATTGCGTACCTAGCCACTGGTGCGGCATTAATTCTAACAGGATCTACTTTAGATACAGATGAAGGATCAACACTTAATGATGTTCTTCTGGAGCCACACCCATCAATGACTGGTGCATGGATTGTAGCTTTGCCAACTAATGGTCAAACAGGAAGCATTTTACCGGGTGAAAACTTGTTAAAATTAGTAGATAGCAAAGGTAATGCGATTGATTCTGCATATTTGTGGAGAACAACAAATTCAAAGTCTTTTAAGCGAGCTGCAGAAGAACAACGATTACTAGCTCATTTTATTGAATCTAGAGATGGGAGCGTTCCTTTTGAAGATAGAATTACTACCGCAGATCTTTATATAGAAGATGGAATGTTAAGAAGAAGGTTAAGTACAGATCCTTATGACATAAGAGTTAATGATAAAGGCGAAAAGCTTTCATTACGTTTACTTACGACCGAAAATCCTCCTCAATATAAAGAAATTGCAGAATTGATTAAAAAACATTGGGAGCCACTAGGTGTTCATATTGGAATTGATGTACCTAAAACCAGATCTAAGTTTGAGGAAAAACTTATAGATAGGGATTACGACATCTTATTGTTCGGACAATCATTACTAGATAATTTAGATAGTTACGCATATTGGCACAGTAGCAATATGCAGCAATTTACAGATAAGCGATCAGACCTACGCATAGATGCATATAATCTCTCACAATACTCATCCTTAGAGGCGGATTCTCTACTGGAACTAATTCGTAAGTCAGATACAGATGAAGAGCTACAAGAGTCCCTAGATGAGCTAGATGAAGTATTAAAACAAGATGTACCAGCAATATTCCTATACTCACCTCTATATACATTTGCATACGTAAAGAACCTGCAAGGAGTAGAGCTTGGATCCCCTTCTCTCCATTCAGATAGATTCCTAACTCTCCAACGTTGGTTTCTAAAGGAAGAGAGAACATTTATTGCCAATAAAAGCTGGATATCGTTCATCCCATGGCTTTTTTCATTGATATAATGCAATAAAAGTGCTGTTTGAATACATAATTGCATAACTGGTGTTGACAAGGAGCCTTTACTTGATTAACATATCGCGGCTTTAATTTTCCAAATATTTATATGGAAGTTCTACTATTACAAGACGTACCGGGGATCGGAAAGAAAGACGACCTTCTAGTCGTAGGAGACGGATATGCCCTAAATAGACTATTACCTAACAGAGAAGCTATTGTTGCAACTCCAACTGTTCGCAGAAGATATGCAGATCAGATTAGACACAGAGCAGAACAGAATGCTAAGGAATTAGCAGTTAAGCAGTCTGCAGCTAACGTATTACAAGGTAAAGTTCTTAAATTCGCTCGTAAAGCTACAAAGACAGGAAAGCTATATGCAGCTCTTACAGAGAAATGTATTGTAGACGAGCTTAAGAAAGAACATTCAATCGAAGTAAAAGAAGATGCAATTTCTATCTCTGATCAGATCAAGTCTATTGGAACTCACAATGTAGAGATCAAACTAGCTGATACTAACCAAAAGATGGAAGTAGAGGTAGTTTTAGAAAAATAGTCACTAGTTCACATTTAGATTAAATCCCCTTCTGTATTGGAGGGGTTTTTATTTTATTTACTAATTTTATTAATTTAAATACTATTATTAACATGAATAATTTCAAAGTTCATCGTTTAGATGTAAAACGTGACAATATGCAGCAAAATCTGGAGCAATTCTTAAATAGCCTTCATGAAGAGGTTATTTCCATAATTCCGAATGTTAAACCAACATTTCAATTTATGGGTGCAACAGCAAAGGTTGATTTTCTCTTAATTGTAGAGAGGATAGGTTAGATATAGTTTTTGTTAATGGCTTACTATGAGCGAGTACCGCACTTGCGGTACGAGTCGAATGGTGGGCCACCTGAGATTTGAACTCAGGACCGCCAGTTTATAAGTCTGGTGCTCTGACCAACTGAGCTAGTGGCCCATTTTTGTCTGCAATGATATAAGGATCTGATTTATTTAATATTACCAAAAAATAATCTTTGCTACATATGTATTGTAGCAATACTTATTACAAATTTGCTATAACCAATTGCGATATTGGGTCGATTTTTAAAGGGAGTCTATAAATAACATTCATTCCCCTTCTTTTAGCTACTAATACATTTGCGTCTTCCATCTGCTTAAGGTGCTCTGAACATGCAGGAATACTTATTTGTAACCATTCTGAGATTTCCGTAACGTTTGCACTTTGTTTATGCTTTAATTCTTTAAGTATTTTCAGCCTTTTATCATTTGATACTGCTTTAAGTATGCTTAATTGAGAAATTGAATCTTCCATACACAAAGTATATATCAATCTGATATACCTTTCAACCTTTTAGTTAAAACCCTTAAAGGTATATTGAGGCTTAGAATAGATAGAATGCACTGTTTAAGTTAATAAAAGTTAAGAGATTGACATATCTTGATAAATCATTACAATATACCAACTTACTTTTAATACATGCTTATTTCACCAATATCATCAGGCTACGTTGTCGCCTTCCCAAGAGACTTTACGTCTGATAGGGATCCCTCTGATGTACGAAGAGAAAAGGAAGCTATTAATATGCTTTTGACTAGGTCTAATCCTAGTAATTCAAGAAAAATTACTCAGGGTGAATATGTAGGTGTAGTCGCAAGTCTAGCTAAGGAGCACCCAGAATTAGTATTAAGAATTTCTGCAGCAGTGTCTGCTGCGCTTTTTGCAGTTACAATAGATAACCCTGATGTTTCGCATAGAGCTACGTTATTTTCTTCTGATGGTGAACAACATAAAGTAAATAGTGATAGAATATCTGGATCAGAAATATATAAAAGAGTCTGGACTGATGTTATCCCAAAAGAATTTATGGAGGGGTTAGAAAAACCCATAATACTTGAGAGTTCTTTTAACTCTGTTGATCAAATGAGGACTCTAATGGATTACAAAGGAAGGGACCATGTTAAATTAATTGTTGATGGATTTAGTCGTAAAAGAATGGCAAGCCTACTAAAAGAAAGCACAATAGATCGAACCAGAGTAGAAAAACCAATGACTCCGCTCGATGTAGTTAAATTAGATAAAGAAGAAACTCCCTTTCAGGAATTTGCAAAGGAAATTGAAGAGGCAGCTAGACCAGCACTTTCATTTAGACTTGCAAAACAGATGCAGGAAAGAATGCTGTATAGACCTCTTCATAGACTTTCTAGGTGCATGAAATTCTTTAGTCGAAAAGACTTCGATCTAGAAGATTGGTACAATAGTCTATAAAGTTTGCATTTCTTGAGTAATAGTTATTTACTTGTTGAAATGCGAGCTGTTAAAGAAGCACAGGATTGCTACATTAAAAATATAGACTCTACAAGTTATTGGTCAGATACAGATTCTGATGCCAGATTATTGCAATCTGCTATCCGAGAAAGGGTTCAAATATGCGCAGAGGTGAAAAGAGTTATTGCCCCATATGCTGTAAACATTGCTGAATCACATGAACCTCGAATAACAATTGCCCTAATGAGAAATGATATTTTTAGAGAAGATATTAGATTGCTTGGAATTAACTTACATGATTTAGTAGATGGAAAGGAGGTTGAACTAGCTGTTCACAAAACAAAGATTGGAAATAAGGTTATTACTTATCAAATGGGCGAAGCTTTATCAGTTGATATGGTTTTAGGTACAGAGGAAGAAGACGGTGAATTATCAGATATAGCAAATGGTCTTGGAACACTATCATTTGAAATGGGTGAATTCCCATCAGATGATGAAATTGCAAATATTAATGAAGAAGATACTGGTCCTTATGTTTTTCCCGATGAAGACGATAACTTGAGCTAAGTTTATTTCTTTAGATTTTCTAAAAACTCGGTTGCCTCTTTTTTAGATGTTACTTCTTTATTAATCTGTGCGTCATATAAAAGTTTCATTATCTCCCCTACTCTTTCACCTGGTTGGATTCCAAGGATCTCCATCACGTCTTTGCCAGTTAGTATTGGTTTTGGTGGTAATGGGTGTTCGTCCAGAAATTTGTTGTAGTCTTTAATTATACTTTCGTAAAAACTGAAGTCCTCTGTTACTCCACCGGCGATATCTAGCCAGAATATTTGGAGTAGCTCCATGAACCATGGGTGATAGTACCAATGGGACTTTCTTTCTACACTTAGATCCTCAAAAGTAGCCATCATCATGTGATGAGCTATAAGCCAGCTGATTTTATCTTTCCTTTTTGAATTACATTGCAATTTACTTAAAAGATTAGAAGTGAGTTCAGCCCCAGTTTTAGCGTGATTATTAAAGTGGATACGGTCATCTTCTATGCTAAATGTAGCTGGCTTTCCTATGTCATGAAGTAATGCTGCCCAACGTACGTCTGCATTGTGATCGTCTGTAAAAGAGGCTGCTGTTGCCATGGAGTGCTCCCAGACGTCTCTGGTGCCGTGCCATTTAGACGGTTGCCCTACACCTTTGCATGCATGTAGCTCTGGAATTAAATATTCAATAATGTCTGTTTCCCAAAGGTCTTCGAATGCAATTTCTGGATGTGGGCCAAGTAACATTTTTTCTAACTCCTTAAATCTCCTCTCGCCAGAAAGAATTAATACACTTTTAGCATTAAGATGGAGTGCTTTAAAAGTATCTGGATGATACTGACCATTAATTTGAGATCTGAACCTGATTACTCTAAGTAGTCTAAGAGCATCTTCTTTTATCCTAGTATTTGGATCACCTATAAATCTAATTAACTTTTCATTTAAATCTTTCTTCCCATCAAATGGATCGTAGAGTTCACTACTAATTGGATTCCAATATAAAGCGTTAATTGTAATGTCTCTTCTTTTTGCGTCTTCTTCTCTACTACAAAAATTGATTGATTCAGGCAATCGCCCATTACTTGCATCAGCATCTTCTCTAAAAGTAGTAACCTCATATGTCTCTCCTTTTAATGAGACTATTACAGATCCTAGGTTTGCTGCATGTGAATCATTCTTTGGAAAGAGTTTTATTACATCTTCTGGAGTTGCATTAGTTGCAATATCTACATCCTTTGGAATCTCATCTAGTAATAGATCTCTTACGCATCCCCCAACCCACCATGCCTCGAAGCCTGCATCTAAAAGTATTTCACATACACGAAATCCTTGCTCCCCTTGCGGGCTGTGGAAGGTTCTATCGACAATATCCTGAGGCAACATACAAGTATCGTAGCATGTATTTACTGCTTACGTCATTTATGAATTATAAGCTATTTATATTAACTAATATGGAACGTATGCTGTTGCTATGTTACGAATTGCTGCTGCTGGGTCACCAATGTCTACACCAAGCCCTGGTGGCACTGTAGAGGGCATAAAACAGGCACATTCCCTTGGAATAAATGCATTGGAGGTAGAGTGGGTACAACGCGTTCCATCTAATCTGGAGCGAATGGAACAGATACGAAAAACCTCGCAAGAATTAGATGTAAAACTAACAGTACATGCACCTTATTTTATAAATCTAAATGCAGACGACCCCTCTAAATTAGAAGCAAGTAAGCAGCGGATCTTAAATGCATTAAGTATGGCAGAGCTGTGCGGAGCAGTTTCTGTTTGTGTGCATCCTGCTTTTTATTTAAAGAACACACCAGAGGAAGCTTTTGAATCAGTTCGTACTGCAACTGCAGAAATTATGTCTTTTAAAGATTCACTCTTCCCAAATACTAATTTGGCATATGAAACAATGGGGAAACGTACTCAATTTGGAACATTAGAAGAAGTTCTAAAAATAAGTAAGGAGTTTGGAATTTACCCATGTGTAGACTTTGCTCACTTACATGCTCGCTCTAATGGTGAGCTAAACTCAGTTGATGAGTGGGACGAGATGCTAGATATGTATAAAGAATATTTAGGAGATAACTCGCTAAGCGAAATGCACATTCATTATTCTGGTATCGAATACACAGAAAAAGGTGAAAGAAGACATTTGCCTTTAAAAGACAGCGATGCCAACTGGCAAGATTTTGTACAGGTTTTAAAAGAAAGAAAAGTTGGTGGAGTTTTAGTTTGTGAAAGTCCTGTAATGGAACAAGACACTTTGTTGATGATTGAAGAATACGATAAATAGTGTTGTTGAAATATCAGTATTTATTTAGAAATAATTTGTGATTATCACTCCCCGTCCAGCCTACGCCAACAGTCGTCGCTAAAGCTATGCCCGTCAAGAGGCTTCGGCCGGCAGGCGGGAGTGGAGGAATCTCACTAATCTCATATTTTCCATTAGTAGTAAATAATTAATTCAAAATCTTAAACTGATTTGTACTCATGCTTCTGTTCACCATCTTCTCCCATTGGGAGAAGAAAGAGATGAGGGGGTCAGTATTTTGGTATACTTAGAACATGCTCAGGAATTCCGTTTACAATACTCATAAGCCAAAGATTTCTTTTGCAAAAGGATTGAGAAAAAGCCAAACCCCTGGTGAGAAAGTAATGTGGAAGAAGCTTCGATCCAAGCGATTCCATAATCTTAAATTTAGGAGGCAAGTGCCGATTGGACCATATATTGTTGATTTTCTATGTTTTGAAAAGAAATTGGTTATTGAAATTGATGGATATACTCATTTTGAGTCTGATTCGAAAGAGCATGACGATAAAAGAGATAAATATCTGAATAATGAAGGTTTTTATGTACTACATATATTAAATGGTCTTGCTGTTGACGATGGAGATATTGCTTTAGAAAAAATTGCATTGTTTCTAAATAGTTACACTGACTGACCCCCTCCCCTCAATCCCCTCCCGCCAGGAGGGGAGGTAGTTTGTTTTAAATCAATTTTCATTTAATAAATTAGTTGTGGCAAATAGATCTAGCTTGCTAAAATAAAAACATCATTACCCCTCTAAACCAAATGAATATTGCAATAAATGGATTTGGACGCATAGGAAGGCAGGTTTTACGTATAGTTTTAGATAGCCACCCAGATATGAAAGTGGTTTTAATTAATGATTTAGCCGACGATGATATCTTAAAACACTTATTTGAATTTGATTCTAGTTATAGAACATATAAAGGAACTGATCCTTTTGCAGGAATAAGAATGACAGCAGAAAAAGATCCTGCTGCATTGCCTCATGCAGAACTAAATGTTGATATTGTTTTGGAATGTACTGGTGTTTTCCGCACAAAAGAGAAAGCTGCATTGCATTTAAAAGGTGGTGCCAAGAAAGTAATTATCTCTGCTCCTGCTAAGGATGAAGTAGATGGAACATTTTGCTTGGGAGTTAATGAAGAAGAATATGACCCAAGCATGAATATAATTTCTAATGCTTCATGTACTACTAACTGCTTGGCTCCAATGGCAAAAGTTCTACATGAGAACTTTGGCATTGTACAAGGACTTATGACAACAATTCATAGTTATACAAACGATCAGCACTTACTTGATCTCCCCCATAAAGATTGGCGCAGATCTAGATCTGCTGCAATAAATATGGTTCCTACAACTACAGGAGCTGCGAAAGCTGTTGGCCTAGTTTTACCAGATTTAAAGGGAAAACTAGATGGGATGGCAATTAGAGTACCTACTCCTACAGGAAGTATTACTGACCTAACTTGTATGACCAAAAAGCCTGCTACCGCAGAAGCTGTTAATAAATGCTTACAAGAAGCTGCTGAGGGAAATATGAAAGGAATCCTAGGATTCGAGGAACGTCCACTAGTTTTACAAGACTACGTAGGTGATCCAAGAAGCTGCATAGTAGATGCAAGTTTAACTACAGCAATCGATAAAGAAGGTTCATCCATGGTTAAACTAATTGGTTGGTACGACAACGAATGGGGCTACAGCAATAGACTTGCTGAGCTTGCATCGTTTATAGGTAAGGAGATGTAATCTAACCTAACTATCCTTTTTAAGTTGTCTCCAATGGAATATGAATAGTGGTACTGATACTAGTATCATTGCAATCCCCCTACTCATTGTGTCAGCAAAATTATAGCGGTTCTGTTGCTCTATTTGAATCTCTTGTTTTGCTACACAATGGTCAAAAGACTTTTGACGCTCTTCTGGTGTCATGTCTGCAATGTTATTTGTGGATACGTCAGCTGGAATAGTCCCTCTTATTATATATTCTCTTTTATCAATTGGTTCGCCCATTATTATATATTCACATGCTGATTCTGGGTTTTGGTACCAGCTTCCTTGTACATCAAAAACATATTCTCTAATTATTAAATTAATTATAGTTACGCTACCAACCATAATAATTATTAGGGTAATTATGCTTACTAGATATAAATAAATTGGTTTTACCCAAGATAGTATGAAATTTGAATTTTTAGACATAAAGAAGATGGGAAGCGATTACTTATCGCTCCCCATACTACTTGTTTACTTTATTTTAGTCTATTTCTTATCTTCGTCCTTTTTTGTTTCTTCTTCTTTCTTAGCATCTTCCTCCTTTTCATCTACAACTTCAGCGTCTACTACGTCATCCTTTTTATTTTCTTCTCCCGCTGCCTGAGATTCTTTTTGTGCTTCTTCGTAGATTATCTTTCCAATTTCTTGAGCTTCTACTGCTAGTTCTTCTGTAGCTTTCTTTAATTCCTCTGAATCCACATCTTCTTTTTTAAGTAGCTCTTTAACCTCTTCTACTTTTGTATTTACCTTCTTCTTTATCTCATCAGAGAGTTTTGCGTCGTGTTCTCTCATTTGTTTTTCTGTATTAAATACAAGGGAGTCTGCGTTATTCCTTGTCTCAATTTCTTCTTTCTTTTTCTTATCTTCTTCTGCGTGTTCCTCTGCATCTTTTTTCATCTTTTCTATTTCATCATCACTTAATCCAGTTGATCCTTGAATTGTGATGTGTTGTTCTTTTCCTGTCCCTTTATCTACAGCTTTCACATGCAAGATACCATTTGTATCTATATCGAATGTTACCTCTACTTGAGGCATTCCACGTGGAGCTGGAGCGATCCCATCTAATATAAATCTACCAAGAGATTTGTTATCACTGGCCATCTCTCTTTCACCTTGAACTACGTGAACTTCTACAGATGGTTGATTGTCTGCAGCAGTAGAGAAAATTTGGCTCTTACTTGTTGGGATCTTTGAGTTTCTTTCAATAATTTTAGTAGATACTCCACCAAGTGTTTCGATTCCTAGTGTTAAAGGTGAAACATCAACTAGAACAATATCTTTATCTATATCACCAGACATTACTCCTGCCTGGATTGCAGCTCCTATTGCTACAACTTCATCTGGATTTACTCCTTTGTGTGGCTCCTTTCCAAAGACCTCTTTAACCTTAGATTGTACTAGTGGCATACGTGTCATTCCTCCAACTAATACTATTTCATCAATATCACCTTTCTTTAGCCCAGCATCCTTAATTGCATCTTCACAAGGCTTCATGGATTTATCTATTAGTTCTGAAACTAGTGATTCTAGCTTTGACCTACTCATTTTTATATTTAAATGTTTAGGGCCAGAAGCATCTGCTGTAATGAAAGGAAGATTAATATCTGTCTCTGTTTGAGAAGATAACTCAATCTTAGCTTTTTCTGCACCTTCTTTAAGTCTTTGTAGTGCAATGGTGTCTTTGCTTAGATCTACACCTTGGTCTTTTTTAAATTCTTCTAAGATCCAATCAATAATTACTTGGTCGAAATCGTCTCCACCAAGTTTTGTGTCTCCATTTGTTGCCATAACTTCAAACACTCCATCTGCCATTTCTAACACAGAAACATCAAATGTGCCTCCTCCTAGATCGTAGACAACAATCTTATGCTCTTGTCCTTTTTCTAGTCCATATGCAAGTGACGCTGCAGTTGGTTCGTTAATTATTCTAATAACCTCTAGGCCAGCAATCTCCCCTGCTTCCTTTGTTGCTTGGCGCTGAGAATCATCAAAATAAGCAGGAACAGTAATTACTGCTTTTTCAACTGAAGTGCCTAAATAGCTTTCTGCATCCTTCTTTAATTTTTGTAGAACTTTTGCACTAACTTCCTGAGGCATCATGTCCTTCCCATTAATTTCAATAACTGCTCTACCTCCTTTTTTACCTTCTTTTAAATTGAAAGGCATTTGAGCTGCCTCTTTTTTTAGTTCTGATAGACGTCTTCCTATAAATCTTTTGGCAGAAAACACAGTGTTTTCTGGATTAGTGACTGCTTGTCTTTTGGCAGCAACACCTACAAGTGTCTCTTTGCCTGTGAATCCAACTACAGATGGTGTTGTTCTGTTCCCCTCTGAATTAGGTATAACCACAGGTTCTCCACCCTCTATAACGGCCATACAGGAATTTGTTGTTCCTAAATCGATTCCAATAACTTTTGACATATTAAATTTGAGAAATTTCTAAATTAGCACTCACAATTGTAGAGTGCCAGTTTTACTTCGTCAACACTATTTGTGCCTTTAAATAGTCATTTGTGATCAAAAAAGATACTATGCCTCACACTTAATTACTTAAATATGTTTGTTGACGAAGCTAATATAGATGTAACCGCTGGAAAAGGCGGAGGGGGCTGTATAAGTTGGAGACGGGAGAAGTTTATACCCAGAGGTGGCCCAGACGGAGGCGATGGCGGCAGAGGCGGCAATGTTGTATTAATTGTGGATGAAAACACAGATACATTGAGTACATTCCATTCGCGAAAGGTATTTAAAGCTAAAACTGGCGAGAATGGTGCTAAAAGAAATAGACATGGAAAAGATGGAGCTGATTTGTTTTTAAAGGTTCCACCCGGAACTCAAGTTAAAGATGGAAGCATAGTAATTGCTGATTTAACTAACGTAGAGAACAAAGAGTTCATTATTGCCTCCGGTGGCAGAGGCGGCTTTGGCAATGCTCATTTTAAGTCATCTGTACGTCAGCGCCCAGATTTCGCAGAGCTTGGTGAGCCAGGAGAACAAAAAAAGCTCAGCTTAGAACTGAAACTTGTAGCAGATATTGGAATCATAGGATTTCCTTCTGTAGGTAAATCTTCTTTAATTGCTGCAATTAGTAGTGCCAAACCAAAGATAGCAGAATATGAATTTACGACTCTTGTTCCAAATCTTGGTGTTGTAAAAGTGGATGATAGGAACTTTGTTGTATGTGATGTCCCTGGAATTATAGAGGGCGCAAGCGCTGGTAAAGGTTTAGGACACAAATTCCTAAAGCATATTGAGAGGTGTGGAATCCTAATTCATATATTAGATATTTCTAAGGCCTTGGAAGATGGAAAAGTAGATTTAGATGTTCTGACCAATGATTATAAAATCATAAGAGAAGAGCTAATTAAATACTCCCCTACTCTTGCAGATAAAAAAGAATTTATAGTTCTAAACAAATGTGATTTGATCCCAGAGTCGGAATGGGATTCTTTACCAAAGAAAATAGATGGAAAGCCGGTATTTGCAAATATTTCTGCAGCTACAAAAACAGCAACAGATAGTTTAGTTGTATCTATGTTGCCAGAGGTATTAAAAGCAAGAGAAGAAATTAAGAATCAAGCTCCAGAGGAGGAAGAGATAACGGTCTTAAGGCCTCACGAAGAATCCAATGAAATGAGCAGCTACACAGTTGAAGAAAGCTCTGATGGAACAATCAACGTAACTGGCAAAAGACTAGAGCAGCTAGTTGTTATGACTGATTTTAATAATGAAGGTAGTGTAAGACGCTTTAGAGATATTACAGAAAGGATTGGTCTTCGTAGAGCACTAGAAAAATATCGCTCAGAAGAACACTCTATAAAAATTGGAGAGATTGAAGTTACTGATCATTTATAAATCAAGATCCTGCTTCAAATACTGCGTTAATCCTTTGCCTTACTTGCTCGACCTCGTATTCTGGATGAGTAGTTTTGCATAATAATTCATGTGCAACTCTGATCGCTTTTTCTAATCTAGAAATCTCTGGTTTATTTTTAGCATCATTCCTTTCTAAAGCTTCCAGCTGATCTATTAAACCGTTTATATATTCAACACCGCCTTTTGCTTGATGTTTTGCTTTTGGTTTTTCTTTTCCCTTAAATCGATCTAGTAAACCCATAATATTGAATGTGTAGGATATAAAATCTTTATATTTTATTTATTGTTGAGAATATTATTATTAAATATAAAAGCAAATTAATTATTTTATGCTGGGGCGTGTGTACCTGATTCATTGTTTCCCGTTAGCAAATTCTTTCTTATCTCAGCAGCTTCTGCGGCATCTGCAGATGCAGGTGTTGCTTCTAAACTAGCTTCTACTTTTCTATTTTCATTACTTAAAACAGTTTGCAGGTCAATTTCAGCTTCGTCTAAGCCTTCTAGTCCCTCTGTAGCTATAAACATTTGCTCCCTTGTTTGTTCCTGCGTTAATGGACCTTCTATTTCTTTTCCGATTGAGGACTCTATTGCTGTTAAATCAGTAATCTCTTCTTCTAGTAATTTTTCTTGTGCAGAGAATATTTCTGCTAATCTTGGTCTTAATTCCACACTAATTCCAGATTCAGATACCTCCTTAATAATTTCCCCTTTTTCATCACTAGTTAATAACTCTTCATCAACTCCTTCTATTAGCTCAAGTAATTCTGCTAAGTAATCTGCCTGTGAATTTACTCTTTTTATCATTTTTATGCGGAAACGGAGAACATAGTTTCTGTTAATACAGCATCATGAATTACAGATTTATTATCTCTATATGTAATTGCATTATCATTTAAATCCATTACTAAATATCCCCTAGATGATTGATCCCTGAGTATTGCTACTCCATTTTCAATTTTCAATATTCTAGAAATTATTTCTAATCCCAACAATTTAAATTCAACTCTCATTCCTGGAAATCCATTGTTAGTTACATAATTCACTCTATCCCTCAGCGAACCTATATTTGGATCTGATTTTGATAATTTATCTAATTTGTACTTAGTTGAGTTTTTAATTTTTAAGTTATTTGCAGCTCTAATTAGTACATTTTTAAAGGCACGTCTTGTTTTTCCTCTTAATGCTGGTGAATTCTTAATCCTATCTAGTAGTTCTTTGTTTCCATTTCTATGAGAATCAAGTAGATCATCAAATTCATCTGGCTTTACTATTTCTAAACTAATCAGTTGGTCTCGCAGCATTGTTTCTGCATTTTGACTTTCTTTGCTATCGACTAATGTTCTCTCTTTCTTTTTGCTTAATCTATCTTCTATATTTCCTAATACTTGTAGTTGTTTGCTTCCTTGTTTTAACTCTTCAACAGAAATTGAGTTTCCTCCTGATGCTAAAAATCTAGCCCATTTCCCATATTTATCTTGTTTTGCCTTTAGGGTTTCAATGTCTTTTTGTATGTATTTCTTTAGATCGATTAGTATTGCTTTTTGAATTTGTAATAGTCTAGTTTTTCTTTCTGCTCTGCTCATATGTAGTTTTACTTTTCCTTTAAGTTTAAATATTTCGTCATCTAATCGAGTTTTTGCTTCTTTCATAAGAATTCCTTCTACATTCCTATTTGTTGTATTTAGCACAGTACTTAAAAACCTGCCCTTCTCTGTATCTATTTTGCTTAGTAGTCCATCAGTCTTATTTCGAAGATCTTGCATTGGATCTACCTCAGATTTCATATTGCCATCTGTATTCTCTGCTTCTTCTAAAGTATGAGATCTTTGTCCTTCATTTAGGAAAACAAGTCTAGATTCCCCGAATTTGATATTAAATTTATGCATTTATTTTTATTTATTTCTTAATATTATAGCAGAAAATAGGACTTTAGGACAGTTTCTGTAAACTCTAACAAAATATTTAAGCTAATTAGGATAGCGCATTAAATTCTTTTCTCAGATTTAATACATCCTGACTATTACTTCTAGTCGCACAAATAGCTACTAAACTAGCTTGGATTGTTATTCTGCTTGTATTTACACTAGGGTGATCAGGGCCATGTTGGCTTAATAGAATCCCAAATCTATTTATGGATTCTCTAACTCCTTCCAGAATTGGGTCATGCTTTGGAGCTTCAAGTGCATTTGGTTTTAGTTCATCATTTGCGAAATATTCCCATAATCTGCTCATAATAAATTCTTGAAAAATTTATAAAAGTTTTGAAAACGAATTTTACTTACAAATAGGAATTCGGCTAGTATTTTCAGGTTTAAATTATTTGATTATGTTTATAAAAACCATCTCGGAGTAGTTCCGTTATTGCGGAACGTAAACGGATGGTGGCCCAGTCCGGCTTCACTGCGTTTCGCCGTGACTAAGGACAATATTAAAAAACCATCACGGTGTAGCCGAAGGCGTAAACGGATGGTGGCCCAGGACAGGCTCGAACTGTCGACACCTCGCTCTTCAAGCGAGTGCTCTACCAACTGAGCTACCGGGCCACGGTAAATCTCTGTGACACATGATATGTATACAGAGAGAAATGTAAATAAAGAATATTGAATAATGATTGTTAATAGTGATTTATCATTGTAAGTAATTGACGGCATAACACTAAAATGTCATAGTATATTTATGGGTAAACGTAATAGAACTCCAGCGGAGGAATATGAAAGGCTTAAAAAAAGAGCTGAGGGAGGAAGGGCTTCAGATAATCAACTAAAACGATTAGAAGAGGCAAGGATTGCATTGGGTATTGGACAAGATGAAGTACGAACACAAGTTAGAAAATCACTTTCTTCATTTGCTCCACCTAATAATGTAGAAAATCTATCTGAAAATGAAAAAATTGATCATGTTTTAGCTTATGCAAAGTCTAGGGGTTTAGTAAATGTATCTGAGTATGGTAATCCATCGTCCAGCAAACGATGTGTTTTATTCGGTTCTAGCCATAGATCCGTTAATAGATCGGAAAATGGGCCAATTATGAATTCAATGCCAGAAGCACATTATCAGTTATTTTGTGTTATGAATTTTCTTAGAATTTCTGGTGTTAATACTCAGCTATTAGTTGAAGGTCTAGAGAGGTCTAAATCTCCACATGATGATTTAAGTTTAGATTTAGGTGGAAAAAGATTGTTAGATGTAAGGACTAATGAAGGACAAAACTATATGGTTGATAATCCATCAATTTTTAAACAAGCTATTATTCAAATGCTAAGGGATGGTAAAGATGTAACATTTTTTTCATTATCAAATTATCCAAATATTAATGGGGCCCATTCACCTGAAATTTTGAATGATTTAGATGATGTAATTAAAGAAATAGGATTTTCTACGAAATTTTCTGAAAAATATCAACCAAGGAATACTGAACTACAAACAGTGAAAGTTGAAATGGTTTCTGGAAGATGGCAAATCCTTATAAATGGCAATTGGGTATACCCTAAAGTGCTTCTAGATGATTCTAAAAAAGTTATAGATGCTTATAATGATTTAGATAGACTATCTGCAGCTAGAGAAAATGAGGTTTTGAATCACTTCAAAAATGGATCACCCGACTGTATGCCAATTTCATGGACTGGATTACAACATTTACCTCCTATTCGTGATGCATGTATTGCAAATGGAATGTCGGTTTGTGAAGTAGTGCCAAAAGCCGAAGCTGATATAAATATTCATGCTAAATCTATAAGACATAATGCAATAGAGTTTCATACTTTAGCTCATGCTTATAATGAGCTAAATAAAGCACTTAATTGAGCAGCTAACTAGACATTATCTTAATAATCTTCTTTAAATAGTCATTAATATTCATTAATGTCTTTTTAAGTTTACTTTATAAGTAAGCAATGTCGGTGTAGCTCAGATGGTAGAGCGCTTTCCCAGTAGGAGAGAGGTCGTTGGTTCAATCCCAGCCATCGACACTCAGGTTCACTTGAACTTGATTATCCCGTTTAGCTCAGTGGTGGAGCACTTCCCCGTACAGGAAGCGGTCACTGGTTCGATCCCAGTAACGGGAGCTTCCCCTTCACATTCGTGTGAGGGGGCTTTTTTTAATGTAATTAACCCTATTTGATTAATTAAACAAATATGTTATAATATAACTCTAAACAAACATTCAAATATCATATATGCGTTACTCCAGAAAACAATATTTATCATCTTATGCGACTTTGCTTTTATTGCTTTTAGTATCGCTCTCTATAAGTAAATCAGGAACAGGTTCAGTAGATTTGGTAATTAGGAATACTCAAACTGCTTACGTATTACACGGTTCTGCTTGGGAAAGACAAATAAAGCAACCAACAACTATGATATCTAGGATTGCAACTAGATTGTTTGTTAGATTAAGAAAAAAGGGAATACCAAGCCCATCTGTAGATGTACTTTCTAGTGCTATTGAGCAGAGACAAGAATATTTAAGGAGACATACATTGGTTAGTATTACTCATCCAGATGGGACTGAGTTTTTAGATTGGGAAGCATCAATACATAAATATCCTCAGTGGTTAAAACCAAGCATAAGTTTGTTACATGCTAGATTTATTTTGGATGATGATGAAATACGTAAAACAATAATGCTGGAAGTTGATTCTAAAATTGTTAAGCCATCAAATATTTCTATAGAGGGAACAGGTAATGAAGGAAATGTTTTAAAGGTTAATACTTCTGGACTTGCTAAAAAAGGAGAAGAGATAGATATAGATGCATTAGTAGATAATGTTAAATTTGCTTTAGAGTCTGGCTCAGAAATTGTCCTTGCTAGTCTTTATAATTCTGATCCTATAATTGATAATATTGGAGATGAAAATTTGGGTTCTTTTGAACTAATAGCTTCTGGTAAATCTAATTTTAAAGGCTCTACTTATAATAGAAGTTTTAATGTACGAAAAGCTTTAAGAGAACATGTAAATAATACTTTGGTTCCTCCTGGAGCTACGTTCTCTTTTAATGACACATTGAATGGTCCTGTTTCACTTGGAAACGGATGGGCAATGGCAAAGGTTATTTATAATGGAAATGAGCTAAAACCTGCACCAGGCGGAGGTATTTGTCAGGCATCTACTACTGTATACAGGGCAGCAGTTATGGCGGGGTTACCTATAGAAGATCGTAGAAGTCATAGTATGTATGTTAGTTATTACAAGGCATATGGAGTTGGGATAGATGCAACTATTTACCCAGGGACTCAGGATCTCTCATTTGTTAATGACACAGGTAATTACATTCTGATCCAATCATATGATGATGGATATGACGCTGTAGTTAATATATATGGAACACCAGATGGTAGAACTGTAGAACTAGAAGGACCTTATTTTACAACTAACTCCCCTACTGACTTAAAAGTAAATGGAAGACATATAATGGGTAACGAGATTGCATGGATCCAGTACGTGAATAGGGTAAACCAAGAGCAAGAAAAGAATATGATTGTTTCTAGATACAATGCATTGCCGTCTTATGTTAAAAATCAATATGAGACACTTCATGCAAGTGGACCAGTTAGTTTAAGAGACTGAAGCGATAGACACTGATTTTCTATGAAGTCTATAGACTTCGAATTCTCTATAGTGCAAGCTATGTGGGCTATTTTACTTGTTTACACTTATTTTTATGAGTACAAATCCTACTGTACAACAGAAATGTAACCCATGGTTTGGCATTTCTATGATGCTTCTTGGTTTAATTGTTGGATATGGCCTAGCCTTATATTTCGGAGGAGACTTTTTACCAAGTAAACAACCTGCCCCTAACCAACCACAAGCTCAAGATCAACAAGCTCCAGAATTAGCTGACCTAGTTCCTTATGACAAAAATGTTGACTACGCATTTGGTAACCCAGATGCAAAAGTAATATTAATTGAATATTCTGATATTGAGTGTCCTTTCTGTAAAAGACATCACCCAGTAACAAAGCAACTTGTAGCTGATTATGGCGAAGATTTAGCTTTGGTATTGCGTCATTTCCCTCTTAATAATCATCCTAATGCTAAGCCTTCTGCAGAAGCAGCAGAATGTGTTGGTAGTATTGCAGGTGCAGCAAAATATTGGGAATTTATAGATATTCTATTTGATAAAGGCCCATCTGTTGCTAATCACCTTAGCTATGCACTAGAAATTGGAATTGATGAAAATGAATTTACTACTTGTGTTGAGAACAAAACATTTGAAGAAAGAGTTCAAAGACAACTTTCAGAAGGAGCAGCAGCAGGAGTTCGTGGAACACCTGGTAATTTTGTATATAACACAGAGACAAAAGAATCTGTATACGTAAGTGGCGCTCAACCAATCGATAAGTTTAAAGCTGTAATAGACGAAATGTTGAAATAATTAGATTTAATTAGAGGAGAGTCATTAATTTGATTCTCCTCTTTTTTAGTATTTCCTTATATTTAACTTTGATTGTTTGTTGCGAGTTGTATACTAAAATCCACTTTTCTACCTGACCTATGAATACACAACGATTTGCACTTTTAGTAGCTGCCTTACTTACTGTTTCTTGTACAACAACAACTGAACCTTCAGAGACAGATGAATCTTCTTCCTCTGAAAAGAGTATCTCTTCTGTTGCAGAAATGCAGGAGACAAAGAATGTAACCTATAGTGGTACTGTTAGACCTGCTGGAATAAGTATTTATATGGAAGGTACGCACCGCCTGGAGTTAGAAGATGGACGTTTTATTTTATTAGAAAGTGATTCTATTGATCTAAACGGATATGTAGATGAGCAAGTTGATTTATTTGGATCTATAAGACCAACAATAGAATCTGATGCTGTAATAATGAGGATTGATGAAATTGTTTTACAGGAAACCGAAGAAGGTGAGGATACGTTTAGTGGTATCCTTCTACCATTAGGAGGTAGTTTTGCAATGCAAGGATCGCACAAAATAAACGCTGAGGATGGATCATCCATGATTCTTGAGAGTAATTTATTAGATCTAGATGAATATATTCGTAAAAATGTAAAAGTAACAGGTTCGGTACGTCCAACAGTTGAGATGGGCGCAGAAATAATGGAAGTTGTAGAAATAGACTTACTAGGAGGTGCTGTTACATTAGATGGTCTCCTTATCCCAAAGGGAAATAATTCTCAAGCACAAGGAACACACATACTTGAACTTGAAAATAAAAGTATTGTTTTTATAGAGAGTGATTTAATAGATCTTGAAGATCATATTCGCAGAAATGTTGAGTTACTTGGAGCTACTCGCCCTACAGATGATGGGAATGCGGAAATAATGAAAGTGGTAGAAGTCGTCTCAGAAAATGGCAATCTAATGTTAGATGGTATTCTTGTATTAAAGGGGAATAACCCTCAAATACAAGGAACACACATGCTCAATTTTGATGATGGAAGTAGTATGTTTGTAGAAAGTACTTATGGAGCAATAAATGATTATTTAAATAAAAAAGTTTTAGTATTTGGTACTGCACGTCGTACAGATGATGGGAATGCGGACATAATGAAAGTAAGATCATTTATGTTACTACCAGATGATGAGAGCTCATCTAGTTCAGAGAACTTAGAACCTGTTTCATCTGAGACTATAGAAATTGAATCAAGTGAATCTTCTGATGAAGAGACTTCTTCTGTAGAGGAATCATCAGCTACTTCCTCTATTGATCAATTATTGCAGGAATACACAGCAGAGTTTGAGGCAAGAATCGTAAGCATGTCAGCAGATGACATTGCTGAGGGTAATTGGGTTAGAGACTATTGCACAGGTCATATTGGATTCTGTGTTCCTGTTCACAAAAACTGGTGGTTCCAATCTTTTGGAGCAACATCATCTGAACTATGGCATGTAGAAATGAACAGTGCTCCGCTAGAAACACTAAATGATGGACCGATCGCAGTTAGACTCGTCTCTGGATCAATAGAATCAATTGGTGCTACTGATGGCCAAGTTGTACGTGAAGGAAGCATCGTTATTGGATATAGATCTTGGACAGACAATAGGCATTTCGAAATAACTGCAGACGCAAGATTAGAATCTGCAATTAGGCATATAACAGAAAGCCTTTCTGTATATACAGAGGAATAAGATTTAATTGCTAGACTTCACATATTTAGATAATAAAAGTACACTCCTTTCGTGCCATTATTTTTCTACATTGCAAAAAACGAATACGGCCAAAAGATTAGAGGTACTATTGACTCTATTAGTACTCAAGCTGCAAGAGCAGCACTTAAACAGCTACATTTAGAAGCCGTAGAACTGCATGAAGCAACTATGGCAGAAAGAAAAGAGTTTGGAGAAAGTGTAGAAGAAATTAAAGAAATGAAGAGTTATGAAAAAGAAGTAGCTGTTGCTAAGCAGGAAACCATTCCTGAAAAGAAAGCAAAAAAG
Source organism: Candidatus Peregrinibacteria bacterium (assembly GCA_018648865.1). Taxonomy (GTDB): domain Bacteria; phylum Patescibacteriota; class Gracilibacteria; order Peribacterales; family Peribacteraceae; genus JABGQH01. Next base: position 41,534 of record JABGQH010000008.1, read on the forward strand.
ACCAAGAAGAAATTATCAAAAAAGAAAAGCACAAATAAAAAATATTTCCCTTTAATAGAAACTATTAGGCTATATGCAGGGTGGTTACTAGCTTGGTACATACTTGTTTATGCATTAGGTGGATACCAAAATAGCAGAGACTTGCCATTCTCTATTCCTTATGTAGAAGCACTTCTGCCGCCTTACTCTAGTATTGTATTTAGTTTTACGATTGCTAGTTTCCTTTTTCTTTTACTTACAACATTAATAAAAGAAATTGGTGCAGGAAAAAAGAAGAGTCTTGGTATTTTGGGTCTAGGACTCCTCTTATTCACTTTATATAGAATTAACGTTTAGCTTATAAGCCAAGTTGTTTGCGGATTTCTTCTGCTTGTTCTTGCTCTTGGTTTTTTGCTCCTTCCTGAACATTTATACTCTGAAGATCTTTCCAATCTTCTGAGTGCTTCTGTTCTAGCTTCATTAGTTGTAATAAATGTTTAGGACTTAAGAGTGAGAACTTGTTTCTCTCTTCTTGAAGAATCTTTTGCAATTCATCAATTTGAAATTGGCTCAACTTTGGAATAGCTTGAATAATTCTCCACTTCTCATCCTTAGTTAAGGAGATACTTCCTCTTAATAAACCTAAGAAAAGTTGTTCATCGAACTGAACCTCCCCATGTGTTGGGACAGGAATATTCTCGTTTGTTAGATGCTGAGTAATTGATCCGAATCTAAAGTCCTTAATTTCTTTTAAGATTCTTATGTCTTCTTCGTCAAATCCCTGCTCTTTTAATTGTTCATCAGTAAACTGATGTCCTACAGGTGGTGGAGGTGGCCCACTATCTTTTGGTGCAGCTGTAGAATCACCTTGCCCTGCTTGTGGTTTTGGAGGCTGAGGCGGTGAAGCGAATACTTGAGTTGGGTCAATTCCGCCTTGTGGAACACTGTCCCCAGGGCGAATAGGTTTTGCATCTGGATCGGCTGGTGGGTTTGATCCACTACCAGTTTGTCCTTGTGTTGGGTCTGCTTGATCTGTCATGTTTTTGAGGTGAAATACTTTATATTAGTCTATCAGTACAGTAATTATTCACAAATACATTATTCTGAAATTTTATCGGCTTCATCCTTCTTTGGGGCAATCCTAGGGAATCTTCTTTTGAATTCTTCAATGGTAAGTCCTACTCTTTCTGCAACTTTTGGCTGAGTTCTATTGTCTTGTAGCTCAAGTTGGTTTACTTGAAAAGGTTTTCCATCTTTCCCCTTTAATGTGAGTATATTTACCATATATGTAGGTTGAATTCATTAATAAAATAATATTTGAATAAGAGGTTAGTATTATTCTAGGAATTGTCAATTATTGGAGCAAAATTATACATTCAAAACTTCCTCTGCAGCTTGCCTAGCCCTAACTACAAGTTCTGGATTAAGCAAGCTTGCGAAATGAAGATCTGGCATACCACTTTGTCTAAAGCCATACATTTCACCTGGGCCTCTTATTTTTAAATCAATTTCTGCAAGAGTGAATCCAGAATCATGTTTTTCCATTGCTTTTAGTCTTGGTGATTTTGCTTGTTGCGTAGTAGTAGTAAACAAGAAGCAATAGCTCTTGTGATCCCCTCTGCCAACTCTACCTCTAAATTGATGCAATTGAGCTAATCCAAATCTTTCTGATCCTTCTATAATAATTATTGAGGCATTCGGGACATCTATGCCTACTTCTATAACTGAAGTTGAAACTAAGATATCGGATTTTTTGTCCTTAAAGGCTCGCATTACTTCTTCTTTTTCAGCTGGAGGCATTTTTCCATGTAATAGAGCAATATTTCTGCTTAAGAAACCTTCTTTTAGTCGCGCGGCTTCTGATGTTACATTTTTTATTTCTGCAAAGTCTTCGTTCTCTGACTCCTTAATCAACGGGCAAACTACAAACACTTGTCTGCCTTCATCTATTTGATGATTTATGAATCCTTCTACAGTTTTCCTATCATTGGGAGACACCACCTTTGTCTCGATTGGTTTTCTGTTCCCTGGTTTTTCTAGTAGAACAGAGAGGTCATGATGCCCATATCCAGTTAATGCGAGGGTTCTAGGAATAGGTGTAGCAGTCATTGATAGAAAGTGTGGATTCCCCTTATCTTTTAGTCTTTGCCTTTGGTTCACGCCAAAGCGATGTTGTTCGTCTACTATCACAAAACGTAAATCTTTAAACTGAACACCTTCCTCTATCAATGCATGTGTTCCTATTATTAAATCTATATTACCTGTTGCCAGCTTAGTTTTAATCTCCTCTGCCTGCGTTTTTGGTACTGATCCAGTTAAGTATGAAACTCTTGGAATATGCATATCAATATTAAATTCCTTACTTGTTTCTAAAAACTTTTTAAATCCAATTAACATCTTTGCAATACTTTCTGAGTGCTGCCTCGCAAGAACCTCTGTAGGAACCATAAATGCACATTGACCACCATTCATGATTACATTCGCAAGCACAGCAGTAGCTACAAGTGTCTTACCTGATCCTACATCCCCTTCTAATAGTCTAGACATTGCTTTGCCTTTTTCCATGTCTTTTAGAATTTCATAAATAGCAATCTTTTGGCTACCTGTAGGGCTGAACTTTAATGAGGCAAAGAATGCTTTTATTAGTTCTACATTCATAGGCATCTTTAGTCTCTCTTGTGTTTCCCCCTGCCACTCCTGCTTTCTTTCTAGTGCTTGCTTTTGAATATTGAACATCTCCTCAAAAGCCATTCTGCTTTTGGCAGCTTCTAATTCTTCTCCATCTTTTGGCATATGCAAAATTCTGATTGCTTCTGTTTTTGGAATTAGCTTCTGCTCTTTGATAACACTTGCAGGTAGTGATTCTACAAATTCGTTTGATGCATCTATTACTAGATTTATTTTTTCCCTTAGCCATTTACTATTAATTATTTCATGCTGTGGGTAAACAGGAACTATCCTGCCTGAATGTAATGGAATGTCTCTACCTGCAGATTCAAACACAGGACTTTGAAGTTGTAATTTATAACCCTTCTCTACTAATTTCCCCGTTAGAATTACTTCGTCTCCGTTTTTCAACATTCTAAGTATATGCGTTTGATTAAACCATATAACTTCTGCTGAAGCGCCTTCTGTATCTATAAACACTCCTTTTACGAATTGCTTCTTGGTTCTTGTTCTAACTAGCTTCAAATTATCTATGGTTCCTTGCAGCGTAACCTTTTGATTGATTGGTGCATCAAATAATGTCCTCACGTCAGAAAGATCCTCATATCCCCTAGGGAAATAAAGTAATAAATCTTCTACAGTTTTCATTCCCATACTTTCAAGTACATCTAAATACTCTTGTTTCGTACTAAGTACTTTGCCAAGCGCTGTTGATAGATGCATAGAAGAAGTATACCAAGTATTTGTTAATTAAAACGTATTGGGACCGATATTTTTTCATCATTTGATCCATCTACAGATGATTTTTCAAATATCTCTAAAATGCCACTTCCTGTTTTAGCTTTTTTCTCTATAGAAATCTCAGACGAAAATGATCTAGCTTCTCCAAATATAGATGCTTGAACATATAAATAGCCACCAGCGATCATATTACCTAAGTTGTCTTTCACATTGAAATTTAATACTGATGCTCTAGATCTACTAGTTCCTTTTACTATAAAACTAGTCTCTACAAGGTTGTTCGGCTTAGGGCTATGGATAGAAAACATTTCACTACTTTTTAGTAGTTCGCCATTAAGCTTTGGAATCCTGGAACTAATTAATGAACAATTTTCCTTATAACAAATGAAAATCATTGGTACTGATCCAAGAATTGCCAGAAATATCAACGATATAAGCTTCTTCATGTGTCTAGAATAGCACTATTAATTATATTTCATGTTTTTGACTATAAATAACTTCGTTATAAATATATGTACTTTCTATTAGTATTGATCTAAAGTTTTGTAGTAGTCGGGGCGTAGCTTCCACCTACGTCAGCCTTTGCCTTTTTGTGTAACTGTAGACAGGTCGGCTGACTACGGTCGACAGGCAGTTTCCAACTTCGCTATTAAAATATGTACTTTCTGTTTAGTTTCTTCTAATATTTTCCTATATCGGGGCGTAGCTCAGTTGGCTAGAGTGCGTGCTTTGGGAGCATGAGGTCGCTGGTTCGAGTCCAGTCGCCCCGACCAAAAAGAATCATCTAATATGACAAAAACTGATTTCTAGAGCACAATAGACCTCCATGTCATTTGTTAAAGTTCTTGTAAATTCTCGGTCCCCTGCTCTGGGTAATGGGCTAACTTATCAGGTAAAAGATGAAGATAAGGTAGAAATCGGATCATTGGTACGAGTACCACTTAGAAAACAGACACTAGAAGGAATAATAATTGAACTAGATACTAAACATGACGACAGTTACGATGTTAAATTTGTAGCTGAAGTCATTAGTAATGCTCCTCTATTAATTGAATCAAGTATAGAAACTGCTAAATGGATGTCTACGCACTACATGTGTACTTTAAGGCAATCTATAAGCCCCTTCCTGCCAGTTAAACGCTGGAGTGATCTGCTACCAAGGAATATCAAGTTCATTCGACTATCTGATTTAGATAGTTTCGAAAATATAAAAGGTAAGAGACAGATTGAATTAATAGAATATTTAAGAGAAGAAGAATGGGTTCCATTAAATAAATTAAGGAGTGATATTGATACTCCACTAGCTACAATTAAAAAGGCAGAAGAGTCTGGGATTATTTTTTTAGAAGAAAGGTCAGAAGCAGATCAACTCAAGTCTTCCTCTAAATTTGTTGAGTATCCCAAATTAACTGATGCACAGAAGGATGCATATGCAGTAGCTAAAAAATCTACCAATCCATCTTTGCTCTTTGGTGTTACTAGCTCTGGTAAGACAGAAATTTATGCAGCAATGATTGCCGATGTAGTCTCTAATGGAGATCAGGCTATATTGCTAGTTCCAGAGATTCTACTCACAGAGCATTCTATAACTAGGTTTCAGCAGCTTTTGCCACCTGAACGTATTGCTGTAATACATAGTAGGTTAACTCCAAGTGAGAGAAGGCACATGTGGAGAGAATGTAAAAACGGTTCGATTGATTTAGTTGTTGGTTCTAGAAGTTCCTTGTTCTCACCTCTCCCATCATTAAAACTGGTTGTTATGGATGAGGAGCATGAATGGACGTATAAGAATGAGCAAACACCTAGATATCATGCCAGGAGTGTTGCTGAAGAATTGTGTAAAGAGTCAAAAGCAAAACTTTTGCTGGGATCTGCGACTCCATCTATAGAGTCTTGGAACAAGGCGCAGAATAATGAATATACATTAATTAAACTAAGTGAGAGGTATAATAATCAGCCTTTTCCAGAAGTCACTGTTGTTGATTTAGCTGTTCAAAGTTTCGAAGACCATTACCCATTTTCACCTGATTTACTTAGAGCTATAAAGAAAACACTAGATGCTGGTGAGCAATCTGTATTATTTCTTAATAGAAAGGGGCATGCCTCTGCATTACTTTGTATGGAATGTAGAAGACGAGTTGTTTCACCTGATTCACAACTTCCGTTTACTGTTTACAAGAATTCTAATGGAGCCTTGCGGTTAGTTGATCATACGACTAACTTGCAATTGGACGCCCCAACCAATTGCCCACATTGTGGATCAATTAAACTACAAGCTGTTGGTGCTGGGACTCAAAAAGTAGAAAAGATATTAGAAGACATATTCCCAAATGCCAGACTGCTAAGAGCAGACAGTGATACCTTAACTCACCCCGAGCATATGAGGTTGTTGCTAAAAAAGATGAAAGAAGGGCACGCAGACATACTGCTTGGTACACAATCTGTTGCTAAAGGATTAGATCTGCCTAATGTTACTCTTGCAGCAGTTTTAGTTGCTGATGTAGGGCTCTCTTTACCGCATTTTCGTGCAGGTGAAAGAATATTTCAAATGCTAACTCAGTTAACAGGTAGAAGTGGCAGGTCTAAGTCTGGGCAGGTAATTATCCAAACATTTAGGCCAGACTGCCAAGAGGTTCGATTCTCCTCTGTTCATGATACCGAGGGGTACCTAAAAGCAGAAACAGCCCTAAGGACAAAGCTAAAGTACCCACCAGCTTCATCTATGATTAGGCTCCTATTTAGAGGACCAGATTGTTCCAGAATGGCACTATCGATTCAAAAGAGTTTGAAACAAAATAGTAATGGTCATCAAATAACTGCGTCCCCTACTCTATTTGGAGGAGGAAAAGTTTGGCACATATTAATAAGAGGTGATAATCCCAGAAGTGTAATAGAAAATATCAGCCTAGAAGGAATTGTAGTAGATATTGATCCAATTGAATGCGTGTAGCTCCACTTACCTGCATAAGTGATGCAGCGCTATCCCCGTAGCTACAGAAACATTAAGTGATTCCTTTTTCCCATGCATTGGGATGTAGATAATATCATCAGATATTTCTAAAACTTCTTCAGGAACTCCCAGGACTTCGTTTCCAAGTACTAAACATATTTTTTCTGGTGCTTCATAGTCAAATACATTTATTGCGGTGTCACTTAGCTCAAGTGAAACGATTTTATACCCCTCACTCTTAATTTTAGTTAAAGCAGAAAAGTCTTCTACCTTTTCCCATGGAATCCATTCCTCAGCTCCTATAGCTGTTTTACTAATTTCTCTTCTTGGAGGCGTTCCGGTATAGCCACTAAGATAGATTTTATCTACACCAAAACAATCGGAGCTACGAAAGAGAGATCCAACATTCCATAATGATCTAATGTTATGTGCAAATATGATTATACTTTTATCCATATAAATTAATTTAGCGTCCAAAGTGTGGATGCATGTGGGTTTCCAAATATCTCTAAAGTTTTTTGATTCATAATTTGATCCATGCTCACGTTTGAACATGCATAGCAAATACCTGTTTGCCCTCCTCCAATTGCACTAGCTCCTGTATCTGGTTGATCTACTCTTAATATCATAACTGGTGTAATAAGTTCATGATTTGTTGGCTCCTCTTGCTTAGTATCTGCATTCCAACGGAATACATCTTTGCCTCTGCGGATGTATGCCTTTTCTTTATTTGAATTGAATAAAGATATAGTTTGCAATACTTCCACAGGATCTTTGTTACTTGGGGCAAAGTACTTTAATTGATTTATAGATATGGATGGAACAGTCTTTTTTGCAGCTTGCTCTACTGTTCGTTCCTCATTATTTGTAATAATGTTTTCTATAAATATCTCTACTCTAGTTTCGGGGAGAGTATTAACTATTATTTCATTTGATCTTTCGCTCTGTGTACCAGCGTTTACTGAACTGGTATTACCTTCTAGCCATTCTTTCATAGAAACAAAGTATGGATCCCCTTCTACTGTACGTTCTGGGTGAGGCATTAATGCGATAACATTACCTGCGGGATTACATATACCTGCTATAGCAAATTCTGATCCATTTGGAGTTATTGATGAATCCTCTGAAGCAATTCCGTCTTTATCACAATATTTAAAGGCTATCTGATCATTTTTCTTTAGTTCATCAAATAGATCCTTATCCTTTGTTGTAAATCTGCCTTCTCCATGAGCAATAGGCATTTGCATTGCTCCACTCCAATTGGATACTGCACAGCGATCGTTTTTACATGCTGGCGTAATCCAAATCCATTCATTTAAGAAACCAGTTGATTCTTCCCCCAAAGCATTTCTAGCTAGACTCATGGAAAGTTGATTACCTAGAGGTATCAATCCACTTTCAATAAGAATCTGTGCTCCATTACAGTGTCCTATGATTACCTTTCCTGCCTCTGCCTCCTTTCCTATAAATTCTATTAAAGGATCTCTCGCAGCTACCATTCCAGCCCTTCCTCTATCCTCATAGCTAAATCCACCTGCAATAAAGTAACCATCAACATCTGCTAATTTCGCTGTGTCATCATTCCACTTAAAGAACATAGGATCCATTCCAGCTCGTTCTATTGCTCGAATAGATTCGATTTCGTTATTAGTACCCGGAAATGAAATAACAGCAATTTTCTTCTTATTCACAGGAATATTGTACGGGAACAAATTTATACATAAAAATAAATTCTCTCTCAACTACACCTGCATTACATCTTCTTCCTTCTTCTTCATTAGTGTTTCAATACTATCATTCGCATTCTTTGCTGCTTTATCTAGTTGTTCTTGCAGCGTGTAACGCAAATCCTCGTCCTTTTCTTCTTTTATACTATCGTTAACTTCTTGCCTCTGTTGCCTTATGGTAATTCTAGCTTCTTCTGCTAATACGTGAACAACTTTAACAAGATCCTTTCTTCTTTCCTCTGTCATTGGTGGTAGATTAAGACGAATTACACTTCCATCATTTACAGGACTTGTTCCTAGATCAAGTGCAGTAATAGCTGCTTCTACCTGATTTAGAATTCCATTATCCCATGGTTGAATAACTATAGTTCGAGCATCTTGCACAGATACACTTGCAACTGCTTTTAGTTCTTGCTTTTGCCCATAGGCAGTAACAACTGTGTGATCAACTAGAGCTGCATTTGCCCTACCTGTTTGTAGTTTTGCGTATTCTTTATGTAGAAACTCTTCAACTTTTGCGACTTCTGCGTTAAATGATTCTATTCGGACATCCATATTATTAGGGTGTAAAAGATTTAAAGAAGGGTTATTTAGATACTAGTGTTCCAACATCTTTACCAAGTGCTGCCTTTAGCAATACTCCTTTTTCGCCAAAGTTAAAGACTCTTATTGGTACTTGTTGTTCTCTGCATAAACTAAATGCAGCTTGATCCATAATCTTAAGATTTTTCTCTATTGCTTCTTCGTATGTAATTGAGTCATATCTAACTGCATCACTATGCTTGTTTGGATCTTTATCGAACACTCCGTCTACATTTGTAGCCTTAAACAAAGCCTCACAATCCAGCTCAGATGCTCTAAGAGCAGCAGCACTATCTGTTGTGAAGAATGGATTACCTGTTCCACCAGCACAGATCACTACCCTACCCTTCTCTAAATGTCTTAATGCTCTTCTTCTAAGATAAGGTTCAGCTAGTTGTGGAATATTAATTGCGGAACAAACTCTGGTATAAACACCAATTGACTCCAATGTAGATTGCAATCCAACACTATTCATAATAGTTGCCATCATTCCAATGTAATCACTAGATGTTCTTTCTATTCCACTTTGTTCGTTGTCTCTAAACCTCCATATATTTCCTCCACCTACTACTACAACTACTTGAATCCCCTTATCCATTACTGTTTTTATCTCATTTGCTACGTTTAATATAATATCTTGGTTCATACCAAATTCACCCTCTGAGGTCATTGCCTCACCAGAGAGTTTAAGCAGAATACGTTTGTAAGATTTCATCGGGTGTTATCCTACTGTTAGTGCTACTCTTTGCCAAGCAAATGTGTGCCAAATGCTATTTTTTAGATATAATAGTTACAACTGTTCGTTAAATACATCGCCCCGGTAGCTCCAACCTTCGCCCGTCTTCATCCCGCAGTTGCGGGATTCCGCCGTGGCTTCGGTCGGCAGGAATATGGATGCTACTATTGCGATAATGATCATTTTATACCATCGCCCCGGTAGCTCAGCTGGATAGAGCGACGGCCTTCTAAGCCGTAGGTCACAGGTTCGAACCCTGTCCGGGGTACCAATAACATTCAAATATGTGATAAAATTCATTCTATGAATCTTGTATGCATATATTGCAAAAGAGAAAAGCCTAAAGACCAATTTAATAAAGAGCATGTCCTTCTTAGTGCATTTGGAAATTTCCCAACTAAAAATTCATCACCTCAACTAAAAAAAGAAGTGTGTACTAAATGTAATCAATTTTTTGGTGATGGAATTGATAATTTTTTTGCAAGACAATCTTTCGAGGGCTTGAAGCGTCTAGAATATGGGAATGATTCAGAAGCTAAGGGTTTACATAAACAAGTATACTTTAAAATGAAGTCATACAACGACGATCAAAAAACTCCAAGTCCAATATTCTATATGGACAGGGAAAGAAAGAAACTTGATATTGCATATGGGATTTGCCTATTTAAAAAAAATAATGAGAATATAATTGCTGATCTTTTTTTGGACACAAGAGATCCAAGAAGTCCCACACTTACAAGCATCGATCCAAGTACCCCTTTTAATCACTCAGAGTGGATTGATTCTATTGAAAGATTCGAAATTTGCTGCAAGGGCGACACTCAAAGAAATCTTATACAATCAATATTACATGATTGGGGCATAGAAATAGATTTGTCAGATGAAAAATTAATTTCAGCAAAGAGTACCCATGGACCAATGAAGGGAAATGCAGAATTTATAATAAATGCTTATATAAATAATGATATTTACAGGGCTGTATCAAAAATATTATTTAATTATGCAACATACATTTTAGGAGCAAATGAAGTTATTCGCAAAGAGTGGGATGACTGCAGAAGCTTTATTAGATTTAATGATGCAAAAATAGAAATTAATATAGACACTGACCCATTTTGGGATAGTGACCCACAAAATATGCGCTTTGAGAAGAATTCTATTGATTTGCGCTTTGAAAACTTCAAAGGAAACATAATTGGTAAAATATGTTTTTATGGTTACTGGACTTATAATATTGTATTAGCAAAAAATAGAACTGTTAAAGATAATCTATTATCTGGTCATTATTTTATTAATGGCTGTAAGCCACAAAATGCATTCAAAATTAAAAAGGGGCTAGGAATATATGTACCTACAATAGGTATAAATGAGGTTGGTCAGTATTTTAAAAAATATAGGAAACTTTAAACAATCAGCACATTTATCTATCCATCAAGCAAAGCCTTTATAGCTTCTGGGGTTCCTTCGAGGATTTGTCTACCATCCGGATAATTTGTTACACGGACAGATTCAATTTCTGCGAGTCGTTTGCTAGCAGAATCCATTTCTGCTTGGTTTGCTTCTATGCTTTTTTCTGCATAGACAACTGCGATGTCTGGATCTTGCTGCTCTTCCATTTTCTCTATTACAGCTTCTGGATTCCAACCTTGATCCTCTAAAATATCCTGAATTCTATCTGCTGCATTATCTATCATCTTCATCTTCTCCTTATTTGCTGCACCTTTCTCCGACAATGATTCTTGTGGAGCTTCGGTTGGGCCTTGGTTGGCAGCTGGGTTATTCATTATTGATCTAATAAGGAATTTATTTCCCCTTCTAGAGATTTCATCTGTTCTTCGTCTACTTCATTTGATTCCTGTATAACTTCTTCTCTTCTAGATAAAACTGCAGAGTCTAGCTTTTTAAAGAACTCTTTTTCTGCTTTGTCATACTTAACTATTGCTTCTTTATATCTAGCTATCCTCATTTTCTTCTCTCCTTCCGTTTCATTTATATATTGCTGAGCAAGATTTGGTAAATTAGCTGAAGTTAGATCTGGTTCAATAGGTGCCATTAATTTGTCGTGCACCTCTACTCCTGTAGGAAGTAAAGAAGAGAACCTCTTGGTTATTTCTGCCAATGAAGCATGAGTATCTTCTGACATTATTTTAGGTTTTTATGTTTTTTACGTTGCCAAATTAATCCGCTTGATGCTCCAGCTGCTAATACAATTACAGCTGCAGGACCTGTATCACCTACTGGTCTGTGTCTTGGTACTTGATGAGTAATTACAGAAGCTACTTGAGTATTTGGCCTAAGATCATTAGCTATTGGTGCAAGTGTAAATATATTTGGCTCATCTACTTGATAATTGCTAGTTGCTGATGAAGAACTAACAGGTTCTACAATTGGTACAGATGAAACAGTTTCTTGGCTTGATTCCATAGAACTAATTATTGATGATGCCACACTTGAGCTTACTTGCTCTATTGAACTAGATGAAGAGGATGAGGAGCTGATACCTGTCCTTAGGATTGGTTGTTTCTTACATTCTGGACTGCATCCATCATTTGCAAGAATGTTTCCATCATCGCATTGCTCATTAATTTGAAGAACACCATCACCACAAACATCAATTGATACAAAAGTACAATCTTGCTGACAGCCAGGTTCACCATCACATTCCTCTGCGGAATCTCTAACTAAGTCTCCACAATATGGAATAGTACAATCAGCTCTGCAGCTATCTGGGCTTGTGTCAGAATTCTGCTCCCCTGAGTCACATTCTTCATCGGAGTCTATTACTGAGTCACCACAAATAGGAAATGTGCAGTCTGTTCTACATGCATCGGAGTCTGTATCGGAATTTAATATTCCGTTATCGCATTCTTCATTTCCTTGTTTTATAAAATCTCCACAAGATGTTTCCTCTAAAACTTCTGATGATTGAGAAGAAGCAGCAGAAGATGAATATTCCTGTGGAAAAGATATTGGTGGCTGGTGTACCAGTAATAATTTACATTGATTTGTACATGTTTCATCAAAGTCATAATCATAATCACAAGTTGTACCTTCTATGCAGTTAGAATCAGATCGACAAATAACATCGTCTTCATCTGAACAATAACTTCCATTGTCGCAACTCTCATCATCATCTGTTCCTTCTATTCCATCAGCTCCAAAGGGTTGAACAATAGAGTCTCCACAAAATGATATGTAATCATCGCCCTCGCCTTCTTCATACTCTTCCTCTTCTGCATCATCCTCAGATTCATCTTCTACTGATTCTGCTGAAGATGACGATTGCTCAGGTATTTCTATATTACAAGGTTGAAGAAATAATCTTTGGCATCCACCCGTGTAGCTTTCTGCTGATTGATCATAGTCTGGGATAGAACATGTATCACCACATGTTGGTTCTTCAAAAATTGGTAATCCATTTACATATGTAATTGGAGTTGGTTCACATTCTTCATTAATTTCAGCAGAAATTATATCATCTCCACAATATAGCTCTGTGCAGTATTCTGAACAAAAGCTAGTTCCATTTAGGTGTCCCTCATCACATTCCTCTCCTTCATCTTCTTCAATTTTTCTATTCCCACAATTTTCTGGGATTGTTAGTTCTCCATCGTCTGAGTCATCTTCTTCTCCAGAGATTGTTGTACAGTCAAAAGCACAGGTTTCAGTTCCTGGAGGTTCACATGTCTCATCATTTCCAGATTGAACATATCCATCACCACATCGCAATGTTGTACAAGAATTGGTACATGAATCTGAATTTTCTGCATTACCATCGTCACATTCCTCTGGTGGTTCAATTTCTCCATTACCACAACTACATCCTCCTAAATCGTCATTGCCAGTAAATAATGCAAGTACCTGATCACTTGTTAATGCTTTGTTGTATATACGGACATCATCAATTGCTCCATTAAATGCAGTGAGTTGAATATCACTTTTATCTGCTCCGATAGAAAGAGTTCCTCCAGTCCCTCCAGAAGGGACAATAGTATAAGGAATTACGGATCCTAACATCTGTCCATCAGAATAAAATTTTACTTCCTTATCAAACGAATCTCTTGTTACAACTAAATGTCTCCATACACCTGCGGTTAAAGGAGCTGCGATAGTTGATTCAGAAATTACATCTCTAGAGTCAGTTCCATTCTCCCACATCATTCTTAATTTTTTATCTGAGCCTCTTATATTTAAACTATAAAGAATATTATCTATTCTTTCTTCCTCAATACCTCCATAAGAGATTAAAACATTTGAATCATCTGCAGAATTTAGAGTCGCATAATTAACCCACATAGAAATAGATAAGTCATCATATTGGTTAATTACAGATCCAGTTGATCGAATATAAGATATTCCATCGAGTTCCAATGAATTCTCGTTCCAGAATTCAATATTATTTGGGACATCATCAGACCAAGAAATACTATCTGTATCTACAATTTCTGCGTCTTGATCATATCCAGAGATATCTGAAAGTATACTGCCTGTTCCTTCGTCTAATTTCCAATATGCTACTAAGTCACTACATAATTCATTCTCTGAATCCATGTATCCAAACGCCAGTTCTGGCGCTCTGATTTGGAACTTTCCTGATTGAAAGTCCAAGCCAATTTGATAGAAAAATAGTAACGATAACACCGCAGTAAGCGCTGCAGTTGCTAACCAATGTTTTGTGTGTATTTTCATAGTATTCCTACTATTCTACCATTTTTTAGAGCTTTTGTCCTTCCTCCAACATTGTCTAAACATGTGAATTATGGTATTATAATACTATTAAAAAGTACCCTGTCTTACTCTTTATAAAGTGATATGCTTTGACTGAATTACCTATGGACTTTGTTGATCTAAATCAGCACAGGCTTACTAAAATCGTGTGTACATTAGGACCTGCTTGTTTTGGCCCAGAAAAGATTCTAGAACTTGCTAAGTGCGGGATGGACGTAGCAAGACTAAATGTTTCACATGGAGGTAGAGAAGAGCATATTCAAGTTCTAAAAGATATTGATGAAATTAATGAGAAAAATGATCTCTGTATTGCTGCTCTAATTGATACTAGAGGAGCTGAAATAAGAACTGGAGATGTACAAGATCCAATAGTTATAACTAAGGGTGTAGAAGTAATATTTGCTCCAACAACTCTAGAAGGAAAATTGAAATACGATAAGCAGATCATATTTGTTGGATACGATGGTTTTAGTTCTGACGTTGGGGAAACAGATAAAATCCTGATAGATAACGGTGAAATATCTTTCAAAATAGTTTCTATTAATGAAGATGGAAGTGTTTTAGGTAAAGCAGATCAAGATGGCAGCGTAGGTAGTAGAAGGCATATTAATTTGCCTGGTGCAGATATAGATCTGCCATCAATTACAGATAAAGACTGGGATGATATTAGATATGCAGCCGAAAATAATATCGATTATGTTGCTCTTTCGTTCATCCGTAACGCAGAGGAAGTCAATCAAGTAAGAGCAGTTATAGATAAGGCAAATAGTACAACTCAAATAATTACAAAAATTGAAACTCAGAAGGCAGTAAAAAACCTAAAAGAAATTGTAGAGGCTTCCGATGGAATAATGGTTGCAAGAGGAGACTTAGGAGCAGAGGTTCCATTTGAACATTTGCCTGTAATACAGAACGAAATTATTTGGAGGTGTAGAGACGCTGGTAAACCTGTAATAGTTGCTACTCACATGCTAGAAAGCATGAAAGAGCATCCAATTCCAACTAGAGCAGAAGTTACTGATGTAGCTTACGCAGCAATGGAAAGAACTGATTCAACAATGCTTTCTGGCGAAACAGCTAGTGGAAAACATCCACCAGTTGCTGTTTCTGCAATGGATAGAATATTAAGGGCAACAGAGACTCAACTTAGTAGATTCCCACTAGAGGAGGCTGCAGTAAGGGATGATGCGGATGCTAAAGCACAATCTGCTGTTAATTTAGCAAAGTCGTCTCATGCAAAAGCTATTTTAGTATTTACTAGGCAAGGGTTCTCTGCACGTCGAGTTAGCAAGTTCCGTCCTTATGTACCAATTGTTGCACTTTGTGAGGATTTATCTGTGCTAAGGAAATTAAAACTGGTTTATGGAGTGATGCCAATTAAAATCAAACTTGGAGACATAGAAGAAACAGTTCATGAAGGTATGAAGAAAGCTAAAGATGCAGGGATACTACAAAAAGGAGATAACATAATTGTTATCTCTGATACTCGCACAAAAGGCGAAGCAGTTACAAGTATTCAGATGCGAACAATAGAATAATATATCCGATTGATTTAGTTCATATCATCTGCACAAAAAAAGCTTAAAGCAATTGGATTCCAAATAATTCTACTTATTTCTTCCTTAGTTACTTTTCCACTTTTAAAAGCATCAATAAAGCCATACTCCTTAATGGCAGATAGAGCTTCTTCTAGCTCTAAACATATATCTACATCATGCATCAAATCCATATCAGGAAGTAATACTCTTTGCGATGCTTCAAGAAATTTAATTCTGGCTTTCAAAATTTCGATATCTACAAAAACTCTGTTTGTATTGTTTAACGCATCATCAAGCTCAGACTCTGTGATATCAATTTCATCTGGAGGCAGATCAATATCTAAAGAATTCATAACATTATCAAGAAAGTTATTAACTCTTTCATTATTTCTTCGGTCAGGACCATTTATAGACATAATAATAAATAGAAATGATAAATTCATTTTAGTACATATACTTATTGTGTCAAGTATTAGATTTACATATTTTAT
>JABGQH010000019.1 GCA_018648865.1 Candidatus Peregrinibacteria bacterium
CTCACAGCTCACAGCTCACAGCTCACAGCTCACAGCTCACAGCTCACAGCTCACAGCTCATCTTACTCCTTCCTCTATCAATTCTTTACCTTCTTTAATCATTTGCACTCCTTTCTGTACTGAATCTACACGATTATCTATATTTTCTTTTGTATCCTTTGCAGTTTTGGCTACATCTGATCCAACTTCTTTTATTGAATTAACTCCATCCTGTACTGCTTTAACTGCACCGCTAACAGTAAGCTCTACACCACTATTAGTTTTAGTAAAAATAGAACCACTTAAATCACAAGCAGATAACAACAAAATAGGGATAAGAAGTAGAACCTGCCTCTTTGTAACAAATCTATTCATATTTAATTGAATAAAAATTAATCTTCTAAAGGTAAATCTTCTTGTTCAATTTTTACTTCTTTAAATAATTTTGTAAACGATCCTCCAGATTCTTGAATCGAATCTTTTAATGCATCCATTTCGTTCTTACCAAGTTTTAGAGTTGTTGAAACATTTGCTGTCTCGTCTATATCGAAAGGCTTACTATCTACATGCTCCATACCCTGCAAAGATGCCTGCAAAACGATATATGCATTACAGTCATCACACTTAACTTGTAATAGCATTGCGTTCTCTGCCATTAGTCTTACAGAAGAAAAATCAACAGGTACTTGTCTACCACATTGTGGGCAACGCATCTGTTTTTCAATGCGATCTAATATCCGCTGAAGGGTGTGTGGGTCAATGTCCATAACTTATCGGTTATTATAGCACGAATAGGGTGTTAATAAAAGATACTAATACAGAAAAAGCTATAAGTTTTTAGCTGTGAGCTTTAAGCAAAAAAAATGAAATATTGAATTTGATAATACTCTGCAATTTGTTTACTGCTCAAGTCTTATAGCTTATAGCTCAAAGCTTTTTAATCATTACTAAGCTGATATACTGTTACACTGCTATAATCCCATCATGCCTTCTACTATAAACAAGCATCTAATACTATCTGGCATAGCGTTAACAATCGCTGCCCTAATAGGTGGGCAAAGTGTTTTAGATTCCGTTAATCAAAAAGCAAGTCTGCTAGAAAAACAAGGAACAGCAATAATTGCGATAGAACATACTAGTCCTGCCAGTATTCGTTTTGAAATTAGCTTTAAAGAGAACTCTGCATTATTGCATTTAATAAATAAAGAAGCAGATATTGCAATTAGCCTCCCAGAAGATTGGCAACGAGGTGAAGTAAAAGGTGTATCACTCTCCTCTATTAAATCTGATCCTCCTGCTTTTGGTTTTATTCGATGGAGTATCCCTAAAAATGTTCAGATTCAATTCCGCATTCCAAATACTCCTACAAAAGCTATTGTTCATAATCCATCTGAATCTTCACTAAAGGTAACACTAGCAACTCTAAATTTAGAAACAGATGAATTTAATCAGAATATATTTTTGCTAAAGGAAGATCCTGTAACTCTTTGGGAATAATGGAAATACTAAAAATTCAAACAGGGCATATAAAATCAGGTGATAACCTAGTAAATGCAATACTAAATAACTGCGATCTTAAATCTGGAGATATATTGGCAATTTCTTCTAAGGTTATTGCGACTGCGCAGGGTGCTGCAATTAATCTTTCATCAATCGAAATATCTGACACAGCAAGAGAATATGCAAAGAAATACGATAGAGACCCTGCTTATTTTCAAGCAATACTAAACGAGACAGAGCGCTTAAATGGAAAGATTATTAATGACGATAAGCGTGCGATACTGACTGAACTTAAGCCTGATGGATTAAATGAAGGAACTCTGATGGCAGCAAGTGCAGGACTAGATCAATCTAATATTGAAGATGGATATGCTGTTGGATGGCCTATAGATCCCGTTTCCTCTGCCTCTGAAATATTTTCTGCGTTAAAGGAATATACCCCTGGGGGTATATTGATTACCGATTCCTGCTTACGACCACGCAGGCTTGGTGTAACCGCACAAGCATTAGTAGTTATTGGTTTCGATCCAATTATTTCGCAGGTAGACAGCCCTGATTTATTTGGGAAACCCCTAAATGTGACTCATGAAGCAGTTGCAGATCAACTAGCCACTGCTGCAAATTTCGTAATGGGAAATGCAGACCAAGCTATCCCAGCTGTAATAATTAGAGACCATAGTTTGGCACGTTCAGAGTTTAAGGGATGGGTGCCTGGAATTGATAGAAGTGAGGATCTTTTTAAGTATTAAGTAGTAAGAATTATGTATAAATCCTGCTATTTGTTTTTAACAATAACTTTTAATATAAATATTTAGACACCCTCTCCCCTAGGGAGAGGGCAGGGTGAGGGGGTTCAATACAAAGAATTATATTTTTCATAATCTTTAGATTTTTTATAACCAATCTATTTTCATAAATCCCCTCTCCCTAACCCTCCCCCGTCTGGGGAGGGGAACGAAATCTAATTTCCTTTTTGTAATAATATTTAATTTTTC
This sequence comes from Candidatus Peregrinibacteria bacterium, assembly GCA_018648865.1. Lineage (GTDB taxonomy): Bacteria > Patescibacteriota > Gracilibacteria > Peribacterales > Peribacteraceae > JABGQH01. The sequence continues at coordinate 2,475 of JABGQH010000019.1, forward strand.
TTATCCTAAAAAACTCATTATTCGACTTGGATCAGGAAACCTTCTCATAGCTAATCGATGGATACAGTTGGCAAGCTTAACTCAAACTTCTTCATGTATTTTCTGCAAAACCTTTGGATACCACTCCTTCTCTAGTTTTTGAACACGCAGCTTTAAAGTTTCTTCTGTGTCATCTGGTTTTATAGAACAAGGCTTTTGCAAAATTATCGGACCAGTATCAACACCTTCATCTATAAGGTGGATTGTCATTCCTGTTTCTGTCTCTTCTGAACTTAGTGCGTCTGTGATTGCATGAGCTCCAGGAAATTTAGGAAGAAGTGCAGGATGAACATTTAATATTTTATCTTTCCACTGGCTTACAAACCATTCAGAGAAAATAAACATCCAACCCATGCATGCAATGTATGTGGCATCTTCACCTACTAAATCTTTTATTATTACGTTAAGTCGTTTGTCATAATTTTCTCTGCTCTCTGCAGTTTGCTTTTCTACTACTCTAATAGGCAATCCGGCATCTTTTGCCTTTTGTACACACCCACGATTGGCCTTATCTGTAACTAGCCCACAGCAATGTGCCTGCAAGCTACCATCTTTTAAACTGTCTAACACAGACTGCATTGTTGTTCCACGGGAGGAGGATAGAATTACGAATTGCATGGGAGAAGTTTAGCATCAAGTAAAGTTTTGAGCTATTTTACATGTTTTAAGGGAAGCTTTGAGACTTGAGCTTTAAGCTTTAAGTTTCTTAATTTTTCTATTAATTACTCTTTGTAATGTATTCGTTTTTATGTATATCCTAAAAATGCTTATAGCTTATAGCTTATAGCTTATAGCTTATAGCTTATAGCTTATAGCTTTATATATATCCTTCTATATGCATATTCTCCTTAGCTACATCCCAATGCTCTTTGCAACATACCTTGATCTCTTTGGTCATATCTGGATTACCACATGCATATACTAAATAGTTTGAGATATCTCCTAAGATCTCTGATACTTGGTCCTGAACATATCCACACAGACCATCCCACCCTTCATCTGGTTTGCTTAAAACATAATGAATATTTAAATTAGAGTGTTCATTTTGTAATTCATTTAATTCTTTTTGCCAGAAGAGATCTTTTTGACTCCTAGCGCCAAAGATCAAATCCATCTTTCTATTATCTCCATTTTTTAATGCTGTAATTATTTGTGATCTAAATGGAGCAATCCCACTACTGGTACAAATGAATAAACAATCCTTAGATTGATCTGGATCTAACAAGAATCTGCCAAAAGGTCCTTGAGTTCGTACTGTGTCCCCTGCCTTTAGCTTTTGTTCTATCCATCTGCTTCCACGGCCTCCATCAATTAACTTGGCTACAAATATTAGTTCTTCTTCTAATGGTGAGGATGCAATAGAGAATGCTCTAGTCTGAATATCTGTTTCATCTTCTATTAGAGGAAAATCAAATAATACAAATTGCCCTGCCTGAAAATCCATTCCCTCTGGTTTAACAAATCTAAAATCGTAGATTCCTTCTGCGATTCTTTCATTCTGAGTGCAAACGAGGTTGTAGCTTGGTGTCGTCATTTAAAAAGCTAGGAACAATTATGCGATTAATCTTTTTTTAGCATCTCTACAAATTCATCAAATAAGTATGCTGCGTCCTCTGGTCCTGGGGTTGCCTCTGGATGAAACTGAACTGTAAAGAACTTTCCTGATTCATGTTTGATTCCATCTACTGTCGCATCATTTGCATTGCGGAACCAAACTTCCCAACCCTCTGGCAAGTTTTCATCCACAGCAAATCCATGATTTTGAGAAGTAATAATACAGCGTTCAGTCCCCTCCTCTGTACATGGCTGATTAGCACTCCTATGCCCGTACTTCATTTTGAATGTGTCTCCTCCTGCAGCTAGAGCTGTAATCTGATTACCTAAGCAGATACCAAATACAATTATTTCTTTCTCCATCGCCTTTTTAACCTGATCAATTGTAGATACGCACATCTTTGGATCACCCGGACCATTACTTACAAATACAGCATCATATTTTAGATCACTACCTGCAAGGTCATAATCCCATGGCAATCTGTGCACTCTCACTCCTCTACTTAATAGAGAGCGGAGAATATTATTTTTTATTCCACAATCAAAACAAGCAACTGTTGGGATGTCTCCCTCTGCGTTTTTTGGCTCGTATGTAATTACCTCTTTGCAACTTACTTCTGCAACTAAGTTATTTACATTTGGATCTTCTATTGAGCTTACATCTACCTGTGCATTGTCGTCTTGCACTATGCGCCCAAGCATTACTCCATGTTCCCTTAATTTTTTTGTAAGAGCACGAGTATCTATTCCAGTGATTCCTGGGACATTGTGATGCTCTAACCATTTTTGCAATGAGCTTACAGCTGTGTAATGACTAAAGGTCTCACTAACCTGTGCGACAATTACACCTTTTACATGAACACTCTCACTCTCGAAGTTCTTACTAAATCCATATTCATTCTTCTCTGCTCCTGGTACTCCATAATTACCAATTAATGGGTAAGTGAACGTAAGTATCTGCCCCCTATAACTAGGATCAGAAAGACTCTCTGGATACCCAGCCATTCCTGTATTAAAAACAACCTCTCCATCGGAATCTACAGATGCTCCGAACGATTTGCCTATAAATTCTGTTCCGTCTGAAAGTACTAGCTTTGTCATACGTTGAACGTAGAGTACACGAAGCCATGCTACTCATACAATTAAAAGGGCACCTGATTAAAGGTGCCCTTTGTTTTAAGTAGTTAGTTTATTAACTGAATAATCCGCCAACGTAATTTCTAACTCTCCCCGCTATACCAAATGAGGATACTGGCATAAATCTATTAATCATATCGGCTGTTAAGTCTGCTGGTGGAATTGACACAATATTATCAATCAAACTTCTATCTGCTGTACCTAATCTAGAAATAATAGAACTACTATTATCTAGCATGCTTACCATAGCATCTCTTAGCCCAGCTACAGTTGTTGGTCTATCTGGCATTGCATCAATATTAGCTATCAATGCATCAGAGAGTTGCCTGTTGCCTTCAGTTCTGTCTCTAGGTTCATCTATATTATTTCTCAGCATCCTTATTCTTGTATTAACTCTATCTAACTTATCTTCTAGATCACCTATTTTAGTTTGCAATCTAGCCGCTTTAGAATGCAGCCTTGCTGCCTTGTCTCGACTTGAGCCTTCTATACTTGCGAGCACTCTGTCATATGCTTCTTGCTTATTATTAATTTTCCCTCTTAAGCCTTTCCTCTTTTTCCGTAGTTTTCTTAGCTCAGAATTTCTTTGTACATCAACTTCTTCTGAAGTCCCACCTGCACCTGCCTCAATTTCTTCTTCACCTTCGCCCTCTTCCTCTTCCTCATCTAATTCACCCTCCTCAGATTCTTCTTGCAAGAAACCTTCTAGAATTTCAATAATTAATTCTAACAATCTCTGAATCGCTGCATTCAATTCAGGAGAAACTTCACCATCTTCTGATGGTTCTTCTGTAGGTTCATCTTCTAATGGTGGTTCTTCTGTAGGCTCATCTACTGATGGTGGTTCTACACCTGGTTCTCCATCTGCTGGTGGTTCTACACCTGGTTCTCCATCTGCTGGTGGTTCTACATCAACTGGTAAATCAACAGGTGGTTCTATATCAGCCGGCACTTCTACTGGTAAATCTACAGGTACTGGTGCTACTGCTGGTACATCTACTGGTTCTGGCGTTGGTTCTGGTGTTGGTTCCACTACTGGTAGTGGTTCTGGTTCTTCGTCATTTAATTTAAATTCAACTTCAGTTCCATTGAAAGTAACTAAATAGTCACCATGCACTCCTAGAATACCAGTCTCTACTAACAATGCTTCACTAATATTTTTCTCCTTTATCATGCCATTCAGTAATAATATTTGCATATGGATATCTCCCTCTATGCCTCCTTCAAGAGAAAAAATAAGATTATCAACCAAGTTTTGAATCTCAGCTGAAACCTCATAAGCAAGCTTTTCTCCATCAAAAGTAACTATATATGCACCATGCTCTCCTAAAATATTTTCATCTTGCAGCCATGAATTAATAGCTTGCCCTTGCCCTGTTAAAGAATATGCAATCTTCTCATTTATCATTAGTGTTTGCTGCTCCGCATGTCCCATAGTCCCAGATTCCAAAGCAGAAACAATATCTTTTGCCATATATGCAATTTCATCAATATTTATTGTTTCCAATTTGAAGCGTTCACCATCAAATATTATTTTGTAATTATTATGGATTTCATCATTTCCACCATTATCATTATGTAATCTCTGGATCTGCTGCATCATAGTACTATTTGATAAATCCAGTTGTGAATTCACAAACTCTACTCTATCTAATGCTGATACATATGCATCTTCCGACAAATATGAACTAATATTCCTATATGCAAAACTAATATCAGGATTTAAATCATTAAGAGGTTCTTCAGTTTCATCATCTAATTCCTCTTCTACTCCAACTGGGTCAGTACTAATACTTTCTTCTGTTACTGATAATTCTACTTCAGCAACTTCTTCTACAACTTCTGAGGTAGCATCATCCATCCCTTCAAATGGATCTTCAGTCAAATCTGGAATAATTGAGGGTGTTTCCCCATCATTAAATATCAACCTCCGCTCAGATTCTGGAGAGAAATCTGCTGCTCCTGTGAATAAATGTGTGTGTTCCATATGTATATTGGTAATAATAAAGACAAATTGTTACTCGAACGCCTGTTCGAGGGAAAGTAGAGCATCTTGCTCCTCTTGTTTCGATTTAATTTCCTCCTCTTGCAAAGCCTTCTTTTTATTAATTCTAGATTTAGCATGAACGCTAGACATGAATTCTTTAAATTTCTCGTCATATTTTGCATATGCTTTTTTGTACCTTTTTAAGCGAGCTTTCTTTTGTTTATCTGTCTCATCTGCATATTTCTCATCTATCTTGGGTATGTTTTCTAGCAGCAAATCAGGTTCAATTTCACCCATAAGCTTGTTGTAAACTTGCTCAGCTAGTTTTCTATTGCCACCTTTTTTTGTGGGTATTTTTTTCATTAATTTTTGTATTTATCGGCTAATTATAGCAGAAAATGGCTCAAAATGGAACTATATGGGCATTATTAAATGTAAATAGTGGCACCAAACCCCCTCTCCCCTCCAGTCTTCGCTAAAGCTTCGCCCGGCTAGCGGGAGAGGGAACTATTATTGACATAAGTACATTAATATTATATTATAACACAACCAAATTCTCTTAGATCCTTTAAACCATCAATTTTTACCCACGGGTGCTGTTCCAGATTTTTCTAATTCTCCCACGAACTCTGCTTTTGCTTTGATTCTGGGGGACAGAAACAAAGTGAAGCAGCACTCCGTGGGGGGACAAACAACGTTAAATCCGCCGTTAGGCGGAAGGAGAGATTTTGATGAAACGTCGCATATTTACAGTAAGTTTGCTGATTTTGATTCTTTCGATCATTGCGGTAAATGCCTTTGGAGATGATCCACCAACACCGGTTCCGCCCGTCGCTTTGGCCCCAGCTCCGACTGTGGCCCCGACTCCGGTTCCGACAACTTCGGCAACTCCGACTCCTGCGATAATACCAGCGCCCTCTCTAGGGCCTAGAATTATCGTACAATTCGGAGGCAAAATGTCTACTTGGAACGGTCCTCAAACGACCGATTCGGCAAGCGTTATCATGGAAGATAGCCTACAAGAGATACAGTACACAGACCCCTATGATGTAAATGCAAGGATTCAAAGCATGCATAGGGATTCTCTTGCTACTTTTGCCTCTGCAGTTCGTACTACAGCCGAGGCGTATGCCTCATCGCATACGTCGCATCGAATAGAACACGTGCCGTCGCAGACGACGGTGGTGGTGCGGCAAGTGCCGCAATTGGTGCGTTGCCAACACAACATGCAATTTAAATGCATTAGCGGCAGACCATTCTACCGATGTTGCCGATGCGGCCACACAATCTCTCAATCCGATTATCACCATCATTTACACTAATGATGAGATGATCGACCTAACCGCGTTGTCCCCCACGCGGTTTTTTTAAATATATACATTTATTTGAATGAATATTGACAATTCTATGTTTTAGTTTTATAGTTTTAGTTAGTTGTTCTTTAAAACCTTTGTTAAGTAGTCCAATAATCCAACAGGAGAAAATTATGGACATTTTCAGTTTTATTGACCCCTCAATTGTATTCCTTGCAATTTTGACTGGAGCATTTGCTGGAGGCATCTATTTCACCGCCACCAACAACAACAACAGGTGGGAGCTCTTAGGAATTGTTCTCATGGTGGCAAGCAGCTTTATGCTCTATCCAACCATGATGAATGATGCGAAGGTGGCCAATCGACTCGCGCAAAGCCTATCAGAAGATGGCAGATGCTCAGTCCAACCAATGCCCAGGAACGTCAAACTCGCATCGGAAAATGCCTCAATCTCATGGGACGAACCCGATGTATCCACCATCTGGTGGATTGTAAACTACATTGCAGAAGATGGATCTGTTATCCACACAGACACACTTCGGCATGATACGACGAGTCATCCTTTGGATCTGAAAAGATACAAAGAGACTGTTCAAATCAACGTGATTTATGGGAGCATTTTCGGTCCTTCGCAAGAAGCGACTGTGAAAATCCCGGAGGAAGAAACGGAAGAAGTTCTGGAGCATACTACTCCGGCACCAACTCCGACTCCCGATACGTAATTAAGAAGAGCAACAACTAAATTGGGCGATGACATTTATGTCATCGCTCTTTTTTTTATATTTATATAATTTCACTCCCTTCTGGCTCTCCTTCTGATGCTTCTAAGTCTGAAGTAGAAAGATCAGCTTCTGCATCAGATGTATCAAAACCTTCTAACCCATTTATACCTGCTACTGGAGGTACTGCTTCTGTATCAGAAGTTAGATCCTCTGCATCTGCTCCTAAATTAGCTCCTGACTCCACGCTCCCTATTGCACTACTTGTATCATCTAAACCACTTGTATTAGCTTCTAAAGTATCTGCTGCAATATCAACTTCATTAGTATCCGCACCTGAATTTGTTTCTAAAGTATCTGCAGCAATAGATGCGTTATCTGACAATACATCAACATCACTAGTGGTTGGATTTGCTTGTATTCCTGATGTTCGTTCTTCCGCTTCCCCCTCCTCATCTGGAACTACTACTTCTGGTTCATCACTAGATGAAATACTGTTCCACATACTTGCGAGTGCACTTGCAGCATCTGCATTTTCTGCGTC
>JABGQH010000005.1 GCA_018648865.1 Candidatus Peregrinibacteria bacterium
TGTGCTACACTTGCATTTCTAGTAAAACTCCCTACAATTAGTTTAGGATTACCTTTGTTGTATCTTTGTCTAAAAAAATACAGACTCAATTTTCTAATACAATGGAAGTTATGGCTTTTTGCTGTTCTGAGCCTCACACTTACCCTCCTGTGGTACAAACATTCCGCGTATGTAGGAAGCATAAATGGTATTGAACTGAACCCATTGAGCTTTAGTTATTATATGAAGTATTCACTCTACTTTTTAACTAGTCTGCCTTTTTATGAAAAGGTCTTCTATGCTGAAGTATTTGAGAAGGATCTGATATATGTTGGGGGGCTCTTTTTCGTTCTGGGTATAATTTTTACAATTAAGAAGAAAGAGTTCCGTTACATTCATTACTGGCTGCTTGCGATAATCATCTACTTCTTTCTCGCAGCTAAAGAGGTTGAATGGCACACTTACTATACTATACCAATTATCGTTCCTGCATCTGTATTTGTCGGATATGCCATTAGTAATACTCTAAGATTAATAACGGCATACAAGGTAACCGGAATTAAGAAAATTGCTTTACAGGCACTATTCATGTTTATGGTTGTCTCTCTTCCATTTATTAGCTATCACAAAATAACGGGAAGATACGAAATGAAAAGACTTGAAAAGAAATATCCGATTCAAAACGCTGGTAATATAGTAGATGAAACAGCACTCGAAAACGATCTCGTAATTGGCTGTATATGGGGCGGGCCGGAACTCTTGTACTATTCCAATAGAAAAGGGTGGACCATGAATTCAAATGTTTGTTCAATAGAACGCATAGAAAAGCGTAAACAAGAGGGTGCAGATTATTTCGTTACTACCAAGCAGGATGTGATTGATAGCGGTGTGTTGGAAGATATAAAAGATAAATATGAAGTAATAAGAGCAACAAATGAGTTCCTTATTGTCAAATTGTAATATGCAATCAGATATTCCTTCCATAGTACTAAACATAAATTCTGCCTACATTGGACTTGTTACCCCTTACTGATAATTTCGTAATATTCAACACAATCATGACTGCTTTTTGGAAAAAATATGTGTAAGTGATCATGGTGGGCTTGGCTTACCAAGTGGTTGTGAATGTAAATTTATCAAAACCCTTTGAATAAAATGAAATATAAGAAAATTTTATTGTTATTTCCAGATTACGCAGGAGGATATTTTGGTGCTCTGCGACCACCTGCAGGTATAGGATATCTTAACAACTCTTCTCATTGGGACGATAAGCCCGTTTTTGCAACTCTTGGATTCTCAGCAGAGGAACGTGTTAAGGCCTTGTGATGACAAGACAGACAAGGAAAGAGATTAGACATAAAACAATGAAGAGAAAGCTTGAAAAAAGCTAGGTTCTCTTTCTGGTGTTATTGCAAGTTTTTATATAAACGATTGGGTCCAGACATGATTAATGCATAATGGCTTCTGGCGTAGAAACCTAAAGCGTCTGTACACAAAAGTCTCATTTAATAATTCAGTGGAACCTTTGTTGAAATCAAACAAATTAAATATTATAGAGATTAGTTGTAGAAGTGATATAGGTGGCGGGCCGGAGCAGCTCTTCAAGATTATTACCAACCTGAAGAATGTCTTTAACTTCTACTGTGCGTGTCCAGATCAGA
>JABGQH010000003.1:0-50291 GCA_018648865.1 Candidatus Peregrinibacteria bacterium
AATGTTAATGCTGCACGTACATCTTCCTCTGACATAAGTGGATCAGGGAGCATATTTGCTCTCTGCTCATCGTTATATACAAAATGCCATTCAAGTGAATCTATGAATGCTACATTTGAACTACCAAATGATGTTGGTAAATTAGCCCGCAAGAATTCATGTGCTAATGCTGGATTTAATAACCATTGTGATGCTCCTGATACCTGCATATCCACTTGGGATCTTTGTGCTGCAATATACCTCTCACTAAGTTGTGGCCCCAAGACTATTCCAAAACGATCTAATGTAACTGTTGGACCAAACTTCTCTAATGAGAGATCTGTAAATATTTCTGTAGTTCTAGCATCTACATTTCTTATTCTTCGACCTCGTCCTTGCATTCTAGGTTGTAAATCTTCTTTTAAACCTGGAACATCATTTGTATTAATAGAAGCATCACCTTCTAGTGATCGCTTCATATACAATAAATATTCCTCTCTAGAGAGAGTATTTGCTTCTACACTAGAAGGTTCAGCATTTAATCTAGAAAAATCTGTTGCTTCTGAGATCCCTTGCTCAACCCTATCTTCATGCGATTCCACAATATGTGAAGCTATATTAAATGAATAATCTACTGTTAAGTTTGGCCTTCTAGCTCCTAACGTATCCATTTGATCTGCTACCTGCGCCTGCATGTGTTGGTAATATGACAAAGAGACGTCTATAAGGAAGCTATTGGAATTAATAGAATTGCCGGCTTCCCAAGAAGTTTCTGCTTGTTCAACCATCCTAATATATGCTCTACCTAGTTCAGCATTGTCTGTAATGTCACCTATCTCTTTTAATATATTCTCTGGTATAGATGCATTTAACAGTTCACCTATTGCTTGTTCTTTTTCAGTCTGGTCCAATGCCTCAAATCTACCAATAATATTGAACGGATCTGCTGGATTGATTTGATCTCTGCCTACTTCCCTATAATCAATTGCACCATCTGAACCTGCGCTAGTCGCTGATTCATCAATTATTCCATCTAAAAGTAATGTAATTAAATATGGTCTTTCTTCTGAGGCACTAGATAAGATTTCTTCATACCTCCTTATTACTATTGGGTTATCATAAATTTCTAACGCCTCCATTAGATCTGGGTTTTCCTTTAAATATTCAACTGACTCAATAGTCTCTGCAATGTTATGTATGCTCTCTGATCCAGAGCCTACTTCTGCGCATAAGCGATTCTCTTTATTAGAAATCTCTGAGTGCCTAAAATGTAAATTTGTGTGTTTCATATTTTAAATTTCTGCATTTAAAATTCTATAAATTCCTTTTGCAGTACCAACTACTGCCTTCCCACCTGCTTTTGCAGTATTTACAGGCCATGCTGCTGGGTCTTTCCAAGAACCTCCTTTTACAAGTGGTTTTAATCCATGTGTCCAAGTTGTCCACTTTGTTGCTCTAGCTATCGCCCTTCTTTTCCTAGCGGTTTTCTTTTTTGAATATTCAATAGCTCCACTTACAGCACCCTGATAAGCGCTTGGGATATCACCAGAAAGTGCAAGTTGCACTGCCTTTTGGAATCCTTTTTGCTGATGCTCTGCATCTGCCTGTTTCTTTACATCCTCTGGGATATCTGCGATATCAAATTCCTCTGTTAGCCTTCTACTATGTTCACGTACAAGAATACGCATGATTTCATCCCGTTGGCTGCGAACATAACCAGTGTTATTCAATGTTCCATTTTGAACCATTGTTCGAAGCCCATAATATGCAGTAATCAATTGAGGATACTGCAACCTACCCCATGCAGGTCTAGCATTATTCTTTCGGTAAGTAATCCATAAACGTTTTGTTCCTTTATTATCTTTAAAAGTTAGTCCTTTACCAGTACCTCTGCCCTTTGGAATACCTATTTGAGGGCTCTCTGCAAAATTACATACATATGTTTCCTGCCTTCCCTCTACTAGCTCCTTGCCTTTTTGAGAAGTCCAATCTTCTATCTTTGTATTTGGTTGATTCCATACTTCTGGGTTATCTACTGAGTCCTGTGCTACTTGCATATCTTTTCTACCTACTGCATTACGAGAATATAGTTCCCTTGCACGCTCACGTGCTTCTGATGCAGAAAGTCCTTTCTCATTTTCAAAGTACATTTGATACGTAACAAGCACTGCCTCTCTTCCAGAGAGTGCACTTTCTTCTGCTTTCTTGACTGCCTCTTGATTATCTTTTAATTCTTGTTTGTATTTAGCTGTGTCTTCCAATGCAAGTTCAGTACGGATTTTTTGTACTAGTTCACCAATATTCATTTCAATATTAATTTTTGTTTTATCTACACCATTGGCAGATACCAAATCATTTAGAGCCTGAGAAGTTACTCCGATTAAATTTGAATTATCGTAGATTGCTTTTAGTTTATTCGAAACAAAAGTGAAATATTCAAAGCTTTTCCTTAATTCAACATGCCTGGCTAGAAGATTAATGCGTCTACTATTTTGTCCTAGCACTGTCTGACTTGTCTGACCTCCTGTCTTTATATCATCAGCCAAATTTTTTACTTCATCTTCCAATTCATCCATGTTCATTCCCATATCAAATCCTCTAGGCTTGGTTTTTTCTAATGAATCTAAATGGCCAGAAATATTTAGATTAGCTTTTATCTTTTCTGCTTCATCTTCTAGTTCATTCTTTTGGCTTCGCAATGCACCAAGTACAGGGTCTGGTTGCTTGGCTGCTAGCATCAAAGCAGTTTGAATATTAAATTCAGAGACACCATCTGCACCAAATACAGCACGTAAACTCTTTAGCTCTCTGTGCTTTTTTGCTTCTGCTAAGAATTTTTTAGCTATAGCTTCTTGTTCAGCTTGACCTATTGGCATTGTTGTACCATTCAAGAAAATTATTCCATTTGTTGGAGGTGTTTTAGTTAATTCAGTGATTATCTCTGATTCTGTTCTTTTCTCATCCATCATATATGGATTCCTAATATCAAATTCTAATTCCGCCTTATGTTCTTTGAACTTAATATTTGGAAATTTAATTTTCCCTTCCATTTCTTTTGCAAGTAACTCTTCGGAAACAGACATTCTTTTGGAAGCATTAATAGAAGCTCTTCTTTCATGAGCCGATCTATTAGTTGGATCATTATCAAAATGCTGTAATTTAGATTCTTTAAGTAGTACAGAATACATTGATTCTCTAACAGGAACAGATACGCTCGCAATATCTTTTAATACTTGTTTTTCTACATCAGTCACAGCCTTATCCACACGTGGATCGGTTGAAACATAATCTGCAGAATTTTCTGATGTTTGTTTTACCATAAAATCTAATTAGTATAGCAAAAAACTGCACTTACGTCCATATGCATAATGTCTAATTTATTTAACTACCGATTTACTCATTTTCAGGTGGCGTTTCAGCCTCTGTTTCAGGTGATGTAACTGGGGTAGTTTGCTGTGGAAGCAAGTTACCATATCTTGCTCTAAACAACTCAGAGGTTGCATTTGTCCCAGTTGATGATCCCCTATTTTTTAGCTTACGTACTGGTGATGATCTTATTCCATCTGGTACTTTTCTTTTTGTGCTTGGCTGGATAATTAATTCTGAGTTTCTTCCTTTCAACCTGCCTGAACGCATTTCACGTCCATCACGAATTCTATTTAGTTCAGTTAAAACAAAATCCAAAGAATCATTACGATCAAATGTATAACTAGTTTTAGCTAACTCAATAGCACTTATATATTGCGCGACTTTTGCATCGTCTAGCTTTTCCAATTTGGCTTTTATAAGTGCTTCTTTTTTCTTATCACCTGAAGTTATTCTTACTCTTACACTTATTAAGTTATCAATTTCTACTAGTGCAGCTACTGAACTTTTTTGATCTGCACTCATTGTAGAAACAACAATTCGTCTTTTAAATGCATTTGCATTTATTTTGATTTTTACCTTTTTCCATTTATCTAAATCTTCTTTTTCTGCTTTTTCTGCGGCCTCCTTTGCTTTTTCTGCAGCTTCCTTTGCTTTCTTATTTGCCTTAATTACTGCTGGATTATTTTTAATCTCCAGCCTTTCATTTGATTCAAATATTTCTTTTGCATCAGATTTTGCTTTTTCTGCTGCAGCCACAGCAGCTTCTACTGCGCTCGCTGCTGCCTCTGCTTTTCCTATCCTAACTAATACATGGTCAGATGATATTTTTAGATCATTTTCAGATTTTCCATTAATAGCTGAGGCAATTTCTTGAGCACTCGATTCATCTAACCAGCCTTGAATGGAAACAACTACCACTTCTTCTTGTAGTGGAGGGATGGAAGGCTGTGGATCAAGAGTGGAAGAGGCATCTTTTACTGGTCTTGCTGGACTGACAACAACCTCCTCTTCTTCTTCTGATTCAGGTGCTTCTGCATCGGGATCTTTAGGGAGTTTTCTTCTAAAAAGTCGACTCACTCTTTCTTTTAGGGGCCATAATTTTATTCCAAGTCCTGTAAAAAAAGAGGGGCTATCATCTTCTTTCCATTCATCATCTTCTGGCTTTTCTTCTACTTGTTCTTCTTCTAGTTCTTCTTCTTCAGATCCCTTTACTGCTGGTTTATCTGGTGATTCCTCAATAGCTGGCTTTCTTGTTTTTTCTAATTCCACTTTCTTCATTTCTAATACATTATCAATATATTTAAGCAATTTGCTACACACTCGTTTTTTTAATTTCCCACTATCTATGGATTCTATGATTTGAGCTTTAATTGATTCTAGAGTTGAAATTGGATATCTAGAAATTTTAGATATAATTTCATCCTTATCCATTGATAACGAATCATCTAATAATCTAATAGCATTTCTTTCAGCATCTGAGATGCTTTCATCATAATCAGGTAAATCATCTGAAGCATGTTTATTTGCTGCATTTGTTCTAGCTTCTTCAATTTGTTTATTATCCATAACACTAAGAATCTTCCCTCTTTTTATCCCCTCAGATATTAATATATTTGAAATATCGCTATATCTAGATAAATCATTGTCACCACCAATAACTTTAAAAATTAGGTCAATACCATTGATATCATGATCAGATAACTTTCCAAGTTTTTTCTCCAAACTTTCTATAGAATCTTCATCATAATTTATATTATATTTTTTTAATTTTATATTTATTCTTGTTACATATTCAGGAATTTCCTCTTGAAGTTCCACATCTACAACAGCAGCAGCGCCCCTGCTGGTTTCAACTTGTATAGCTGGGACTGTATCAGAATTAGGATTTAATATAGTATTTGTAAACCCTATTACTAAAGAGCAATCTTCAAAAGATACATAATCGTTATCATATAATGCCATTACTGATATTTTGAACTTTTCTAAATCTTCATTTTTATTTTCTCTTAAAGCAGACATTAATTCATCCTCGCCCATCTCCATTGCTCTTTTTAGCATAGCCATATTTTCTCCGTATCCATCCCACATAAGATGTATATCAAATTTAATATCATCCTCATCATCATCAATAAAAGGGGATAAGCCTGATAAATCTAATTTCAGACTGCTACTTTCTGGATCAGTTATTTTTGGATCTTTTTCATTCATCTAGCAACTATTATACCAGAAATGCAGATATTTGCAATAACCTGTTTTATCTCTTCTTAGATCTCTGCCACCACTTTCTTTTCTTTGGCTCTTCTTTTTCCCCCATCTTCTCCCAAAAAGCATCATCTTTGAATATAGGATCGCATTCATCATCTTCACCACCAATTAAATCAACTAAGTCTACATCGCTATCTAAAACAACTACTTCTGATGAACCAGGTAAATCTTTTAATAAGTTTGGATTTAATATCAATTCATCAGATGAATTTAGTAAAGACATAGCTTCAGATGAAGTTAAGCCTTCGTCTGAAGCTGTTGGTTCTGGAGTTAGTAAAAAATCATCTTCTACAAGCATAGGCAGATCACTTATTGAACTATCAAGACCTATAACTATCCCTGACGAGTCAGATAAACCTTCGCATGGATCTGGTTCTAATAGAAAATCATCACCCACAGGAAGATTATTCAAATAAGCTGGATCTTCTAAATCTTCAACGCTATCTAAAGGCAAAAGAGAGCCACCTCCCCCATCATCTAGTCCATTGTTTTCGCTATCATCTAATAAATGAACATCCGTTTCCCCATCATCAAACTCACCCTCTGCTGCAGGTCTTAACAGAAAATCTTCATCTAAAATTTCCTCTTCTCCCCCACTTCCATCATTACCTAAAACCAATTCATCGAATTGGTCATCACCTGAATCTTGATTATCAGATCCACTTAATATCTCTATTGGATCATCCCATATGTCATTTTGATTAATAGGTGCATCTTCTTTTGGCACTTCAACAACTGACTCATCAGTCAAATCCGATTCGTCTTCCATATCAAGTATAGCCATTGCTTCTTCTGCTGCTATATCTGGAACAAGATCAAGAACACTATCATCTACTATTTCCAAACCATCAAATACTTCATCATCAGATTCAATTTGAACAAATGTAGGCTCTTTTACTGCTCTTCTATCTGGCAAAATAATATTCATTCCAGATGTAGAAAAGAACTTTTCTAATATTCTTCTAATATCGTTAGGGTCATCTGGTATATAAACTAAATCATCATCTAAATCGGGTAATACGCATGTCTGGTGCCATGTACCATCTATTTCAGTATCAGCGCTGTCTCTTGTAACCTCCCATTCCTCAAAAACATCCTCATCTGGTTCAATCGGAGTAAAAATAGGCTTTTCTATTTCTCTATCTGGTGAAGAGAAAAATGTTTCTGGTGAAGAAAAGAACGTTTCTAATGCACTCCTTACCTCTTCTGATGTAGGAATATCCAATTCACCAGAGCGTACTTTAATTGTTTTAGAACCTTTATTGTCATTTATATTCTCATTCGGCATGGACAGATTATGTCACTATTAATTCACATTGCAAGTATTTGCATCCCCTCTCCCCTGCCCTCTCCCCTCGGGAGAGGGAGACGAAATCCAATCTTCTTTTTGTAATACAATTTTTTATCTTAATACTGCTATTTACCCCACACTCTAACGCCCCTCACCCTGCCCTCTCCCGCCGGGAGAGGGTGTGTAGGAATATATTGAAATTGGATTTATGAATTAATACTTATCCTTCGACTTTGCTCAGGACAAGAAGCTCAAGTCTTAAAGCTTAAAGCTCATAGCTTTTACTATCCTCTTCCCATTAAAAACCACCCTGGTAGTACAAAAACTGCAAAGAATAACAACTCAAAAGGAAAACTCATATCAGATTCCTCGGCTACAACATCAGCTGACTGTGCGGCTTGAGCTTGTAACTGAGAAAATATAGGAGACATAGTAATTTTAGATCCAGTAGATTCACTTGGGACAATATTTTCGTAAATAGTTTTTAGAAACGGTATTTTGCTTTTTGGGCTTATAGAGTTTTTTGAAACATGATTAACTGATTTAGAGGATGAGTTGTACAAATTATTTATACAACTATTGTCTTGCCCCTTAGTTGGGGCTTTGGAAACACAATCAAGATTTGGAATGTATGACTCCCCTCTTTTTATTGCGTTGAAAGAAACTCGTAATCTTTCATCTCCATTCGGATCAATTAATCGAACATCATCCCCCGTATTATTTAGTGCAAGTTTAGTTACATCTCTTTCAAATATTAAATAGGACCCAGATGAAATTAGCCCTAGCTCTGGGGGGATAGTCCATGCTTTGCTACCACCCCCTGCAATATCGTCCAATTGCCAATTAGTTAAATCTAACTGCTGAGGATGTGGATTAAATAATTCTATCCATTCTAAATCCCCTACATTGGGGGAAGGAAATATTTCTGAGATTGTTGGTATAAAATCATATTCTAAAATTTCTGCAGAAGATGAATACAATGAGCTTGAACTAGTAGACGAAATTGAAGAATGAAATGAACTACTTGAATTCAAACTTGAGGATGCACCCCCTTTCTCTGTTACCTCCCCTCGCAAGGTATCTAAACTGTAATCTCCACACATATTATATGTTCTTAACTCTATCCAGAATCTACCAACGGTATCAAAAGTGTGAGAGGGCGGGTTGCAAGAATAATTAGTGAATCCATCACTGTATTGCCATTCACAAGTGACAATATTAAGTGATCCATCTAGTGCTTTTGCTTGCAGGTTAAGTGCTACTTTCCCCTCCCCTTTTGTAAAACCTGATTGAACAGAAATTGCCACATGTTGATCAATTTTTGTATTCGGGGTACCGGGCGTAGGGAAGCACAAAGGATAGGTTGTACCATACAAAATTCCATAACTAATATCTTCATCTGTTTCTGGGTATTCCAATTCATCTATTAATAAGCTTCCGCTCCAAAGCTCTACTATGTCACCTGCATTCCGCAAAGATAGCTTTGTTTTTTCTTTATAAAACAGTATCACTCCATTCATAAAAACATCCTCCTGTGTTAGTTCATACTCCTTCTTACCAACCTTTAATATCCATCCATTAATTGTTACTGGATGTGATTCCTGATTAATTAACTCTATCCATTCTAAGTCATCTTTACCTTTTGGATTTGCAAGGACTTCGGAGATTCGTACTTTTGGAATAATTACAGCTGCAGTAGATGTTGCAAAACTTGAAATAATTGAAGAGGAAGCAGACGAAGAAGAATACGAATGCGATGAAGACACATCTGATAAAGAAGATGAGCCAGAAGAACTTTCTAAGGAAACTACAGAACCAGAGGAATTGCTCTCTAAACTACTACTAGACGAAGGCCCAATAATTGGTACCTCTATTATGAATGAACCATTTGTATAACCTGGCGTGCCTAGTACAGGAGCAGATACATCTATTCCATTAGAAGTCTGCGCAGTCATCCAATTAGATTTGTCGTTCTCTCCAAATACATCAATTTTTTCCATACTCATAAAAGTTCCAGATCCAGAATCTTTGCCACCTGCATATGGCGCACCAACTGAGTCATCCACTTGATCTATTAGAGCCCCACTACTGTTATATAAACTAAGGAGTAGTTTTGTATTTGGTAAAGAAACTGCAGAGGTTACAAAATCAGGATTAATATCTACTGCGCTATCTACGCTTGCGTAATTAGAAATTACAATAAATTGCCCCATGCTAATAAATGTTCCGGATGGGAATCTGATCATCTCTTTTTCTCCACTACTAGATAGTGTTGTGATAAACCAATCAGATATATCAATTGATTCATCTGAAGTTAGTTCTATCCATTCATCTGCAGTACTTACATGTGATCCTACCCAAAGTACTTCAGAAATAACAACACGAGCATGAGCTGTGAATGGGATACAAATAGCCAATATAAAACCTGCAATCCAATAAAATGGATTAAAATTAAATAATTTCATGTATATATGATTATTTATCTTTATTCTAAGAAACATACATCGGTGCTATTTATATATAAGATTTAAGTAGTTTTCCTTTATAAATAGACATTTTCTACGTTCTACTGGGTAGTGGAACAAGCTAATAATTATTATTAATATGTAACCTTATTTTAGTTAGTCAATCTTCATTTTAAGCTTCTAACCAATTATTAGTAAAAAGCATTCCTCTATTGCTCGCAAAAACAGTAATAAATAGCTATAATAAGCATGCTTATATATAAATATAAGCCTTCAATTGTTACTTAACTGCTGATAATGCACTTTTCACTGGATAATCAGAGCTGCACGCGCGAGCAGACGTTCGTTGCGTCGTACGAAACTGTTCTTCTATACAGAGGTATTTTCAGAGGTATTTTTTCATCATTTGACCCAACACTATTATGGAATTCACTATCGTTTTTCTTGCACTCCTCGCGGGTGTACTCCTAGGACTATTATCTGGATGGTTCTGGTTTTCTCAAGGTAAAAGAATTAGCGCCTCTTTGCAGTCAGAAATAACTCAAAAAGAAAGAGAAATACAAAAACTAGAATCAAAGATTTCTGATGCAAAAAATAGTATAAAAACAGCAGAGGCAGAAGCTAGGGCAGCCTCTAAAGAAATAATCAGTGAAGCAAAAATTAGAGCATCTGAAATGGAAACTAGGCTTGAAAAAGAACAAGGTAGACTAGAAGAAAAGGAAAAAGGAATAGACGAGAAAGTTAAGGAGGTAGAAAGGCAACGAGCTAATTTAAAAGAACAAGAGAATAAAGTAGAAGAGCTAAAACAAGAACTTTCTACCGCAAGTGCAGAGCATAGAACAGCGCTAGAAAAGGTTGCTAAACTAACTCAAACAGAAGCTAAAGAGCAGCTTTGGAAAGAGTTAGAAACTGAATATTCTGAATATTTCGCATCTCAAATTAAATTAAAGAAAGAACAAATGAATGAAGAACACGAAGAAGAAGCTAAGAACTTACTTGCAGAAGCAATGCAAAGATACGCTGCAGAAGTGGCTACGGAATCAACTTCTACAATTGTTCAGTTGCCGTCTGATGATGTAAAAGGAAAAATTATTGGTAAAGAAGGTAGAAACATTATCACTTTTGAAAAACTAACTGGTGTAGACATAATTATAGACGACACCCCAGAAGCAATTGTAATTAGTGGATACGATTTAGCTCGCAGATATGTAGCTAAGCTTGCAATGGAAAAGCTAATTAAAGATGGACGTATTCAACCAGCTAGAATTGAAGAGGTTGTTAACAAGATGAAACAAGAGGTTGGAAAAATGATGTTGGAATTTGGAAAACGTGCAACAGATGAACTCGGCATAACCAACTACCCTCAAGACCTATTAAAGATTATTGGAAGACTTAGGTTTAGAACTAGTTATGGTCAGAATATTCTAAAACACTCCGTAGAAATGGCCAATATGGGTAGAATATTGGCAGAGGAAATTGGCGCAGATGCAAAGATAGTTACAGAAGCATGTTTGTTACATGATATTGGGAAAGCTCTAGATCATGATGTTTCCGGTACTCATGTAGAGATCGGAGTAGAAATTAGTAAACGATTCAAAGTACGTCCAGAAGTTATCCATTGTATAGCAGCCCATCACGAAGATATACCAATGGAAAGCCCAGAGGCATTCATTGTTGCGGCTGTAGATGCTATTTCTGGTGCTAGACCTGGCTCTCGTAGAGAATCTATGGAGTCATACATCAAACGACTTAAAGAGCTAGAAGGAATAGCAAAAGACTTTGAAGGAGTAGAGAAAGCCTTCGCAATATCTGCCGGTAGAGAAGTTCGTGTATATGTAGATACGAATAAAGTAGATGATTTAAAGCAACAGAAACTCGCAAAAGATATTGCCAAGAAGATAGAAGAAGAACTTACCTACCCTGGAGTTATTAAAGTAAATGTTATTAGAGAAAGAAGAATAGAAGAACAAGCTACTTAAAATTTTTAATTTGTATTTGTCCTTATCTACTTTTAAACTCAAATCTATGCAATGTAGTGAAAGCAAATCTAGGAAAAAAGGATTCACCATAATGGAACTTTTAGTTGTTATAGGATTAATTGGTATTATTAGCGCGATTGTGATGGTTGTTGTAAATCCTGCAGAGCAATTTAGAAAAACCAGAGATACAAAAAGAATGAGTGAAACAATGGAAGTACAAAATGCTCTTAATCAGTATCAAATAAAGAATGGGTCTTTCCCTGATAATTTAATAGAAGGATTTGGTAACTCTCTTCCAATTTGTCAGATTAACCGAACTGGAACCTCATGTTTAGATTTAAGCGCATTAGTACCTGAATATATTGTTGAGTTGCCAATTGATCCATTAGTTGAATCTGGCTCATTGCATTCTGGGTACGAAGCATATTTTAGCTCTGGACAAGCATTTGTTTATGCTCCAAGTCTTAACGAAACAATGCCAATAGATTACATAGGAAGATGGAAGTTTACAGAACCTTCTGGCTCTACTTTTGCAGATGTATCTGAAAGTGAGAATGTTGCTACATGTAGCAACTGCCCTTCTAATGCAGGGCTTGGGAGACTAGACGGATATGCTACAAGCTTTGATGGTAGTAATGTTGATCTAACAATTGCAGGCAATCCATCTGAATTGCAAATAACAGGCGATCAGACAATTTGCCTCTGGTTATACCCCACTGCACTTAATGCTCGCAGAAATCCATTCGCAAAAGCATATGGAGGAGAAGGAACTATTACTCAGGAAACCAATGGCTCACTAAGTTACTATTATGGAACTGCAGGTGGGAATAATAGCCCATATATGGGTTTTGGATCAGGAGGAGGTAGTGTAACTATAAATACATGGAACCATGCTTGTATTATTAGAAATCTAGATAACATGCAACTAAGTTGGTATGTGAATTCAGAACTGAAGAATTCAGGAGCCGCATCTTACTCACTTGCAGTTGCCAGCACATTAAATGCAACTATTGGTGATGGGTATGTATCTGGATACCATGGAAAGATAGATGATATACGAATCTATAATCGTGCTTTAAGCGAAAGCGAAGTTACTGCACTTTATGAAGAGAATTATAATATAAGCACGTTGAACTAAAATGTATTTTAATGTATAATAGTGTATTAAAAATACATATTCATCAATGCATAACAAAACGTCACTTCTTGTAACTATATTCAGTATTTCTCTCTGCGTTCTGGCGCTAGAATCTGGTGTAATACTTGCTCAAGTTACTAATTCTGGATCCATAGAGGAAAACAGGCCTTTGTACAGAGATGGTAAATTGGTTGGAGAATCTGGTGAAAGTGGCGGGTCATCTTCGATTTCTGAAGTTTTAGAAGAAGGAACATCTTCATCTACTATTTCTGTTAGCGAACCAGAATCTAGTGAACCAGAGACCGAAGCAACACAGTCTTCCTTTGAAACTTCTAGCCAAGGAGCAGATTCTTCATCTGAAACAGAGGAAGAATTACCTCAAACAGAAACAGGTACGGTGACAGAAAATGAAAGTGGAAGTAATATTTCTGAAAGTAATGTTGAACCTGAAAGCACAGAAAGTGGTGAAACAATTCCTATTGATGAGGGCGCACCAGCCCCAGAAGAAATCATAGATCCAGCTGAGGGGGCACTCCCCCCACCTGAACTACCAGAACAATTAATTGTTGATGAAGAAGAAATTGCAGGAAACGTAAATGTTACAAATGTTTCCTCTTATGAAGAGGAATCCGAATTTCTCAACATGAAAAATCTATTAATGCTTGCAGGAATTATATTTGTTATTGGAGGTTCTACATTCTTGATTAAACATAGAAAAAAGAAAATAAAAGGATCAGACGATCTGCCAGAAGCACCTATCCATAAAGGGACAAAGAAAAAGACAAAAAAGACCAAACTAACAAAATTAGAACAAGTCCTAGCAGAAATGGAAGAAGATGAGGATGAAGAAAGAATAGAAGATACTTCTATATCAAAAAATTCTCCTAAAGAAGAAGAGATACAAAAAGAAACTCCAATTGAAGAAATTGATAATAAAGAACCAAGTAATCTCGTAGAGGAACCAGCTCAAGAAGAAATTACTGAGGCTAAGGAATCAGTTCCAGTTGAAGGAGAGAAAATCGAAGCTCCAGTGGAAACACCTGAGCCAGTTGAAACTGTTAAAGATCCGGAGCCAGCTCCAGAAACTCCTGTAGTAGAAGAAGTAGCACCAACAGAACCAGAGGTTGTTAAAGAAACACCTCAGCCAGAAGCTCAAGTTAAAGAGGAGATAGAAGAAAAGAAAATCGAAGCTCCAGCTCCAACAAAGCCAGTTGAAGAAATAGCTAAAAATGAAGTTCCAGAAGAGGCAGTGAATGAAGAAGTAATAAAGGAAGTTGAGCCAACACCTCCAATAGAAGAAGTACCAGCAAAAAAGGAAGAGATAGTTAGTGAAAAACCTTTGAATGATGATTTAGTTAGTGATGAATCAGTGAAGGAAGAGACTCCTAACAATCAAACAGAAGGCAATGTTTAATCAACTTATTGCTCAACGAAGAAACAGAATAGCTCTAATGGGGTCAATAACAATAACTCTGTTCTGTGTACTACTTGCTATGAGTAGTACTCAATACTTGTATCTTAGGGCAGGTCTATTAAGCGATGTCTCTAAAGTCTCATATGAGGGGCAATCAATTACTTATCTACAAGAAAGAGGAATCGTGACAGGATTCCCAGATGGCACTTTTAAGGGCAATAACCCTGTAAACCGTGTAGAAGCTGCAAAGATGTTACTACTTGCAGCTGATTACACACTTAGACATGTGCAAAATTCAGGTCAGTTTCCAGATATTCAAAGTAGTGCTTGGTATGAGCAATATGCACTAAATGCTGTGGAACATGGATTAATGGATGGATACCCAAATGGAACATTTGGGCCAGATAAACCCGTACTTAGATCTGAATTTTTAAAGATGCTATCAAATGCGTTTACTCTTCCTTTTAACAATCCACATCATTACACAGATGTACCTAATGATGCTTGGTTTAGTGGATACGCAGGCAATGCAGAGCAGTACAATACATTCTTATATGATAAGAGTCAGTTATTGCCTTCTGCTCCAATGAGTAGAGAGGAAGTCTCTTGGGCTATTTATCAAATGCTTATTAATTATAAATATAACCTAGTAATTCGCACTCCATTTGATTATGAGTCCCCTCTCCCCGTTAAAACACCAGGGCATACAAATACAATCCCAACACATGCTGCAGCCTCTGATTCTTCATCTAGCGAGTCATCTGCTAATGCACCAATAATTATTACCCCAGCTAGTTCTGCACCTTATACTCCTACACCATCTCTGCCTCCTATAACTACTGAAACATGTACAGATTCAGACGTTTCTAAAACATTCCCAGAAGGAATTAATGAGTATTCAAAAGGATCTACAGTTAATCTATTAATGAGTAGAAACAATGTATATGAAGATAGCTGCGTAGAAGGAACAAACACGCTATATGAATATTATTGTAATAATAATGGATTTGTAGAACGAAAAAGAATCAATTGCCAAGTAACATGTAGAGATGGAGTATGTTCAACCGAAGAAGAAAGTTCTAGTTCTTCTATCTCTAGCTCATCTAGAAAATCTTTTAGTAGTATCAGTTCAAGTGAGCCAATATCCACAACTTGCACAACTACAGACTCCACATTTAGGTTTATAAATGGTCGTAATGCTTTTGCAAAAGGAACAGCTAATGGTCCAACAAGAGAAGGAATACGAGTTTCATATACAGATAGCTGCAAAGACTCCAATACTGTTAAGGAATATTTCTGTGATAACGAAGATTTTGTAGTTTCAGATGAAATATCCTGTACATTTGGGTGTGAGGATAATGCTTGTGTATCTATTGGTGGAACTGGTAGATGTTCTGATACAGACGTAAGTAGCAAAAATCCAGATGGAATTGATTTCTATACAGTAGGAACATTAGAAGTTTTGCATCCAGAGGAGGGATTCTTTAAGGAAGATGATTACTGTGCATCTAGTACTTTATTAAACGAGTTCTACTGCTTTGATGGAGGAAGAGTAGGTAGATATACCGTAAAATGCGACTGTACAGATGGACATTGTGCAGAAGGGTCTATTGAAGATGATGATGATGACGGGGGGAGTGTAAGCAGCAAAAGCTCATCTTCAACATCATTTATACTGATTTATTAAGAAGAGAAAGATTTAAGTATTTGTTTGTTTAGTAAAAAAACAGACTCTACATTAATTCATTAGTTTGAATATTTACTAAACAATAGAAGTTTTACTGTCTACGAAATTGAATATTTCTTGTTCTGATATTGATTCATTTCTAAATACAAATTCTCTACTGTTTCTATCAAACAGTAAATTACTCTCTAATATGATTGGCTCACCACTTATATTGTTTGTATATACGTACGTTTCTCCATTTATATCTAGGTTCATTTCATTCGTTTCTTGATTCTTTCTAAAACTAACTTCTTGCCCATTTATATCTATTGGAGTCTCTTCCAATAATAGATCAACGCCATTCAAACTATCATTGTATAAATCAGTTCTATCTGAAGGTGATGATGAGCTCTTAGAAGAAGTCTCAGGATTTTCCACCTCTCCACCTACGCCAGTATCAGAAGGTGAACTTGGATCAATTTGATCAAAAGTAATCGGAGCTTGTATTTCTTCAGGAGCAGCCACAACTGTTTCTTCTTCTGTTTCAGAAACATCTTCTTGAGTTGAAACAACCGGCACAGGAGAATATTCACTTACTGAATCCCCCATCATAAATAACAATCTACGGGCAACACGGTCATTATTGCTACCTAAGTAATCTCCAGTTGAACCAAAATATTTACCTCTTAGTATATTTCGTTCAAAGTCTCTGTTACTGGCTGCTGTAGCCCTGTTTCCATCGCTTACTGAACTAGTAAGTGCAGTTCTATCATATGCATCTATTATCTCTTGTCTTGTAAGACCAAAATCTTCTGGATTTACATTTGTTATCCATGTTTCACCATTTGATCCCTCGCCTGGAATACAATATTGCGAACCTCCTTCTGGGGCATAAGCGAGTAATACATTCCTTCTAATATTCCTACCTGACTCTGCATCTACCTGTAACACATCTGCTCTTTTATAAATAAATACATTTCCTGCAATATCTGATATCCCATATCTAGGCAACGTGCCCCAACTATCATTAGGTGGTGCTTCATAATATTTTTGAACTTCCCTTAATTCTAGTTCTCTTTCTGCGTTTATGTCCATATTTCCATATTCCTGATTAACGTAGTCTTCTACATTGTTTAATGTTCTTAGATCTAGCATTCTTTTATGGTCATTTGGATTCACAATTTTATTCTGTAGGGTTTCTGTGAAATCTTTTAAGAAGTCACCTTTATATAAAGAGACTCTTAGGTCTTCAGTGTTTTCTAACCCTGCCCATCCAGGCCTATCTGGAAATCTATGAACATTCTGTAAGCAAAGATTAAGATCAGCCTCTGAAACATTTGGTCTGAGTTGAGTTGTTCCATCATCTGCAACTTCATATAGATGTCCAAAAGTCATATTAATTATATAAGGCTCCTGTTCTTCTAATGTCATATCTGCAAATGCCTTTCTAG
Organism: Candidatus Peregrinibacteria bacterium; assembly: GCA_018648865.1. GTDB lineage: Bacteria > Patescibacteriota > Gracilibacteria > Peribacterales > Peribacteraceae > JABGQH01. The sequence continues at coordinate 17,018 of JABGQH010000003.1, forward strand.
TAACTTCTACTGCACTTTCTGCTTCAACGTTAATATCAAGGCTTGCCCCTTCTGGTGTATCAGGAATACTTTCTGGCTCAGGAACTTCAGATGGAGCTTCACCACTGAACTTAAGTAATCTTCGTTCAGATTCTGAATTTATGTCCGTATTTGTATATAAATGTGTGTGTTTGTTTTTCATAGATTTATTTGATTCTATCGACTAATTATAGCAGAAATTTGGGTTTTGTGGAACCTTTCTAACTTGCTCAAAGCTCCAACCTACGCCAAGGCTTCGGTCGGCAGGCAAAGCTCAAAGCTTATCTATCCACTATTCCCTGCTCTTTTGCATTGACTCTTTTTCAAGATATTCCTAGACTAGCGCGGCTAAGAGGGGTTATCCTCTATTCTGATTTACATCTTTTCTACACTTTTGACATGGCTGACAAATTCGACCGAAGCAAAACGCACGTAAATGTTGGTACCATTGGACACGTTGACCACGGTAAAACAACATTAACAGCTGCATTATCTATGAACTTCTCTCCTGATACAGAGAAAAAGGCTTTTGACCAAATCGACAATGCTCCAGAAGAGCGTGAACGTGGTATTACAATCGCAACATCTCATGTTGAGTACGAATCCGACAAACGTCACTACGCTCATGTGGACTGTCCTGGTCATGCTGATTACGTTAAGAACATGATTACAGGAGCAGCACAGATGGACGGTGCTATCCTAGTAGTATCAGCTGCAGACGGACCTATGCCACAGACTCGTGAGCACATCCTTCTTGCAAGACAGGTAAACGTTCCATACATAATTGTCTACATGAACAAAGTAGACATGGTTACTGATCCTGAACTACTAGAACTAGTAGAAGTAGAGATCCGTGAACTACTTAATAAATATGAATTCCCAGGTGATGACACTCCAGTAATTATGGGTTCTGCTCTAAAAGCAGTAGAAGGAGATCCAGAGCAAATCGAAAAACTAAAGGAGCTTCTTAATGCTTTAGATACTTTCATCCCAGATCCAAAACGAGAAATAGACAAACCATTCCTAATGCCTGTAGAGGACGTGTTCTCTATTAAGGGACGTGGAACAGTTGCTACTGGTCGTATTGATCAGGGAGTTATTAAAGTAAATGAAGAAGTAGAGATCGTTGGAATTAAAGAAACAAGAAAGGTAGTAGTGACTGGAGTAGAAATGTTCCACAAACTACTAGACGAGGGAATGGCAGGAGACAACGTTGGTCTTCTACTAAGAGGTATTGAAAGAGAAGAAATTGAACGTGGTCAAGTTCTAGCAAAAGCTGGTTCTATAACTCCACATACAAAATTCGAGTCCGAGGTATACGTATTAACCAAGGACGAAGGTGGACGTCACACTCCATTCTTTAAAGGATACAAACCTCAATTCTACATTCGTACAACAGATGTAACAGGAACTGTTGAACTACCAGAAAACGTAGAGATGGTAATGCCAGGTGACAATGTAAAATTCGTTGTTACTCTTGGTGCACCAATCGCCCTAGACGAAGGAACACGTTTTGCTATTCGTGAAGGCGGACGCACAGTAGGTGCTGGTGTTGTTACCAAAATAGTCGAGTAATTCAAATGCTTAAGCCGAGAGTTAATAGCTCTCGGCTTAAGCTTAATTCTACCTCCCTGCTCTTTTTCCCACCAAGACCATGACAACAGAGAAAAAAACACCTGCAAAGAAAACTAAGAAAGCTACACCTGCTAAAAAGACAGACGAAAAGCCAAGCGAGGTTATTTCTTCAAAGACTAAAGTTTCTGCTATTCGCATTCGATTGAGTGCTTTTGATCATATAGTTTTAGATGAAGCAGTATCAAAAATAATTGAAACAGCAGAAAGGAGTGGTGCAGTTATTCATGGTCCTATTCCACTACCTACAAAGATCAGAAAGTTCACTGTTAATCGATCTACCTTCGTTCACAAGGACGCTAGAGACCAGTTTGAAATGCGTACCCACCGAAGACTTATTGATCTTACAGAAACAACCTTCAAGACAATTGAAAGCCTCCAGAGCTTAAGCCTCCCTTCTGGTGTGGATATAGAAATTAAAATGAGTTAGTTCCATTTTTTTACCTGTATCCCCTGTTTTGCAGCTGCTTGCTCTGCACGTTGTTTGCTGTTGCCTTTTCCTTCTGCAACTCTTTCATCTTGCAAGAATACAGCACATGTAAATTCTTTATCATGATCAGGGCCTTCTTCTGAAATCACTTCATAATGAGGAGTAATTCCAAGTAGCTCTTGTGATTTTTCTTGGAATACACTCTTAAAGTCTTGATGTTTTCCTTCTGCAAGTAATTTCTGCAAATGATTTAGAATAAACTGATCGCAGAAGTCTTTTGCCTTGTCGTATCCCTGATCCAAAAATAGAGCACCAATTAATGCCTCTACCGCATTTGCAAGTGTAGATGGCTTCTCTCGACCACCACTGGCCTCCTCTCCCCTACTCATGAATATATATGATCCAAGCTGAATCTCGTTTGCAACAGTAGCTAAATGTTCACCCTTTACTAATGCACTCCTCCAACTGGTTAATTCTCCTTCTGATTTGTCTGTAAATTGAAACAAATACTCAGTAGAAACCAACTCAAGTACAGCGTCCCCTAGGAACTCTAGCCTTTCATTGTGACCAATAGATCTGCTCTGACGAACAGAGCTTCTGTGGGTAAGCGCTCTTACAAGCATGTTCTTGTCTTTAAACAAAACACCAATTGTTTTTTCTAAATTAATAAATGAAGCAGGTTGAGACATATGACATTAGTGTACGTGTTATTACTAGTGATGGGCAATCGCATTAAGTACCCCATTAACAAATTTTCCACTCTCTGCTGTTCCATATTCTTTCGCTATATCAATTGCCTCATTCATAACAACTGCAGGAGGTGCATCATTTCCATATCTAATCTCATAAGTACTTATAAGTAGAATCACTCTAGAGATGGGATCCATTTGATCCAGTGGCCAATTTGGTGCGTCTTTTTGTATTATCTTCTTTAAGTCATCTTGCTTTTCAATAACTCCATGCAACAAAGATATTGCAAATTCTTTATCTACATCTCCACATTCTTTAATAAGCTCATCTATGTTCCTATCTAAACAAGTATCTTCGTCTGTACTGTGTAATTCTTGCTCAAATAGCACTTGCATAACAGCTATTCGCGAAAGATGACGTTTACGAGCCATAATGGAATAGAGAAATAAGAAATGATTACGCTTTTACCCTTGTGATACCTTCTAATGCCTTATCTGCAGCATTCTTTGGTTTTGCTCTAAGGGCATATGGCGACTTGCTCCTATTATTTAGGCGTCGTATCTGTTTTTGCACATAAGCTGCGAACTGATCTCTTCCTTTGCTCTTTGCGCGCCGTTTCTTTGGTGTAGGACGTTTAGACATAAAAAATCCCGTGTAGATTACGTTGAGAACCCCCCTTAGTAAAGTAAATAGTGGTGTTTATAATTAAACGTCAAATGGTTTATATCACTTCCTACAGAATTATACACATAAATCATCTAAGGAATCTGACCAATTATTCGATTTGAATATATCGAATTACATATTTGTTTTTTCTATTTGCGTATTTGCGCAAGTATGCAAATAGAAATTGTCAAAAGTCTAAAACTTGAAAGTGCCAACTAATTCATTACATGTTCATTTTTTGTCTTGATACAAAAAACGAACCAAAAAAGATCAAGACAAGCGCAGACTCGTTCGTCGCATACTTGCTCGATATATGTTTGACTCACAGAGACAAGTCATCTGTTCGTGCCAAATTCGAAGCAATGCAATGCTCCTCACTCAAACAAATGCGCTTGCCACTGTTTCACTGTTTTACTGCTTTACTTCCTTGCTCCTCTCTCAAACAAGTGCGCTTGCCATTTTTTATTCTGCTCTGAGCTTATGGCTTAAGTCTTAAAGCTTTCCAAAATACTTACGATCTAAAAATATAGCTGCTATCAAATAAATACGTTTTCTGCTATAATACTATGATTTATGCCCGAAATTCTCGGTTCACTACTGGCGCAAATAAACTATGGAAATCTAGACCCATGTCCATTGGGATCAGGTCTATCTTGTGTTGGTGCAGGAGGTGGCACAGCATATATTCGAAATCTTATTATTGGCCCACAGGGTCTTCAAATTGCATTTGTAGGAATACTATTTGGAATGTCTCTGTTTTATGGAGTTTTGCTAATTATTGGTAGTAGATCAGAAAGTATTATTTCAGAAGTTAAAGTCGCATACGGACAAGCAGTGGGCGCAGCTCTATTAGTTGGTGGAGCGTTGTTTTTGGCAGATACGTTTGCCTCTAGCACCCCACGAATTGTAGAACCATCTCCGTTTCACATACTCGCAATGAATACCATTGAGTTTATGTCTGCTTTAATAGCAACTGCGGTAATCATTAACATTACTTTGCAAGGTATTCGCTTGGTTATAGCCATGGAAGATGGAGATATAGATAGAGCTAAAAAAGGATTTAAACAGGGCATAATTGGAGCTGCAATTGCGATTCTAGCTATCCCAATCGTTAGAACATTTACTAATGTAAATACATTAGATGGTGTTATAAATCCTGGCGGTCCGCAGTCTTTAATAATCGAATTAATTGGTATTGGTAGATACTTCACTCTAATTCTTGGTAGCCTTTCTGTAACTGGAATAATAGTTGCAGGAATATTCCTTGTTATATCTGTAGATGAAGGAATGAAAGATAAAGCCAGAAAGCTAATTGCTACATCTTTAATTGCGTTAGTTGTTGCACTTACATCGTATGGTTTGGTGCAAATGTTTTTACCAGATCAACTTTCTACAGCTTTTATAAATGTTTCAAATATAATTATCTCTTAAAAAATGATTATTTCTCCTTTTGTATCGGCTATTGCTTCAATTATAAAATTAGTGTGCTTACAAATTGCACATGCTGAATTTGTAATAGATCCCGGCTCTGCGATTAATCAAGTAGGTGGCAATTTAAATACTACCTTGGTTGGTGGAAATATAGGCCAAGTTCTATCTGGTTCATTTTCGCAATACCTTCCACTGGCCAATTTGATTGCCGTAATAATTATTATTGGGACAGGCTTGTTTTTAGTAACAGCCCAAGATGAAAATCAAATTCCAAAAGCAAGAAACACACTTATAGCATTAATATTTGCAATTATTTCTATGAATCTAGCAGAAGCATTTGCAGGAGGTGTTGTTATTGGTTTATTTGGCGCTACTGGTGCGCAGCAGGGTGCATCCATTATTTCAAGAGAAATTATAGGATTAATCAATTTCCTAGAAGTACCAATAGTAGCAATAGCCATTATTATGATCTTATTGAGTGGTATTCGTGCAATGTTAATGTTTGGAACAGACCAAGGAAATGCAGATATGCGAAGAACAGTAATTGCTGTTCTTTCTGGGATATTAATAATATCTGCAAAGATGGTACTAGCAACAGCAATAGGAGCAAACGAACACGATGTATTAATACAAGGATCACCAGATAGCGAACCACTTGTATTGCTAATTGCTGATGCATTAAAAATTATACTTAGCTTTATGGCACTTGCTGCTGTAGTAGTTATTGTAATTGCAGGAATAATGCTGGTAGCAAATAGAGGTGATCAAGACGTTATGGATAAATCTAGAAATATGATAGCCAGAACAATTATTGGCTTAATTATAATACTAGTTAGCTCTGGATTAGTTTCTGTAGTTTTAATTTAATATTATTTAGGCTGCTGTATTTGATGCAACTGCACATCCTCTGCCTACCTCTTTTACATCATGCGTTCTAATAAACTCAGCACCATTTAATACGGATATACAGGAGGCAGCAATTGTCTCTGGTAATCGTTCGCTTGGTGGTAAATTATTTTTCCCAGAAAGGAAAGATTTTCTAGATGGACTAACTAATATTGGTAATTTTAAAGCATCTTTCAACTCTTTTAATCTTGCTATTATTTCAAATGAATACTTGGGATTAGATGAAACAAAATGCCCCATCCCCGGATCAATAATTATTTGATCATATGGAATCCCAGCAGTACGTGCGACATCTATTCTAGATTTTAAGAACTCAATTATTGTATTAATCACATCTTCGTATTCGTTTTCTTTTATAGTTGTTCTTGGTGAATTGTCTTTTGAATACATTAGAACAATGGGGACTTTATTTTTAGCAATAGTGTTAAACATGTTTTTATCACCTCTGCCTGCTGTTACATCGTTAACTATTGTTGCTCCTACATCTATTGCCTCCTGCGCAACTGATGATTTATACGTGTCTATAGAAATTTCAAGATTAGGATATTTATCCTTACAAGCTTTAATTATTGGAATCACACGATCGCTCTCTTCATTCGCAGAAACTTCTTTTGAACCTGGTCCTGTAGATTCTCCACCAATATCAATAATATCTACACCTTCTTCTATCATTTCTTCAATTCTAACTAATGCTGAATCTACATCTAAATATTTTCCTCCATCAAAATATGAATCTGGAGTTGTATTTAATATTCCAACTATTTTATATTCCTTTTCCATAAGGACATTCTATATCTAATAATCTTATTAATCATACACAATTTATATGTATTCTATGCTGTCCAAGCCTTTTCTATGTACTCATTAACACATCTATTTGTGTTAAAGAAACCAACAAGCCCTATTGCTCGTTTCATACGCCTAATCCATCTAATTCTATTCTCGTAATAATATTCTGGGATTACCTCAAATTGTAATTGTGTATACAAATCCTCAGCATCTATTTTTCTGTGTGCCTCACCATCCGTAGCCCTAGCCAGTGGCCCTATTCTCCATCCGCTTTCTGGATCTTTACTGTACCCCTCTATCCACCAACCATCTAATGTGGATAGATTTAATACTCCATTCACACATGCTTTCATCCCAGATGTTCCAGATGCCTCAAATAAACGCATAGGAGTATTAAGCCAAACGTCTGCACCACTTACCATAAGTTTTGCAAGATCAGGATTATAGTTTTCTAAAAAAACAATTTTTACAAAATCTTTTAGTGAACTAGACCTCTGCACCATTCTTTGTATTACATCTTGAGAAAACTTATCGGAAGGATGTGCATTACCAGCATGAATAATTTGTACTCTACCTCCTGCTACTTCTTTTAGTCTTTCTAGATTCTGATACAATAGTTCTGGTCTTTTATACGGAACAACACGGCGCGCGCTTGCTATTGTTAGTGTATCTGAATCAAATGGAGTCACTGTGTGTTTGTTTACCTCTTCTATTAATCTTTTCTTTGCAGATTGATGTGCATTCCATATCTCTTTGTCTGGGATATCATCACAATCTAAAACGGTAAGTACCGATGGATCTTTTTTCCATCCAGATGCATATTTATCGAGTACTTTAGACATCTCATCACATGCCCATGTTCTATGGTGTATTCCATTCGTTATATAATCGACTTCTTCGTCTGGAAACATAGAAGCAGAAACTTCCCCATGAATTTCTGAAACACCATGCGTGTAATGACTCAAGTGCATAGCAAGTAGAGTCATAGATAATGAATCCTGACCTGCTAGATCTTTTATATGCCAAGGTAACATGTCTCCTACTACTCTATGTGCTATTTCATATGAAAATACATCATGACCAGCTTTTACTGGAGTATGAGTTGTAAAAGCACAATTAGGCCTTACGAGTTCATCTTTATAATCTCTTTCTTTTAGTAACTCTAAAGTTAAAAAAGCTGCATGTCCTTCGTTCATATGGAATGTCCCAATATTGTTGTAGTTCAGGGCTCTTAGCATTCTAACCCCACCAATACCAAGTACTACCTCTTGTTTTAGTCTCATATATCCATCTCCTCCATAAAGATATTTTGTTATCTCTCTATCTTGTGGGGAGTTCTCTTCTAAATTTGTATCTAAAAATATAACTGGGACTATATTCTCTTCTATACCTGCAACATCGTATATCCATGCGCCTACTTTAATTTCTCTCCCCTCTACTGTTACAGAAATTGTTTTATCCACTTTCTTCATTACATCTATGGGATTCCATTTTCTATCTTCGTATGTTTGTGAGCCATCTGCATGGATTGTCTGTTTCATATATCCATGCTGCCAACACATTGTTACACACGCAGCATTTACACCCATATCTGCACATGAGCGCATCATATCCCCTGCTAACATCCCAAGTCCGCCTGCATATGTTGGAACATCGGACCTTAGGCCGATTTCCATCGAAAAGTATGCAACTTTTAAATCAGACATATAATTTTTATTTCATGTATATTATACCACATATTGATGTGTAGGTCGAAAGTCTTAATGTCAAAGGTCAAAGATCTTAAAGACTTTCAACTTTTGACCTGTGACATTCGACACATTACTACACGATAGCAACATAACACTGTATGATAATAAACAATGGCATCAGTTGATCCAAACATTTTTCGTGCATACGACATAAGAGGAAAAGCACATACTCAAATCACATCAGAAGCATGTGAGCTAATAGGCAAAGGATTTGGCTCTATATTAATTGAAATGTATGGGGAATCACCAAATATTGTAGTTGGTAGAGACGCAAGAACTCATGGAAAAGAATTTGAACAAAGCATAATTAATGGCCTTGTTTCTACTGGATGTAATGTACATTTGATTGGTCAAACACCTAGCCCAGTAAATTATTTTACAATATGCAATGAAAAGTTAGATGCTGGTGTACAAATAACTGCTAGTCATAATCCAAAAGAAGACAATGGAATTAAATTACAAATTAGAGATGCAGAAGCATTTGCAGGAGATGATTTACAAACTTTAAAAAATAGAATATCAGAAGGTTCTTTTGTATCTGGTGCAGGAGAAGTACACGAACTTGATGGAATTACTCCTTACGTAGAGCGCTTGGTAAGTTCTTTTAAAAGAGTTGGAGATGGATTGAGCATTGGGATAGATTCTGGGAACGGAGTTGCAGGACCTTTGTATAAAGAAGTTTTAGAAAAAGTAGGCTGCACTGTATATGGGTTATTTATTGAGCCAGATGGAGAGTTTCCAAATCATCCTGCCGATCCAAGCAAACACTCAACTCTGGCTGATCTGCAAAAATTAGTTAAGACTGAATCACTTAATTTAGGTTTTGCTTATGATGGAGATGGGGACAGAGTTGGCTTAGTAGATGAAAATAGCAAAATTATTACAGCTGATGAAGTACTTCTTATGCTTGCAAAGGATCATCTACAAAGATTCCCTAGTAATCCTGTTATTTTTACTGTTAGCAATTCTGGTACTTTGCATACAGAGATAGAAAAATGGGGTGGCAAACCTGTTATGTGCAAAGTAGGACATTCATACGTAGAACATGCAATGAGAGACAACAACGCATTGCTTGGAGGAGAGCAGTCTGGTCATTTCTTTTGTGCAGAAGAATATTTTGGGTTTGATGATGCGCTTGTTACAACACTTCGCCTACTAAGTATTTTTAAAAATTCTGGAAAATCTGTATCTGAACTTTGTTTAGATTTCCCAAAAGTTTATCAATCGCCAGAACAAAGACCATTTTGCCCAGATAATGCAAAGGCTTCTATCATTGAGAGAGTTATAGAACATTTTACGAAAGAATATCCTGTAGAAACTATGGATGGTGCCCGTATAGATTTTGGAAAAGGAGGGTGGGCAGGGATAAGAATGAGCAATACAAGCCCATGTCTCTCTATTTGCATAGAAGCTAGAAGTGAAGAATCTCTGCAAAATATTGAACAAATAGTGCTGCGTCATCTAAAAACATATGACGAACTAAAGTAGAAGATTGCGCAAATAATATGTAATTCATCCTTCGAAATGAGGCTATCTTTTGCTATACTCTTCTGGCTATGAGGTTCCCCCTTTGTCGTAAACGTAAGAGCAAGACACAACGAGCCGTTAGACACGCAATTGCAGGCCTAATTATTGGAGGCGCTGTTGGTTCTGTTGTAGGTCGTCACCTTATGGAAGAAAATGAAGAAACTGATGAAGAAGAAAAAGGTGAATAACTAATCCATTGAAAATTCTCCTACCAAATTCTTTTCCATTATTTCTTTTAATTTCTTTTGTGTTTTTGCCTGCTTAAGTGCCCACATTAGTTTTACTACAGTACATTCAAAAGTCATATCCATTCCAGAGATTATTCCCAGTTCCTCCATCATCATTTGTTTGCGATATTTATGTAAATCTACAGTTCCTCGCAAAGATTGAGATGTAACTACAATAGGAATGTTTCTTTCGGTTACTCTTCTTATCCAAGGGAATAATGAATCTGGCAACATTCCAGATCCATATGACCTTAATATAATTCCATGTGGATCCGATTTAAGCATTGCATCTAAGTATGATTCATTTAAACCAGGGTGCATTGTAAGAAGTAATATGTTTGGATCAAACGATGGATTGCACACCAAGGATCTTTTCCTGCGAACTATGCGATGGTCACTCAAATTAACCTCTGTTGTAAATTCTGCCAGTGGCAATACTTTTGGACTATCAAAAGTACGCAAAAATGAATGATCTACCTTCTTAGATCTAGAGCCACGAAGTATATGAGGTCCCAGAACAATACAAACTTCAGCAATATCTAATTGAGCAGCACGTATTGCAAATATCAAATTCATTCGACCATCTCCAGCTAAATCATTTATTGGAAGCAGCGCCCCAGTTAATACAATAGGTTTACTTAAACCCTGCAATGCAAAACTTAATGCAGCAGCTGTGTAACTCATTGTATTTGTACCGTGGACAATCACAAATCCTTCAAATTGGTCATAAAGCTTTTTAATCATCTGCGCTATCTCTACCCAATGCTCTGGAGTTATGTCTGATGATCCAACATTAGTAATCGAATAAAATGTTAGGGATACATCTCGTTGAAGTTCAGGCAAAAGCCTATGAATCTCTGTGAGAGATTCAATTGGTTCTATCCTCCCCGTTTTCTTGTTCATTTGCATTCCTATGGAACCGCCGACGTAGAGTAGTGCAATCTTAGGTCGAGCCACGGCACAAGCTTAGCAGCTAGAGAAGTTTTGAGCTATGAGTTATGAGTTATGAGTTGTTATCAATAATCGTAATATTTGATGTATTACAAAAAATAATTTATATATTTAAAATATATTTTGTACTCATATCTCAAAACTCAAGACCCATAACTGTCTCTACTTCTTCAATTGTTTCATCCAATTCTCCTTCTCTATTAATTATTTGAAAATCACATTCAGTGGCATATGTAAGTTCTTGTTCCATGCTTGCAATTCTACGAGCTAGTTCTTGTTCAGAAATTGGAGCCCTATTTGTAATACGAGTAATTAGCTGACCCTTGTCATCTGGCAAAATAAATATAGATTTGAGAACATAAGGAGCCTGCTCACCGCGAAATAGCTCATGGGATTTTATGCTATCAAACCCTTGTACATCTACTTCTCTTATTACTATTTTACCTTCTTCAATTGGAGGAATAATTTCCTCTATCAAAGTACCATACCTAGCACCACCATGAACGACTGCCCATTCTAAAATCTTTCCATCTTTCTGCATTTGATCAAACTCCTCATCCGTTACAAAGTGATACAAGTCATTCCCCTCCCCTTGCCTTTGTTGTCTTGTAGTTGCAGATTTTGGGAAATGTAATTCTGGGTTCCTTTCGCGCAATGTATTTAGTATTACGCTCTTTCCAACTCCACTTGGACCGATAATAAGGATTAGTTTTCCCTGATTCATAATAAGATTGTACTAAATTGCAGGATTGCATGCGAGCCGTAATTAAGGTATAATAATTTGATTTGTTCTTTTTAAATCTTTGTCCCTTAAACGTAGAGAGAGGCGAGGAGTGACGCCGTAAAAGCACGGTGCAAATGGTTTTTAACTCTTTGTATCCATGTAGTTACGGTCCATATCCTGGGCGAAGCCCAGGACACTCACTTCTGTGGGTTTTCAGCCACTCCTCACCCCTCCCTACTTGCGAATTCACCACTCGCGTTAATACAAAAATACATAGTCTCCTCATTAGACGTTAAACAAGAGACCTGATGTCCTGGTTACGGACTAAATACAAAAATAAAAAAGGCGGTACGCCATTCTCGTACCAAGTGGTAGGGATTAGCAATTGGTAATTGCAGCTCATTAATTAGTATTTCATTTATGAAATGCTTAATGGGATAGCCGGGTATCTACTGGTGACGATCTTTGATCGCTACCAGCTGGGTGCCCGGTTTTTTAAATTAAATATAAAAATAATCTCAAATTATGAATTGGTAGATGAGGGATATTTTGAATTTTGTAGGTAAAACGATTAGAATCGGTAAATTGTGTGGAAGTTGGATTTTAAGAACTTGAGATGAAGAATCTAAACTATGTAATATGAGCTCAAATAAAATATTATGGAATAATCTTACATATAGAATTTTCTACAACAATTGCTTGGTCATCATTGAGTAAAATAGTTTTATAATCAGTGGTGTCGTAATATTGCTTAATTGAATTAGCTCTGTCCTTAAAGTCAGCGTCATCCCAATGTGGGATAACTACAAAGTCACACAAATGTAATCCACTATCAATCATTTCATATGTTGGTGAATCGGCTTCATGAAATGTTTTAATAGTTGGTCCAGCAACGATTGCTCCTGCACTTCCACCTCCATAAACAATTCCTGATTGTATTAATTCTTTTAAATGTTTATCGAGTTCAGTTATTTTTAATAGATAGCGAATATAATAAGTATTTCCACCACCAATCCAAATAACATCAAAATCCTTTAGCTTGCCTACAATTGCATCACCATTGTTAATGTATTCATGAATATCAATAAGTTCTATTTGCATACCGAGATTCATGAGTGCAGAACGAGTATCGTATACAAAACCCTTATTCTCTTCTTTGTGCAAATCTGATGCATTTTCTATTAATGCAAATCTGATACTACCTAATTCTTTACCAACTAGTGCCTTAAAATAAGGCAGCTGTTCATTGTTTATATTTTTGGATGATAGAAATAACTTCATAAGCAGGATTGTATATCCTGATCTATAAAAGTTCGACCTCATAGGCTTGCCATAAGAGAACGAACGTAGTGAGTGAATCGAATGGTGGAGCTAGCGAGAGTCGAACTCGCGACTTCTTGCATGCCATGCAAGCGCTCTGGCCAACTGAGCTATAGCCCCAAAGCTGAATTGCAGATGAGTAAGGAACGAAGTGACGAAATGAATCGCAAGATACTTTGTCCTCCGAAGTTACGCCGTAGGCGGACGAAGGAGGGCTATGAAACTAATCAATTATTTATATTGGTGCGCCCGGCAGGATTTGAACCTACGATCTCCTGGACCGCAACCAGGCGCTCTATCCAGACTGAGCTACGGGCGCAAAAGTAATAAATAACTCGCAAAGCGTAGCATTACACAGAGCCTTATTCTAGAAGTCGTGTTATATTTTCCCTCAATTTATGCTACGTTCTTCTTAATATGCTTAATCCATTACGTACTAATCACAAAGACTCAATCCTAATAGCCTCTAAAAAAGAGCAACACGAAGCCATAGAAAGCCTGATCCAACAGGGTTCTATGAAAAATGGTTATTACTTACTACTAATGATTGCAACTGCAATTGTTACACCTGGGCTACTTATGAATAATGTAGCTGTAATAATTGGAGGGATGATTTTAGCCCCATTGATGATTCCTTTATTGTCGATTTCACTTTCACTGGTATCTGGTAGCTTGCATGGTCTACTAAGATCATTAAGGATTCTTGCGATTTCCATAATACTAACGTTATCACTTTCTGCGATACTCACATTAGCTCTTTCTCAATACGATGTTATCACTTGGATACCTGAACAAATAACTCCAGGTGTATATATATTCATCGCATTCTGTTCTGGTCTTGCTGGAGCTTTTGCTTGGGTAAAAAAGAATCTTTCTTCCTCTGCTGCTGGTGTTGCAATCGCCGTCTCATTACTCCCACCACTTTGTGCTTCTGGTATTGGTATGGCTCTAGGCCAGTTTGTTCTTGTTCGTAATTCTCTTGTAATCTTTGGTGCTAATCTTGTTGGAATATGTATGGCTGGATTTATAGTATTCTGGATGCTTGGATTCTTAAATTCAGGTAGAACAGAAGAAAAAGAGATAGAGAAAACCGAGCAGGCTTAATTGCCAAATTATTAAATAAAATAGTAACCCTATTTTAAAAAAATCCACACTGCTATACACTTGAACTATGAAAACTACACTCCTACTTGGCTCTAAGTCAGATACAGAATTTGCAGAAAAGATTGGAAAAGTTCTAGATGAATTTGAAATTCCTTGGGAGATAATCGTTGCATCTGCACACAAGGTGCCAGAAAAAGTAGCGCAGATTGTAGATGAACTAAATAAAGAAACACCGCAAGTAGTTATTACTATTGCTGGAATGAGCAATGGTCTTGGTGGAGTAGTAGCAGGAGGATGCGTACATCCAGTAATCACCTGCCCTCCTCATGAATCCTTAGAAGAATACATGGTAGATGTTCACTCTAGCCTGCGTATGCCGTCTGACGTGCCTGTAATGACAGTACTCAATTATAAAAATGCTGCAATTGCTGCTGCAAAGATTCTTGCAGAGAGTAACCCCGATCTCCAAGAAAGAGTTCAAAGGAGAATTGAAGCAGTAAAAGCAAAATACTAGAACCATTTATGAATTCAGCATGAACCCATAACTCATAATCCATAACTCAGAACTTTAACAATGGAACTAACAATCGAGGAGCTCCAAAATAAACTTAAGGCATGGAAAGGGTGTGAATTAGCAAAGAACTCTAATCCTGTACTAGGAGAAGGAAATCCAAAAGCAGAAATAATGTTTATAGGGGAAGCCCCAGGGCAAAAGGAAGACGAACAAGGCAGGCCTTTTGTAGGCTCTGCAGGAAAATTATTAAATGAATTGATAGAATCTATTGGACTAAAGCGTGAGGATGTTTATATATCTAACGTTGTTAAATATCGACCACCAGAAAACAGAGATCCAACTGATGAAGAGAAAGCCCAATGTATGCCGTGGTTAAAAATGGAGATTTTAATAATTAAGCCAAAAGTTATTGTTCCACTTGGCCGGCACGCTCTTGGACACTTTTTCCCAAAGCTTGCTATAAGCAAAGCACACGGGTTACCACAAAAAGTAAGTGATAAATTAACTATATTCCCTATATATCATCCTGCAGCAGCTCTACATAATGGAAACATTAGACAGCCACTATTTGATGATTTTGCAGCATTAAAGAAATACTTAGAGACCTAAAATTAATGGTCCAAAGCAAGCTCTATAAATATAAACACACCTAGAATCATTGGTGTTATCCACCAATTAAGCAGATTTAGCAGATGGAATATTAGTATTACATCTACTGCACATCCTAATAAAAATCCTTGTCGCAAAGATATAGATAGTAATTTTCCTCTATCCCATGCATGTATAGGGATCACTCGCCACATTGCATATAACAACAGCGCTCCTAGTGTACTAACAGCAAGAAAAATACTTATGAAGAATACTGGCACAGCCTGCGCTGGTGCGGTTAAAGGACTTACTCGCATAAGAACAATAATCAAAGATGTAACAGATAGCAGTGCCGACAAACTGATCCCAAACAAAAGAGAGTTCACAACCTTTATTGTAATGAAAGAATAGAGAGGTACAATACAATAGATGATTGATACAAAACCTTACATAGAGAAAATTAGTGCAGCCAAAACTGTAACTGAGCTAGGAAACATAACTCAGGAGCTATTTGGAAGAAAGAACGGAGTAATAACTCTTGCAATGAGAGAACTAAAATCACTTCCTGATAAAGATAAAAAGTCTCATGCTAAATCATTAAATACTGCAAAAGCTGAATTAAATACTGCAATAGATGAAAAAAAAGCTGAACTTACAGGAGCATCAGGAGACACTCTTAAGAATACAGATAACATAGATGTAACTCTTAATC
Source organism: Candidatus Peregrinibacteria bacterium (assembly GCA_018648865.1). Taxonomy (GTDB): domain Bacteria; phylum Patescibacteriota; class Gracilibacteria; order Peribacterales; family Peribacteraceae; genus JABGQH01. The sequence goes on from JABGQH010000003.1 coordinate 32,998, forward strand.
TACCGCAGGAGGAGCGTGGGCACCTACATTTGATTCCATCATTTATAGAAAAAGTAGAAGAAGTATTTGGTCGAATGGGATTCGATACAGCTTCTGGTCCAGAAATTGAGAATGAGGAACTAAATTTTGATTTACTTAATTTTCCAAAAGATCACGCTGCCAGAGACGCTCAAGATGTTTTCTTTATAGAAAGTGATGCACCAGAAGATAATAAATTACTGCTTCGTGCACATACATCCCCTGTGCAAATTAGATATATGCGAGAACACAAGCCTCCATTCCGAGCGATCTTCCCTGGAAAGGTATACAGGAAGGACGCTGACGCAACACATTCCCCAATGTTCCATCAATTTGAGGGTTTAATGATTGGTAAAGATATAACACTCGCAAATATGAAAGCTGTTATGACTACCGCTATACGGGAGCTAGTTTCAGAAGACGTTGAATTCCGCTTTCGTACTGCTTACTTCCCTTTCGTAGAACCAGGGTTAGAACTAGATATGCGATGGAGAGGAGAAGATGAATCTAGCCGAGAGGGCAAATGGATGGAGGTTGTTGGATGTGGAATGACTCATCCAAATGTTCTTAGAAATGTGAATATTGACCCAGAAATATGGCAGGGCTTCGCATTTGGATTTGGAGTAGAGAGGATGCTAATGATTAAGCATCAGATAACAGATCTACGCCTATTCTTTCAAAACGATCTAAGGTTCTTAAGGCAGTTTTAATAATTGAGCAAGATTTTTGATCATGTATAATTTTTTTATACATAAAAAAACCACCATCCCATGCAAAGATGAGGATGGCGGTTTTGGCTCATTAATTGAGCTTAAGGTTTCTTTCATAAGATCTGTGTTAGAGCCGGAGGAATGGAATCCTATAGCTCTTCAAAATCTTCTACTACCCTGAGTACAACGTCGACCTAATTACCGATTCTGGAATTAAGTCGAGCCAGTCATAATCCTCGGACACGTCATCGATATCCCACACGGAAATATGACTCCCGTCGAGACCGAAGTCGAGGTCAGGATCCGAAAAGCTTTCGAAGCTTATCTCAAGTGACGATGGGTAACCATTTACCGATGTGCTCGGATCTTGGATGACCATTTCTAACGCTAGAGTCAGATCATCACCCTGATAGATTGCCGTATCGACTACACTTCCGTACAGCTCTTCGAACACTGCATAATACGTTCCGTTGCCGACGAATGCCGATGTCATCAGGGTTCCAACAGAATCGAAAATACGACCCTGCATCTTCGATGCATCTGAAGAATTACTTGTGTTGTAAATCTTCGGAATAGGATCCATTTTTACATGAGCTACCGTAATGGTGAACATGATGTCATCAATTGCAACATCATTGAGCTGCCCGCGGGAGTTTTCATGCTCAGCAGCAACAAACTTGAATGCTCCGACATCACTGCGTCCCATAGGCATCGGACTTCCATTCGGAATATTACTTGCGTTTTCGATGGAAGTGATCTTCGCCATTACAACAGTGTTTTCACTGCCTAGAATGGTTGCATCAACCTGAATGCTTCTTCCAGAAGCATCTCCGCGAGCGTAGACTTGATTCACAACGGGTGTAAATCTGTCCCCTGGAACACCACCGTCTACATCGCTCTTGACCTTTGCTCGGACCAGAACATGCCTCTCTTCCCCCTCGTTAACAACGAACGATCGAGAAAGCATGTAAGTCCCAAAATCATCTCCGACCTCTGCACTGCCTCTAAAAGCAAAGGCGAATGGTTCTGTTTCGCCTGCAAAGAAAAGCTCAAATCGATCAATTGACCGATTCTCGCCTTCTGCGTCGATGCCGATGTATGTAACATCGACAGGTTCGTCATACGCATTGAAATTCATGCGTAATAGAGGTTCGCTAAGCTCTCCTCCTAGAACCTGATGAGATGGAAGAACGATTGCATTTTCAAGTGACAGTCTGCCTTGCGACTCGAACATCCATTCCGTCGACTTGGCCGTTGTTACGAATATTTCATCGTAACTCGTTTGTGGAACATCATTGATGGTGATGCCACTCATAGACGATCCGTCGTCTAATTCCTCGGCCTCGATGAAGTTATGAGTGTCGATTGCGAATCCGAGCTGTAGCCTGTCGCTTGAAAGCGATTGAGCCACATCGGCGTGGACCTCAAATACGACAGTGTCCTCAGAAGGAATGACGTACCCCCCTTGTGCAAAGTCACTGAAAATTATCTGGTCGAGCTGTGAGTAAACACCGTCTTCCAGAATCGTGTCTACAGACGAGTTGCCATCCGTATCCACCCAGAACGAATAGTTATAACAGTTAAGCAAGCTTCCCTGCTCAGCCACAAGAGACATTCGTATTAACAGAATGTCTTCTGCTTCGGACGCCGTTGCTTCGAGACGAAGAAGTGTAATGTCCTTCTGGTTCGAAACCGCAGTATCAGATGAAGCAAGAGTATCCTGCACCACCGTTAGGTTGGCAACAGAAATTTCATGGAAGTTTCCAGAAATCACACCAGTGGGACGCACATCGGAGACGAATTCGCCTGAATTCAAGCCTTCGACTCTTAATTGATAAGCCGTGGTAGCCCACGGAAGAATTCCGCCGAAATCGGTGCCAACGGAATTCGGAAGCCCGTTTACAATTTGCGGGTCACCACAAATCATGATCTTGAACTTGTCACCGTTTTGCGGCGACGAGCCCGAACCATTATCGATAAAGTCGACCCGAAATTCCCAGGTCTCTTCACCATTAACGATGAAGTCACCAAATCTGTAGATTTGGTAGGTACCGTTTGTCGATCCATTGGAAGTGTCGTAGTCACTGGGGCCAGTAAGTCGTGTCCCGTCAATCGTACGACCGGTCGTCAGGTTACGAATCTCCACGTCTTCCATAACATGAGAGATACCAACATCGATTGGATCACCGGAAGCGTTCTGACCGAATACTAGGACATACATGTCCTTGACATCGACCGCCACGCTACCAGTTAACATTTCGATGTTCGCGAGTACTGCGTCGTTGTCGTCCCGCGTGTAGTTTTGCGTCGACGGTCCATCGATACCGAGAGTGAATTCTCCAGTTCCGATGGTCACCGTGTCTGCCACGGGGAGATAAGGAATGTGAACGGGCGAACCGTAGGTCTGACCATTAATCCCATACCCGTACAGAGACCCCAAAGCAGAGATGTCTGATGACTCTTCAAAGTGCATGATGATTGAATCACCAGCGCCACCGACGATGTCGGCAACCACTTCGAGTGCGACACTGTCGCCTTCGAGCACCGTAAACGGAGGATCGAAGTTGAGTGTAACAAAGTCATCAACTGTAGATGCAACAGTGTTTGTAAGCACTGTCCCATCTGTGCGACGGACCGCGATATTAGTAAAATCGCCATCCGATGCTGAACTGTTCTGCTCGAAGGTCATCGAATAAAACGTCTGATCCTCGGTAAAATCGGCCGAAACATCAAATGCTCCAATGACAACCTGCGTCATTCCAAGTGACACAGAATCTGGCTGAACGGAATTGTAATCCACCGTCACCGTGCCGCTTTCGACAGCAGCAACCATGAAGGTATTACCCCGTATGGGGAAATTGCCTTCGACGTCACCGGCTGAGCGAATATCGGACGGCGATTCCAACACGAAGTTGTGCATGCCGACAAACGTGGCATCGGTGTTGAACGCCGCGAAGACGTCCAATGTGACGGTCTCGTTGGGATCGATCGTCAGAGCGCGATGGCTAAATCGCAAATCGATCGTCTGATCTTCCGAATCGATCGTACGCGCACGTGTAATTCGCTGGCCATCCAGACTCAGATACACGTATCTTATGTCTTGGCTATCACCCATACCTTCGTGAGTCAGGATGACATCCTCTACAAGGATCGGCTCATCCTGAGCCGCCGTGAGCTCAAACGACATCATGTGGACAACAGATCCTTGTGGGATCGTATCGGCCACAGGAGTAGTCGACGAGAGTTCGACGACCAATCCATCATCAGAAACAACATTCGTCATCACCGTCGCCGAGTTGTTACTCAGGTTCGGATCAGCGATCGTGGACGAAACCTTGGCACGAACTTGTACCTGTTCGACATCATCGATCACGTCGAACGCGATCGTTTCCGTAACCGGATCGTTCATCCAATCGATGTGATAAACAACCTGACCATCCCCTTGAATCGCCTTTACAGACGACGCATTGGGATTGAAAACCGTTCCAGTCGGAACGGTGACAGACACATCCATGTTCTCTGCCCAATCGGGACCGTTATTGAACACGGTTATGGAGTACCCGAGGGTATCTCCAACATGCGCCTCAGCCGGACCGTTAAGTCCAACCGACAAATCAACGGACGCTCGATCAATTGTAATAGTCGGGTTTTCAGGCCCGAACTGCTGCACCATGATCGGACGACCCCATTGGGTCATGTTGATCGTGGGCTCGCCGAGTTGAAATTCTTGCTCCGGCGCATCCGTGTGGATGTCGCCGAGAACACGAAGTGGCAACCCAGTTTGGGGAACCTGAATCCCCCACGAACCCAAGTCAAACTGAATGGTACCGTAGTTCGACGTCGTGGTTGTGTCCAGATTGGTCTCGTATCGACCATCCTGTACACCCCAATTGCCGTCTTCGTCCATCAGGTCAGCCCAGAGGGTTGCACTCGAAAGTGCGCCATCATCACCAACGCCAGGATACGTAATGCAGTTAAGCAGCGTACCCGGACCTAAAGCGATGACATCTTCCTGTGCCAACGTGACTGTTGGATTCCAACGACTGGGATCAACTTCGTGATCCCAAACGTGATCCGTAATGACAAACGCACCCATCTGTTGAAAAGGAGCTGCCGAAATCTCTGCAATCGAGCTTTCACCCGATGTGACTTGCGGGGCCCCTACGAGGGGGTTTGCCGACAAGAGTTGTCGGTCTTCACATGCTTCGAAACGAAGTGATCTGTTCTTGAGTCGCATACCACGCTGGTTTCGACCACTTTTCAACGAGAATCCATTCAGAAAGAATCCGTTCAACAAATTGTTCATAGCTCTACCCCTAATAAAAAAAGAAAGAAACCTTTGCTGTGAATGAGCGATACAACTTGCACCGCTAATTAATAAAACATTCGTTAGCAGTTCCTTTCAATTCAAATTGCTGATAGATTTTACCTTTTTTTGTATGTTTGTCAATGCTTTCTATATATGTCAAGCATAATAATGCACAAAGTATTTAGGCTTAATACATATGTTTCAAGATATTTACAACTTTTCTCCCCAAGCTTTTGGATCACTAGAGAACTCAGCGACTTTGCTTATGTCTTCTTTGGTCAATCTACCCTGATCCCCTGCTACTTTTAGTAGGATTGAGAGGCTTGCAAGAGGATGAAGTTTTACACTCGCAGATTGTGCTTTTTCGGTAGAAGCGAGCATTTCATACGTAAATATTGCAATCACGTCACTTACATTACCATCCACCTCCTCTCGCAATGCCTCGACAGATGAAATCGCACTTCCCCCTGTGGAAAAAAGATCTTCTATCAATACAATGTCTTTTCCATGTGGAATGTCTCCTTCAACCCTCTTTTTTGCACCATGGCCCTTCGCTTGCGACCTAACATAAACAAAAGGCAGTCCAAGACGCTCTGCGACTAATGCAGCCCACCCAATGGCCCCTGTTGCTGTTCCAGCGATAACATCTGGCTCTACTTGCATACTTTTTACACGCTGCACCAATGCATCTACTACAAATTTCCTAGCATCTGGGTGACTATAAACCATACGATTATCACAATAGATTGGCGATTTAATGCCACTTGACCATGTAAATGGAGGATCAAGTGAAAGCTTAACAGCCCCAATGTCTAATAGAAGTTCTGCGATGCGTTGTCCATTTGGCATAGGAATATAGGTGGAAGAATTGAGAATTACATACATTTCAGTATGCTTGCATACGCATATTGCCAGAAATGATCAACGAAGAACAACATTGTCGGCTAGAAGAACTCAGTAGAGTGTTCTTAAAAGAGAACGGTAAGCTAAATCTTTCGGCATTCCGAACAAAGGAAAGCTGTTGGATGGGCAATATTATGGACTCACTTGCAATTTTGGATCAGAGGATTTGCCCATTGAATATAGAAGGTATGCAAGTTTTAGATATAGGAACTGGTGGAGGCTTTCCATTACTACCTATAGCCATGTGTTTTCCAGAAGTTAAATGTACTGGTTTAGACTCAACTGAAAAAAAGATACGAGCTGTAGAAAATATGGCTAAAGAATTATCTTTAAATAATGTTAATTTGATATGTGGACGCACAGAAGAAGTTGGAAACGATCCTAGATTTAGGGAGCAATATGACGTTGTAACTGCCAGAGCGCTTGCTCCACTTAATGTACTGCTAGAGTTTGCATCACCATTTGTAAAACCAGGGGGATATATAGTCGCTTGGAAAAGTATGAATACAGAAGAAGAGATGAAAGAATCTCTTCTTGCCAGAGCAGAACTCTCTTGTGAGCTGGCAGGAAATTTTGAATATGATTTAGGAGAAAGCTGGGGCAAACGCCAACTTATTTTCTTTAAAAAACGTTCTAAGTTAAATAGTAAATATCCTAGAGCTACTGGTATCCCAAAAAAGAGTCCCCTTTTGTAGAGATGATATACGTACCAAATGACAAATGGTCTAGAAAGGCAAAAGAAGAAGGATATAGGGCACGCAGTGTTTATAAGCTTCGTGAGTTAGATGAACGATTTAAACTAATCAAGAGTGGAATGACTGTGTTAGATGCAGGTGCCGCACCTGGTAGTTGGATGCAATATACCTCACAAAAAGTTGGGCCAACTGGGAAAGTAATAGGCTTAGATCTGCAAGAGATAGAGCCAATTGCAGAAAATGCTATTACGGGCAAAGTAGATATTACAGACAAAGAAAGTGTTAAGACCTTTTTAAAGAAACATGATGTTTCTAGAATAGATTTAGTACTTTCGGACCTTGCTCCAAGTACTAGTGGAATAAGAGATATTGACCAATGGAGGTCTATTGAACTATCTGAATCTACAGTGTCTCTTGCTAGATCTTTAATGAGAAGAGGTGGCATATGCGTGCTTAAAATATTAAGAGGAGCAGATTTTGATTCATTTTTGTTTCAAGCAAAAAAACATTGGAAGCTAGTAAAAGTTACTACTGTTAAGACAAGTAGAAGTACTAGCAAAGAAGTTTATGTAGTTTTAAAGAAAATCTAATATATATACTTCCGCACTAACTGGCACTATCCTCAATTCGTAATTTGGTCATCATCATTCATGATGTACGGGATGATAATTTTAAAGAATGTATGTAAGTCCTACGGCAAGTCTGATGTTCTTAAATCTGTGTCTTTCCGCATAGACCCAAAAGAGTTTGTTTGCATTACAGGGCCAAGTGGAGCTGGAAAGTCTACACTGCTTCATATAATGATGGGTGCAGAGGAAGCTAGTAAAGGATCAATTTCTGTAGATCAGGTAGATTTAAATGATTTGCCTCCTACTGTCTTACAACTTTTCCGTAGGAGGATTGGTGTAGCTTTTCAAGATTACAAACTTTTGTGGAACAGAACAGTTGAAGAAAATGTTGCCTTCCCATTAGAAGTAAGTGGAGTACATGAGGACGAAATAGAAAAGAGAGTAAAACAGATTTTAAAAGAAATGAGTCTAACTAAACATAAGGACACACTGGCTTCTGCCCTATCTGGAGGAGAAAAAGCCAGAGCATCAATAGCCAGAGCATATGTACATGAGCCAATGATTCTGTTTGCAGATGAGCCAACAGGTAATCTGGACCCTGATCAGACTGACATGATTATTGAACTCCTTGAACAGATTCACAAAAATGGAACAACTGTAATACTGGCAACTCACGAAGCAGATATTGTAGATAAATTACAAACTAGAGTACTTAGGTTAGAAGAAGGCGAACTAATTAGAGATAGCGTTGGTGGATACGACAAGGAAAGTAAAAAAGTATCTAGATCTAAACCAAAAGGGCTACATGATATTTTTGATGAAGGAGATGGGGTTCGGATTGAAGTTTCTAGCGAATGAGAAAGTTGTGAGTTATGGATTGTGAGTTATGAGTATGAAGAAAGGAGGGGCGAGCGCACTTGTTTGAGTTAGGAGCATTCCATAGTCTCTAGTGATATATGAGCAGATGGCGAGCAGATTTTTAGCGAAGCTAAAAAATATGACTCGTCTCTGTGAGTCAAACTTATATCTAGCAAGTATGCGACGAACGAGTCTGCGCTTGCCTTGATCTTTTTTGGTTCGTTTTTTGTATCAAGACAAAAAATGAACAGATAATTTGAATTAATTGTTACATAGAAACAAGGTACATTATTTATTTTCTCTAAAAATTAATCTGTATTTAATAAATTTAAGATATTGAACCCCCTCTTCTCTTTCTTCTCCCTAGGGGAGAAGAAGGTGCATAGAAGCATTTGTGTTTACTGGTATATTTTTTTGTTTGTGTGACAATGTAATACAAAAGCAATACAACGTAATACGTTGTAATACAAATGCAATACAATTTAATTTATAAACTGTTGTTTTCCTCAAACAACGGTGTATCTAAATCCTCTTTTTCTACCTTTGGAGTTTCTATCTTTTCTTTTTCTTTCAACTCTGCAGGGAAATACCTAATTAGTAGAGCCGCTGTAATAATAAAATAAATCATCTCTGGAAGCAGTGTCATTGCTCCCATCTGACCTCGTGCCAATACTATTACATCAGTTAAGAATAATAGGAACTGAGCAAGTGCGAGTAATAATACAATCCCCGAATGCCGAACAGGATGTGCAAATGCTAAAAATGCACCTATGCCAAGTACAATTAATATTGCACCAAGACCCGACCCTAAATAAAGATGCATACTATCTAAAATCGCATCTTCGTATAGTGAACTTAATGTGTCTGGTTTAAATAGAAAAAGCGTAGCAAAAGCAATATTTGCTACTCCTATAGCTAGGAGTGTGATTCTAAGTGATCTGGAAGAAGAATTATCCACAGCGAAATGCTACACGAAAGTTTGTTTAGAAGACAGTGACTTGGTACCGTACTGGTATGACAACTTACAAAGACTCCGGTGTAGACATAAATGCAGGTGACTCAGCATCAAAGAATGCTTATAAGAGAGCATCTGAAACTTTTAAAACTCGAAAAGGTAAAATTGGTGAACCTGTATTAGATGATGGAGGATTTGCAGGGCTACTAGATATGGGTGACTACTATTTAATCCAATCAACAGATGGGACTGGTACAAAAATCGACCTAGCTGCGCAGATTAATAAATATGACAGTATTGGGTACGACTTACTAGCAATGGTTTCAGACGATGCAATCTGTGTAGGGGCTGAAATTATAAGTATTACAAACTGTATAGACGTACCAAAAGTAGACCCACAAATGATAGATGAAATGATGAAAGGACTAGCAAACGCTTGTACTGAGCAAAGCATTGCAATCCCCGCAGGAGAGATTGCAGAAGTACCAGGTGCTGTAAGCAGAGCTGTTTGGAGTGCTAGTGCTATTGGGATAGTAGAGAAAGACAAAGTAATTAATCCTAAATCGATTAAGGAAGGTGACGCAGTAATTGCACTAAAATCTGGAGTTGTACGAAGTAATGGATTATCTCTAGTTAGGAAAATTATGAGTGATGCTCATGGTGAAGATTGGAATAACAAAGAATGGAAAGATGGAACAAACTGGGGGGAAATACTGCTAACTCCAAGTATTGTTTATCACAATGCAATTTTAAGTTTGATTGGTAGATACAAAGAAGAGCGAAAAGTAGATGTAAAAGGGATTGCCCACATAACCGGTGGAGGAATACCTAGTAAATTTAGGCGTGTATTAAAAAAGAATAGCCTAGGAGCAGATTTAAATAATTTGTACCCAGCTCATCCTGCACTACTTAACTTGATAGAGCTCGGATCCGTACCTATGGAAGAAGCCTACAAAACATGGAACATGGGTAATGGAATGCTTCTTGTAGTATCACCAGAGGATGTTGAACGTTCTATTGAACTACTATCTGAACAAGGAATAACCGCACAGGAGGCTGGAATAATCACATCTAATCCAGAAATCGTAATAACAGATGATTCTGGAAACGAACTTAAATTTAATTAGATTATTTTTTATTTTAGAATCTTGACATAACCTAGAAGGGGCGTACACTTCGCATCGTTATGAACAAACAAGCTCTATTGCTTGGCGCATCCCTCCTCCTCCTTATGGCGGAAGAGCGACTGCGTGCATAACAAATCCTATAAATAGCACGAGTTCCTCTTCCACGCTGGAAAGAGGTTTTTTTATTTTTATCCCAATATTTATACCATGAAGAATCCAGAATCATCAGAAACGCCAATCATAGATAGAGCAAATGAAGCATGTAAACGTATTATGGGCGCAATAGCTGCAGGGCAAATACAGACACAAAAAGATGTGGAAGGAATACTATCTAACGTATTCGGTAGCAGGGCAAATAACGGGCAAAGAGCAAATGTTGTTAAAGCTCTGGTTAATGAAATTGCATTCAGGGCAGAAAAGCACAGAGTAGTTATGCATCTATGTGGGCAAGGAGATGCTTTTCCAATTAATGTACCAACAGAATGTGATGCATCACCAATCAATGTACCAACAGATCAATTAGACGAAAGAGGTCGCTACTGTGATCATGAGAGAAGTATGATGAGAGAAGCTGCAGAAGTTTTAGATGGACGAGCGTAATCATAAGTTACTAAATACCGCACCACATTCTTTTAAATAGAGTGTGGTGTTTTGGTATTGTTACGCATTTAAAACCAGATAGATGCCTATATCTTTCCAACCAAATCAAGACCTGGCTTAAGTGTTGCTTCTCCTGGCCTCCAATTTGCTGGACACACTTCCCCTCCGTGTTCTGCAACAAACTTAGCAGCGCGTATTTTACGCAAAAGCTCTGTACCACTCCTCCCGATGCTATTGTCGTGGATTTCATATGCTTTTAAAACCCCTTCAGGATCTATAACAAATGAACCTCTTAAACTAAGCCCCTCTTTTTCTATATATGTTCCAAATGCCTTACATAGATTGCCTGTTGGATCTGCAGCCATAGGGAATGTAATTCCCTTTATGGCTTCCGACTCATCGTGCCATGCTTTGTGGACAAATACTGTATCAGTACTGATACTAATAATTTCCGCATTCTCTTTTTGGAATTCAGAATACAAACTAGCAGCTTCTTTTAGCTCCGTAGGGCATACAAACGTAAAATCTGCAGGATAGAATAGTAAAATAAGCCATTTACCTCGAAAACTTTCCAAACTCATGGTTTTTGTATCCTCATTATGGAATGCTTCAAAGGAAATATCTGGAATAGTGTCGCCAATATTAATCATAGGAGTTGTTGAAAAAATAATTGCACATATTATACATAATATGAGTGTTTTAATGTATAGATATGGTAATAGTATGATGATTTAAAATATTGTATCCTTTAATTCACCATTGGGGAGTCGCCAAGTGGTAAGGCACATGGTTCTGGTCCATGCATTCGGGGGTTCGAATCCCTCCTCCCCAGCCATAATTTGATTATTGAATATGGGTAAGATAGAGCCTAAGCATGCAAGATAGTGGATGTTTGACTATATTGTATAATCTAGTATAGAATACTAATATGAATCCAGATAGAACAGAGTTTAAATTAGATGATGGGCAAGATTACCCTCAGGATCAAAATGCTAAAATTTTCTTCAATAGACTTTCTCCATATGGAAGTTTTGTACGTGCGGACCCAGAAAAACCAGGTAGGAATGTCATCATTATAAAACACTATCATTCTAGACCCAATGAAATAGAAGCATTTGCAAATGCTCCTGAAAAATTCGAATATTTTCTAAGACATCAAGATGCAGTCTACAAAGCATTAATGGCTATTAATAATAGTGCTGGAGATAATGGTCGCTTTATAATGGAACGCTTGCCAGTTTCTCTACAAAAACTTACAGATTCTTTTAAATCAGAATTAAGACAATCAGCAATAATACAAAACCTGCGCTTACAAGGGGACTCAACAGAATATGACAAGGCTTGTCAAAGTATTTTAAATGCAGATCAAGATGCTGCTGCTTATTTGCAAATGGTGAATGGTGCACAAAGATTTTCTGCTCAGTGCCTAGATCGTGCTGACCACTTAATCATTCCTGGAAAATCAATTAAAAATATGAATTATGTTTCTTTTGTAAATATTGAGATTAACAATCTTTTTCAGAGAGTACTGTGTGGGCAAGAATTAGAAGATAATGAGCTCGAATTGCTTGCGCTGAAAATAAGAGAATCTGTTAACGAAGATCATAAAATTGATCACCAATTTGTAAGACAGCAAGTGTGCAAATGCCCATCAAGCGTACACACAGTGTGTATAGTATATGGAGGAGATCACGCAGAATCAGGTTATCATGAATCTCCTGAAAATATCTCAAAATTACCACTAGAGGAGTCCTTCAATGATCATCGGATTTTTGTGTTTGAGCCACAAGAATATAGCAATGTCACTGGCATAGGATCTTCTATGGAAGATTCAACATTATCTCCACAAAATGCCACTGCAGATGCAATCCGCAGAGTACTACAGTCAGGATTGGATAGATTTCGATTATCTGGAGGTGACACATCTCAGATAGATAGCTAGTAGGGTTGTTTTTAATCCGAAATTTAAAGACTGGATTTTCTAGACAGGTAATTACATTTCTAAAATCAAATCCCCTTCACCATATACTCATCTTTTAATGTGTATCCCTGTTTTCTGTAATAATCACGAACACCAATACCAGATATTATTGCGATCTTCTTTTTACCATGTTTTTTGCTAATCCTTTCTGCTTCTTTTAATAATTTTTTACCTAGCCCTGTATGCTGAGCGGATTTTCCCTTATCCCCTATCGGAGTGTGCATTCCATATACATGCAATTCTCGAACAATTGCAGCATATTTTAATGCAGAGAAATGCATCTTGCTATCGCCACTTGGAATCCTAAGCCTAAGCATAGCTACTAACTTATCTTGCGTGTTATCTTCATATGAAATGAATATTTCCTTTCCACCTACTGCTTCGTATTCCCTATTAACTAGAGAAAGTTCATTTACTTTTAAACTACGTATTTCTCTGCAACGAATACACCTGCATTTCATACCTTTTTGCTGCAATATTTGTCGTAAGTTAGAGCTCTTTGAACCAGCAACAATATCTGTACTTGGAATGTCCCTAATGACTCTAATTACTCTGCAATATTCTGGAATAAACTTTTTAATTTTGATTATTGTGTCTGCTAGCACATCATCTGAATATGGCTTCCATTTGCCATCCTTGTACCAAGTTGCAAGCTCTGCATCTTTTGTAAGAACACATGGATATATTTTTATTTGGTCTGGGCAAAATGCGGGGTTAGAGAAAAGTTCTTTGAACATTTCTACGTCTTGTTTTGGATTAGACCCTGGCAAATTAAGCATCATGTGATACACAACCTTAAACCCTGCGTTCCGCAGTAACTCTGTTGCAGTAATTACCTCTGCAACTCCGTGTCCTCTTTTACATAAATTATGTACCTCATCACTTAATGACTGAACACCCATCTCTACTCTGGTACAACCAAACCTACGCATCTTTTTTATCTCTTTTTCTGTTATCCAATCTGGTCTGGTTTCTAGTGTTAATCCTACACATCTATGCGGAGCCGATTCATTTAATTTCTGTTCTGCCTCTAATGATTTCACTAAACCTTTTGTTTCATTTAATGCATGATAACAAGCTCTGATATAACTTGTTTGATAGCTTGAAGGTATAGCAGACCATGTGCCTCCCATTATTATTAGTTCAACCTTAGAAGTATCGTGCCCTGTAGCCTCTAGTGCCTTTACCCTGATTCTAACTTGCTTAGACGGAGAAAATCTAACTGTGAGTGCACGAATAACTGCAGGCTCTGTTGGCAAATAGCTCTTTGGCATATTTGCAGGAGTTGGGCAGTACACACATTTACCTGGACAACCAAAATTTCTTGTAAGCATTGCAACTACAGCAACCCCAGATTCTGATCTGATAGCTCGTTTTCTACATAGCAACCTCCATTTTTCTGCGAGTGAGGTAGGTAGTTCAGTTGCAGATGCAAGTAATTCATCACTGCGTAAGATTGGCTGTTGAGTAGCTTTAGAAAACGCACGAATGGCTTTATCTAGGGCTGTTCTATCCTCTGGGACTGATTCTTGACTAACTAAGAACCTAGTCGCTAAGTCGATTCTTTTTTTATCTAGCCTATCTAATTCTAGCTTTCTGCGTGTCATTAATTACAATCGTAACATAATGACTAAATCCAACTCAGAAATACATCGCCTTTCATCAGATGAACTCAGGTCATATGTAATAGAAAGCTATGACTCAATTGCAAAAGAATGGGATATTTCTAGATCAGATAATCGAGCTTCTTTTTTCTTATTAAGAGATAGAATTTCAAAAGGATCAAAAGTTTTGGATATCGGGTGTGGGAACGGTCGTCTTTTTCCATTTTTAAGAGATGAATTTAACGTTTCCTATACCGGAATGGATAATTCCAAAGAGCTTATAGAAATAGCAAAGAAGAGGTATCCCGAAGCAAGTTTCGAGGTTGCAGATGCACTCGCTTTACCTTACGAAGATGAAACGTTTGATTTCGTAACTAGCTTTGCAGTCCTTCATCACATCCCTGGTGAATTAAATAGACAGAAGTTTGTAGAAGAAATTACTCGTGTCCTAAAACCAAATGGGAAAGCACTAATTACTGTTTGGAATGTTTTTCAGCCTAGATATATAAAATATCTAAAATGGAGAAGGCTTAAAAAGATTTTTAATCTTATCACAAAGAAGAATCCCGAATTCTCTAGCCAAGATGCCTTAATTCCTTTTGGGAAAAATAAGGTGCCACGTTACGTTCATGGGTTTACTCCAAATGAGTTGAGCTCTCTTGTCCACTCCCCTTTAGGGATTGATGAGATTTGTTTCACCACAAAAGAGGAAAAGATGAAGAGATGGAAAAAGACATATAATTTATGTTTGTTTGTTACAAAGAAATAACACTCAAAAAGTTAATATTATCTGTATACTTAATTGTAGATGACACTATTTGCTTATTTCGCTGGAATCAACCCTATCTGGCAGGCACTAATAGCTACTATTTTCACATGGGGGCTTACTGCCGCTGGAGCTAGCTTGATATTCTTTGTAAAAACTATTAACCGAAAACTATTGGATGGAATGCTTGGATTTGCAGGAGGTGTAATGATTGCCGCTAGCTTTTGGTCACTTTTGGCACCAGCTATAGAACTTTCAAAACATGGCACCCTACCTATATGGGTTCCTGCTGCTGTTGGATTTACTCTGGGAGGAATATTTCTAGGAATACTAGATAAGATTATTCCTCATCTTCACCTTGGGTTTCCTAAAAAAGAAGCAGAAGGAATACACACAAAATGGCATAAAACAACGCTTTTGGTAATGGCAATCACTATGCACAACATCCCAGAGGGATTAGCTATTGGTGTTGCATTTGGTGCACTTGGTGCAGGATACCCTGCTGCAAGTATGACCGGAGCGTTAGCTCTAGCAATTGGAATAGGTATCCAAAACTTTCCAGAAGGCTTTGCTGTGTCTGGCCCACTTAGAAGAGAAGGGATGTCATCTAAAAAAAGTTTTTGGTATGGGCAACTATCTGCAACTGTTGAACCAATTGCAGGTGTAATTGGAGCAGCAGCAGTGATATTTATGCAACCAATTTTGCCATATGCTTTGGCATTTGCAGCAGGGGCTATGATTTATGTAGTGGTTGAGGAAGTTATTCCAGAAAGCCAAAGAGCTGGTAATACAGATATTGCAACGACAGGAGCAATGATCGGTTTTCTAATAATGATGACCCTAGATGTTGCTCTTGGATAATCTAACCTGTGCAATTAACAAAAAATTAGATAGAATCTGATCATGAATCACGAAATAATCCTAAGACCAAGTTATAGTGCACTTAAGTGCATGCTAAATACAGGTGAATCTATTCGAGCAGAAACAGGAGCAATGCTTGCGATGGATAAATCCTGTGAGATTGAAGGTAAAATGCAGGGCGGAGCATGGAAAGCGATTAAAAGAACTGTTCTAACAAGTGAAACATTCTTTATAACAACTATCACCTCTAAAAAAGATAATAGTGAAGTGTATTTAGCTCCGCGTGCTACTGGCGACATAGAGATGCTAGATCTTAATAATGATTCTTACATAATACAGGGTGGCTCATACTTGGCGTCTGAGCCAACTGTAACTACCGATTCACACTTTACAGGCTGGAAAGGGTTTTTGAGTGGTGAGGGTATCTTTATGATCCGCGCAGAAGGAAAAGGTAAAGTATTTACTTCTAGCTTTGGAGGTATATGGAAAAAGGAACTATCTGCAGGAGAAGAATTCGTAGTAGACAATGGACACATTGTTGCCTTCTCTGGAAATATGAAATATGACATTCAGAAAGTAGGGTCAGGTGTTGTGCAAATGGTAACTTCAGGAGAAGGCTTAGCAGTTACATTCACAGGACCTGGAACTATATATATGCAAACTAGAAACCTACGCACATTTGCAGAAGCTCTTAATCCATTTGTTCGTGAGCGTACAAGAGGCCAAGGCAGAGGGCTTCTGGGTAATATATTTGGTAGTTAATGTCGCCATTCGACTGCGCTCATGGCAAGAAAATCAAAGGTTGAAGGTCACAAGTATTATAAGTTTTGCTTATTATTTATGAATATTACTACAACTATTTAGTTAAATAGTTGTTAGATTTAATAGTCAAAATTAATAATGATTAAAGATGTTTGTTTCTAAAAGCTCTCCCCGATCCAGACTTTAGATATAATTCAAACTCTGCAGCTTTCCTTCTATCAAGAAAACCTGAAAAATAAATTAAATACCAAGGTTTTAATTTTCTAGTTGAAATGTTTTTACCATCATTATGTTCAGATAAACGACGCTTAATATCATCTGTTAAGCCAATATAATGTTTTCCCCATTGATTTTCTATTATATATACGTAATGCCACATAAAAATTAACCTAACTAAATTAAACTTATAAGACAACAAAAATCATAGTGGCTATGAATGAAATATTTATAAAGCCAATTAGCATTCTACATAGTTAATGAATATTGGCTTGCCAGCCGTAGCAGGAGGAAATATTTATTAAGTATAATAAAGCCCGCCTACGCCAAGGCATTGCCTGTCAAAATCTATGATAAATA
>JABGQH010000003.1:50391-51418 GCA_018648865.1 Candidatus Peregrinibacteria bacterium
GCCGTAGCAGGAGGAAATATTTATTAGGTATAATAAAGCCCGCCTACGCCAAGGCATTGCCTGTCAAAATCTATGATAAATATTGGCTTGCCAGCCGTAGCAGGAGGAAATATTTATTAGGTATAATAAAGCCCGCCTACGCCAAGGCTTCGGCGGACAACCTCCTGCGGAGGTTGGTACCCCCGGCAGGGTTCGAACCTGCAACCTTCGGTTCCGAAGACCGACACTCTATCCAGTTGAGCTACGGGGGCATGTAATTAACATTGGTGTAAAATATCTAATCCCCTCGAGTTGCTTGTCCACCATAGTCTCCGAACAAAGTGAGGAGCGAAGGTGGAAGCTACGGGGGCTATTAATAAAAGACTAACATGCCTTTTGATTAGCTGCTACCATGTTCTCATGGGATTAAGCGATGACGACGAAGATTTTTATCTCTCACCCTCCGATCCAGAGACATTCCAAAATCCTTCTCTTGCAAAGAAAAGGAACAAAGAGGTACGCGCAAAACAATCAGGAAAGTTACAAACTCTTAAGCGATGGGTTCTTCGTAGTAATGTAGAGGAAAATAAAACAATATCTAACGCGGCAAAATTAGAAGCAGAAACTAAGAGGTCACGGAGAGTTCAGAATGAAAATAATGAGAAAGAAGAAAATTTTGGAACAAAAACTAATTTGCAAATGGAGGAACATGAAACATTAGATGGTGACAAAATATTTACAACAGAAGATATGGTAGAGAAAGATAATAATGATAATGAAAGAAAAGAAGATTTAAAAACAGAGATGGCACATGAAGATGCTTAAATATTTCATTTAAGTATTTTTAATTACAGAAACACTCCGATCTAAACGACCGGAGTAATTGTTTCTGCGAATTTCAAACTAGACTACCTCCTCTTTTTTGTTGTTCTCTTTTTTGTAGTCTTTCTTGCTGCTGGTTTGCGTACAGCTTTTTTTGTAGTTCTTTTCTTTGCTGCTGGCTTGCGTTTTGCAGGAGCTCTTTTCTTGGCTGCTGTTTTTCTTACTG
>JABGQH010000003.1:51518-55957 GCA_018648865.1 Candidatus Peregrinibacteria bacterium
GTTTCTTAGCAGTCTTTTTCTTTGCTGCTGGCTTGCGTTTTGCAGGAGCTCTTTTCTTGGCTGCTGGCTTGCGTTTTGCAGTTGTCTTTTTCTTGGCTGCTGGCTTGCGTTTTGCAGGAGCTCTTTTCTTGGCTGCTGTTTTTCTTACTGGTTTCTTAGCAGTCTTTTTCTTTGCTGCTGGCTTGCGTTTTGCAGGAGCTCTTTTTTTTGCTGTTGTCTTGCGTACAGCTTTTTTTACAACTCTCTTTTTAGTTGTTGGTTTCTTCTTGGCTGTTTTTTTCTTGGCAGGTGCCATAAAAAAATGGGGAAAGGGGTTAACATCTGAAAATTTTACAGAGTCTTACGATACATAAAACCTTTTTCTACAGCGCGAAATAAAAAATGTTATCTTTTGTTTTTTACAAAATATTTTTTATGTTGTGACCGAGCTTAGTTTTTTTTGTTTTTAGATACTTTTTTTGCTTACTTGTTAAGCAATCATGTTCAATAGAAACTTGCTCGATAATGTGCAGCCCATAACCATTTAATCCAATTATCTTCTTTGGATTATTTGTTAGTAAACGCAGATTACCAACTCCAATATCTTTTAAAATTTGTGCACCAATTCCGTACTCTCTAAGGTCATCTTTAAAACCAAGATTAAAATTTGCATCTACTGTATCTAATCCTTTTTTTTGTTGTAGTTCGTACGCTTTAACTTTATTTAGTAATCCTATTCCTCTTCCTTCTTGTCGCAAATAAACAAAAACACCACTGCCTTCTGCATTAATCATCTGCATAGCTTTTTGCATTTGATGTCCGCAATCACAATGACTTGATCCAAAAGTATCACCTGTAAGACACTCAGAATGAACACGTACAAGAGTAGATTTTGTAGGATCAATATCTCCTTTTACCAATGCAACATGTTCCTTTTTTTCAATCTCATCTGTATAAACACACATCTTCCAAATTCCTGTATCGGTTTCTAGTTCTGTTTCTGCCTCTTTTCGAATTGTTGTCTCACACTGTTTTCTATGCGCAATTAAATCTGCAATAGAAAGTATTAAAATATCATTCTCTTTCGCAAAAGATTCAAGAACAGAACCACGCATCATTGTTCCATCATCATTCATTACTTCACTTATAACTGCAGCTTCTCGTTGCCCAGATAATTTCATCAAATCTACAGCAGCCTCTGTGTGCCCTGCACGTACCAACACTCCTCCATCTTTAGCCCTGAGTGGAAACACATGCCCTGGCCTACATAAATCTTTTGGCCTAGCAGTAGGATGAATCGCGCTTAGTATTGTCTGCGTTCTATCTGCTGCACTAATTCCAGTTGTTACACCACTAGATGCTTCTATGCTAACTGTGAAAGAAGTACGCAAGGCAGAGGTATTCTCTTTCACCATGCAAGGCAGATCCAATTGATCTGCTATTTCATTATTAAGTGCTAAACAAACAACACCACCAGTGTGTCTAATAATGAATGCCATCTTTTCTTCTGTCATATATTGGGCCGACATAATTATGTCTCCTTCGTTTTCTCTTGATGCATCATCAGTAACAATAATCATCTGGCCTCTTTGCAGAGCATCAAGTGCCGACCTAACAGAATTTAATCCAACTGATTCCATACATCCCTTATATCACAGAGGGAAGTATGTGAACAGCTAACTAGACACTATTACAGAACTATCTTTGTAATAGAATGGTATAAGATTTCTTGGAAATCTTTTTCCCTATAGAACGTGAAATAGATATGTAATACGTTCCAGGAGTATATGAATAACTCTTGTTACATTCTGGAAAATCAAATCCATACATGTCTACATTACTCATTGGAAAAATTGTGCATTTAATTTCCAAAGAATTTGAGACATCGATTGTCATATTCTCTTTTGAAGAAACAACCAACATGTAAAAATCTTGTATGTCGTCAGTCTCTAACATAGCTGTCTGAGGCGTTCCTTTGTATAGACGACTAGCTTCTTTGAATCCATCATTACCATCCCCCGACTTATTAATAGTTGAAACTGAAAATACTGTGTCTGCAACAGTTGGCTGTAACTGTAATTGGTATTCTCCAGGAGAAAGTGCTGCATGAATATAGCATCCCCCATCTTCTTGGTGGCCCAAATAGTATTCATCTGAAAAGCCGTTCTCTCTTAGTAGGTAAAGCCTGCAAGAAACTTCTCCACTATTTACTGATGCATCAACAAATATTGTTTCTGAAGAATCTAGAGTAAATTCATATGAAAAAGGTTTCTTTCTATCAAATTTTCCACTTTTATCAAATGGAAAATCAATTCTTTCATTGTTTACAACAGCCTCACTGCTATATGCAGATGAAGATATTCCCATCCCTACAGAGGTTGTATCCCCAGTAGATGCTATTGATGATGCCTGAGAGCTACTACTCTCTTCATTCTGTTGCCTGTCTTGTACTAGCTCTGCATTCAATGCGTTAAAAATATATGCGGCGGCCTCTCCTCGTAATAGTGATGATTCTGGATAAAATCTAGATCCATCCATCCCTGCAATAGGTAGAATTCTTTTAGAGAAAGCAGCAAATAAATACTTGGTATACCAAGCAGATACAGACACATCAACAAACTTAACTGTTTCTCTTGTTGCCTGGTCTATTTCTTCTACGTTTATATCTAAAATATTAGTTATCATCTTTAGTGCCTCTACTCTGTTTACTGCTTGCCCCGGCTTAAAAGATCCATCTGGATAACCGTTTACATACTGATTACTAGAAGCATCACAAACATATGACTCGTACCAACTATCTGGAGTTACGTCTGTAAAACAACGAACACTGGACGAATCTGGAGTTTTGCCTGCGGCTTTGTATAACATCTTTAGTAATTCTGCCCTATTAACTGACCTATCTGGATAATAGTTTCCATCTGGGTTACCAGAGATAACAGAAACTCCAACAAGAGCTTCTACTTCTTCTTGGAAAATATGTCCGTCTGGCACATCTGGAAAAACTGCAGCTGCAGCAACTCCAATAGAAAGACAAAAAGAAAGCGTAATTAGACTTATTTTAGAAAGATTTTTCATAATGAGGGGAGGGATACTACAGATAGTACCGCCCCACTTATGTTATTGACAAGGGCTCAAGAACGTATCGATCGCAACTTGGCAAGCGAATGTAGAACAGTGGCAGCTGCTTCCTTCCCTCTATCAAGCCTCTCCTCTGCCTGCCTAATGGCATCAACGTAAAGTATTTCGAATGCAAAAGGAATTCTATATTTACATTGGATATCCATAATTCCTCTACAGACTTGTTGTGCTATTAGACTAGCGTGATGTGTTTCTCCCTCTACTATTATACCAAGACCAATTAATGCATCGATGGATTTACTATCTGCTAACTCAGATCCTATTAAAGGTATTTCAAAAGATCCAGAAACTCTATGAACACTACAATTCTCTTTTGGGATTCCGGCTTTTTGTAATTCATCTAGTGCTCCTTTAATTAATGTATCCATTTGCTCTGAATAATATTCAGAAGCCACTATCCCAATCCGCCAAGATGGATCAACATTAGATTTAAAAGCTTTGTGCTCAGTTTTCATTAAAAACATTGTATGTGTATAAAGCACATTCTAACAATCACATTTACTGATTCTTTGCCATATTTTGCAAATATCTATGCAAAATATCTGTTTCGATGTTTACGAAGTCACCTACTTTTAACTTACCAAGTGATGTGGATTCCAAAGTATGTGGGATAAGTGATACCGAGATTTGGTTTTCTGTAAGATTTGATATTGTTAAAGACACTCCATCTAGCGCTATACTTCCTTTTTGAACACAATTTTTGATCAGCTCTTTTGATAGTTCAATTTTTATTATTCCTTGCTCATTTTGAGTGCAAACTCCCCTGCCCTCTATGTGTCCCTGAACTATATGGCCGTCAAACCTACCATCTGCCCTAAGGGCTCGTTCTAAATTAACCATTGAACCTAAATCTAAGCCTCCTAATGTAGTTTTATCATATGTTTCATCTATAACATCAAACTCTATTTCTAAATCTGTTAAATTTACAATAGAAAGACAGACTCCAGATACACAAATACTTGATCCAATATCGCAATCTGTAAAAGAAGAAGGCCTTGAAATTACCAATCTATTGTCTCTTTTGCCTTTAATTTCTGCCATTGATTCAACTATCCCTGTAAACATATACAATTATGTTAATGAACTAATAGAAATGAGGAAAAGAAATTAACTCCTAATTATTCCATATTTGGGTCCTAACCCTAGACATAGGACCTTTTTTTTGATACGCTCTGCGCTCGCCGCAGCTTCGCGGCATTTTTTTGATATATATTGATTTTCCAATCAACAAACTATGGACATGGACAAAATAATTATTAAGGGGGCGAAAATGCATAATCTAAAAAATATTGATGTAGAAATTCCCAGAAACACAGTTACAG
>JABGQH010000020.1:0-3144 GCA_018648865.1 Candidatus Peregrinibacteria bacterium
GGGTTTGATAAAGCATTTAAAGAGCACCAAGACTTAAGCCGTGCAGGAGCCGAAAAAAAGTTTAGTGGAGGGCTGGCAGATAATTCTGTAGAAACTGCCAAACTACATACAGCTACACATTTACTATGTGCAGCACTTAGGAAAGTACTTGGTAATCATGTGTATCAAAAAGGATCAAATATAACTGCAGAGAGACTTAGGTTTGATTTTTCTCATGATCAAAAGCTAACACCAGAGCAAAAAGAAGAAGTAACAAAAATTGTTAATGAAGCAATTAGTGCAGATCTGCCAATTAGCTATAGCTTGAATACTCCAGAGAAAGCAAAAGAAAGTGGTGCAATGGGTGTTTTTGACGATAAGTATGGAAACGAAGTTAAGGTATATACCATTGGTGAGGGTGCAGATACCATCAGTAAAGAAATATGTGGAGGACCACACATTTCTAGGTCTGGAGCACTAGGTAAGTTCCGTATTAAAAAAGAAGAAAGCTCTTCTGCAGGAGTTAGAAGAATAAAAGCAGTATTAGAGGGCGGCGACTTAGAGGTAGATTTCGCACCAGAAAAATAAGATAATCTGTTTTAGACAATTGCTAATTAAATAATTACAGTCCAAGATATTTGGGATCTATGAATAGAGTCTATATATCAATTATCGGAAGTTTTCTAGTCACAGCATGTGCGTTGATTGTTATTCCTATTAATGTTTCTGCTTTAAGTATTACAGAATGGGATTTTCGCACAGATTTTGTAGGTACTTCATGGCAAGCGAGTGGTGGAATAGCTATAGAAAAAACCAGAGATGGAATGAATATTTCATCTGGAACAAAAGAAGAACGAATAATTACTCCTGTTTCATTATTGTACCCTGCAGATTCTGTTGGGATTATATATTCATCAGAAAAAGAGGTTGAAATAGCCGTCCAGTGGCAAATGGAAGGCAGCGAAGAAATATATCAAACACCTATTAGGTTACATGCAACAGATGGATTAAGAGTTCAAGAAATAGATATGTCTAGATTCGGGCGAAAAACAAATCATGTAACTAAATTTGGTTTTCTGCTTTATCCGAATACATCAATTACTATTCAAAAGATGCAAATACTGGGATGGAGCCCAACAGAAAAGGTTGCAGAATTTATAAAAGGATTCTGGGCATTTGATGTATATGGACCATTTTCAGTTAATTTTTTGTGGGGACCAAGATTCTCTACAACTCCAGTAATGCGTGAACAGATGTTCCAAGTCCGCCCACCATTGGCAGGGTCTGCCAATATTGTGATCTATATATTAACAGCACTTGGATTGATTATTATAGTTTGGATTAAATTGGCAAAGAAATGTTCAGCCAAGGTTGCTGCATTCTCGTTCTTAATATTGATTGGAAGTTTTTGGGTTCTGTATGACATCAGGATGAGCGCAGAAACTGTAAACTATCTGATTAATGACTATAGTAGTTATTACAGTAAAGATGTAGGTGAACGCACTTTTAGAGAGAGGTCATTCTTTTCTGACTTTTCAGATAGCGTAGCAATAGCCGTAGAAAATGAAGATGAATATATATTTATTAGTAGTGATAATTGGCCGTACCAAGGGCTAATTAGATATGCCACTTATCCTAGTTTGCCAACTCATCAATTTGAAGGGAATGCTAATAAAATACGTTATTGGGTTGTATATGAAAGACCAGATATTTCTATCAATGAAAATAACCAATTAGTTTCCCAGGATGGACAGATCCTTTCTCCTGTGGGAGAAGTTATGCATGAGTATGCACCTGGCACATTTATTTTTCTTTCATATCTATGAACGTAATTGCCTTTATTCTCGGCACTATTATCCCAGCAAGTATTGGCTGGCTAACAATCCGTATGTTTGAGCGGAACGCACCTGTATTAAAAAATACAGAAAGATGGATTCTAGGTACTGTGATGGGGACAACTCTTACAATGTATTTATTCTTTTTAGGGGAGAGTATTGGAATAATGAAGTTCTCTGCCATGAACATGCTGCTTTTAAGCATTATCTTTTTAGCAGTCCTTTTATGGTTTTGGCTTAGAATGCGAGAATATTGGAAAGCTGACTCCCCTGACGTGGCTAAATCTACTTCTATAAAAAGCTTACCTACGTGGATTAAAATTTTATTGAGTGCCTTGGCTGTATTAACAATTGTAAAGATAGTAACAGCAACAATTTTGTTAGTTGGTAGCCCCGCTTATCTGGATGATGTTTATAAAAACTGGAATATGAGAGGAAAGGTTTTTTATGTAACGCAAGAGATGCACCTAAATAGTGAGAGTGTATCTAGCTCAGTAATAGATACTGGAGTTTATTCTTATCCACCATCTGTCCCTTTAACTAAAACATGGCTTGCTTCACTTGCAGGAGGATGGAACGAAGGACTTGTTAACTCGCCACATATCTTGTGGTACCTAATTGCATTGGCACTTGTGTTCTTTTTCTTGCGGAGACACGTGAATTTACTTTGGTCACTTGCTGGTGTGTATGGACTAAGTAGCCTGCCATTATTTTTGATTCATGGAGCAAGTGCATATGCAGATATTTTTGTAGCAATACATGTTTTTGCAGCTGTATCTATGCTTTATAACGCAATTAAGGCGAAAGAATCAGATATTAGATTAAGTTATTTAAGATTGAGTACTCTATTTGCAGCGCTTTTAATATTCACAAAAAATGAAGCTTTACTTCTACATTTGCCAACATTCATTGCTTTGTTTATTGGTAGTTTGGCATGGATGAGATACCAATCAGAACTATCTAAAAAAGAAACAAGATTAATATTCTTTCATTCAATTGCTGTTATATCTTTAGTTCTATTACCTTGGCTAATATTTAAATGGTCACATGGACTATCTTTCGGAAACGCGCATGAGGTATCTGGGCTTTCAATCTCTTGGCAACCAAGAGTGCTGTATTCCGTTTACTTAAACACAATAATGGAGGGCAACTGGTCTTTACTATTTCCCGTACTACTAGGATTACTAATTATTAAGTGGAAATCTGCATTCTTATCCCCTCTTGTAATATTGGTTGGCTATTTCTGTATCTTATATTTCGGCCAATTGCTTATTTTCATGTTTACTTCTCTTTCTGTAGAAGCGCTAAAACAAACGGGCTACGCCAGAGG
>JABGQH010000020.1:3244-6270 GCA_018648865.1 Candidatus Peregrinibacteria bacterium
TCATGTTTACTTCTCTTTCTGTAGAAGCGCTAAAACAAACGGGCTACGCCAGAGGAATAATTCAACTAGCTCCAATTGCAATCGTAATAATTATATTATTAATGACTAGTTTTGCAGATAATAAATCTGATCATTAAAAGCTTTAAGACTTGAGCTTTGAGCTGCCTCACTAAGCGTATTAATATCTTTTTGTTATATTTTCGATTTCGTGCTTTTCCTAAAATTGCTTATAGCTTATAGCTTATAGCTCATGCACTGTTTAACTGCTACACTTAATTTATGCCAACATACGCAGCCTTTTTAGGCCACCAACCACACATAAGTACCGCAGAACTAGCTGCAGTTATCCCTGGATTTGATATTGTTAATACATTTAATAAAAAGGTAATAACTTTTTCTAGTTCTACCCAATTAAATAGTGCAACTTTAGATATTCTAGGTGGAACAGTAATCATTGCAGAGCAACTTAGCTCAGATAATTTAGAACTAAAGGATGTACCAAGATTACTAGTTAAAGAAATGGAAAGTGTAAGAGGAAAGAAGGTAACGTTTGCACTTAGGGCAGAAGGTATACCACCAAGATATGTAAAAAAGCTTTATCGCGAGTGCAAAGAAGCCATTAGAAAGAAGGGGCGAGCTAGTAGATACGTAGGTAATGAGCGTAAGGCAGCAGCAACAGTAATACTCTACGATCAAGGAATGATTACAGGTAAAGGGGGGTTAGAACTTGTTCTGCTCGCTTCTAAGAATCATTTCTGGATAGGCAAAACTATCGCAGCACAAAACATAGATGCTTACTCTAAAAGAGATATGGAGAAGCCAGTAAGAGACACATCAGTTGGATTGCTACCTCCTAAACTTGCTCAAATTCTACTAAACTTTGGATTATGGTTAGACGCGAGTGATAAAAAACCAAAGGAACTAAAAAAGTTTAAGCCATTATCTGGAACTGTATTTGACCCATTCTGTGGAACAGGAGTTATCCCAATGGAATCATTAATTAGAAGTTGCGCAGTCCTAGCTTCTGACAAAGTTCAAAAAGCTGTAACAGGAACAGAAAAGAATCTAGATTGGATTAGAAAGGAATATAAGATTTTAAAGAAGGATGTAAAAAGTACTGTTTGGAAACAAGATGCTACAAAACCATTTGACCTAAAAGTATTACCAGACTGCGTTGTTACAGAAACAACTCTTGGTACCCCTATGGAAAGGAGGCCTTCTCAAAAAGATGTAATGGCAGAAAAGAGGGAGAATGAGGTAATCCAAGAAGCATTCCTACGAAATGCTGCAGAAACTATGCCAGGTGTACCAATTGCTTGTACTTGGCCAGTTTGGAGGACAAAGAAAGAGCCAATCTTTTTAGAAAAGATTTGGAAAGTTATAGAAGAGCTCCCATACGAAGTTGTTCTACCAATCAAATTAGAAAATCACGCTCGTCCAACGCTCTTTTATAGGCGTTCAGACCAATTTGTTGGTAGAGAAATCGTCTTGCTTAAGCCAACAAAGTAAAATCATTTAGTTTATATTGTTATTTGTACGACAAAGTTGCGTATATGTAAAGAAATGATAATATATCGAGTATGTCAGAAGTTAATGCTCTTGAAAGTCGGCTTCTCTCCGTTCCAAATCTTGATAGTAAAGGAGATAAAGAAGAGTATTTAAATGCGGTGTTCCGTGGTGAAGTGGATTTTCCTCTTGCAAATGGAGGAATGGGGATAGATTTCTCCGGATCAACTTTTGCAGCAGAAATGATGAATAATAATGCGATTGGATCAGCATCACTTTCTGCTCATGGGTATGAATTATTGCGTCCAGGATTAAAAATTGATGGCAAAGAACTTCATGAATACAGTGCCAAGGAGCGCATAGCATTGCTAGAAGTATATAATCGTAGCTCCGTAGAAAGAATAATAAAGGAAGTACGTGAAAAATGTGAATACGGCGTTTTTGGTGCAAATATTATGCACATAGTGCATCACTTCGGTTCAACACTGGAAGATGTGATTAAATCAGGAGAAATTGATATTTTAAACATTGGAGCAGGAATGCCAAATAAAGGTTTTCTTAAACGGCTAAACGAAGAAGATGCTCAGCATATACGCTATGAACCAATTGTTTCATCTGTATTTGCAGCAAGAATGATCATGCGTACTGCATTGAAAAACGATGGACGAATCCCTGATGCCTTCTACGTTGAATTACCTACCATAGCAGGTGGACATTTGGGATGGCTAAAAGATGATCATGAGCACCCAGAGAGATTTGATCCAAATACAATATATAATGATATGCGGGACATGATTGATGGGATGCTTGAGCAATATGGAATTAAGAAAAAGCATATTCCAATAATTTTTGCTGGAGGATATGCATTTCAAGATCAAATAGAAAGTGCACCAGGTGAAGGTGTTGCTATGGCTACTCCACTATTACTATCGCAAGAATCTGGAATGCCAAATGAAACAATTACTGAACAATATCTAAATCCAGATATTGGAGTAATAACAGATCAAATGAGTCCTACTGGCTTCTGGTCTCGTCGATTAGATACTCCGCATACCGAAAGAACAGATGAATCCATAAAACACAACGTAAGTCGCTGTGTAGGATGTGTACTTGAGAATTGTAAATATTTACTAGGAGCAAGTGATGTAGAAAAAGATGCAAACTACTGCATTGGACATGATCTTTCCCGTGCTCGATTTGGATTACCAAATGGCACCCTCTTCGTAAATGCCAATATTAAGGAACTGAGAGATAGTGGAATATATGAACGTGACGGCGAATTGTATGTACCTGAAATCAAAGAAATCTTGCACGCGCTGTTCCGTATGAATGCACCAGCGTAATTTTCGCTTTTTTGCTACACATGCGCTTGTTCTTTGCATATACTTTTGTCACATTCCTCGGTAGCTCAATGGTAGAGCATCTCGCTGTTAACGAGAGGGTTGCTGGTTCGAGTCCAGCCCGAGGAGCCATAAACCACTCGCACTTCGTGCTCGGGTTTATGACAGCGCCAATCCAAA
>JABGQH010000001.1 GCA_018648865.1 Candidatus Peregrinibacteria bacterium
TATGAGCTATGAGCTATGAGCTATGAGCTATGAGCTATGAGCTATGAGCTATGAGAAATTTTATTTAAAAATACAATAGATAAATTACTATATTAAATACTCAAAGCTTAAAGCTTAAGTCTTAAAGCTATTCTAAAATTCGATTCAAAAAGCTTTCTTAATACATATTCTGATACAATATGATCCATGATTGATCGAAACCCATCATCACACAAAGGAGAAAATGGCAAAGTAGCAATTATCGGTGGATCCCCTACTATTCATGGCGCACCGCTACTAAGTGCTCTTGCTGCAGAGGCTAGTGGAGCGGATTTAATATTCGTATGTTTACCAAGCTGCCATAAGGCAGTTGCCAAAACTACTTCACTTAATTTTCAGGTTCATCCATTTAAAAATGATCTACTTAAAGATGAAGACATCGAACCAATCCTGGAACTGCTAGCTACAATGGATAGTGCTGTAATTGGTCCTGGTATTTCAAAAGACCCATCTGAACAAAAAGTACTAGATCAAATTATACAAGCTGCCAGTTGTGATTTAGTATTAGACGCTACAGCTCTACAAAAAAATACCCTGTCTTTAGTCAAAGGGAAAAACGCAATAGTCACTCCTCATTTAGGTGAACTGGAGCGCATGGGCATTGATCAAGATCAGCTAAGTAAAGTAGCAAGTGAAAACAACGCAACCATATGTCTAAAAGGTGAAACAGATTTGATAACTCACTCAAATGGTGATCAAACTGAAATAGATGGAGGAAGCGCAGGATTAACTGTTGGTGGCACTGGAGATGTATTAGCAGGCTTGATCGGGGGCTTGATCAGTCAGGGGCTTGATCATCCTTCAGCATGCGAGCTATCTTCTAAGATAATGAAGAGCGCTGGCGAAATACTGCAAATAGAATTTGGATACGCATATACAGCGGTTCAGATAATTAACATTATCCCCCGTCTGGTTTCTAAGCATGATCAATAAAATGATTGAGTCACCTTTTTTATTATTGGCCCCATACTCAGATAGATTGCGAGTGGATATTTTTACGAAGGAGGATGATATGAAAAAGAGCTCAGATTTATCTAAAATAATTGGTAATGAATCAGTCTGCCTAAACCAAGTTCATGGAACTAAAACTGTAGAAATTAAAGATCCAATTAATAACAAACAAGATGCAGATGGAATGATTACCGAAATGAAGAATGTTTCTTTGTGCAGCTTTTGGGGTGACTGCCAAAACTTTGTTATTTTTGCTCCAGCGCAAAATATTCTAGGGGTATTGCATGCAGGCTGGCGAGGAATAAATGCAGGAGCTATAAATGAGTTTTTTAATACATTACATAGTTCATATAGCATTATTCCTTCAGAAACCTTGGTCGCTGCAGGGCCTTCTCTTTGTACAGACTGTGCAGAGTTCTCTGATCCTATAACAGAGCTGTCGAATGTTGATTCTAAGTTTTTCCATGAAAAACACGTAGATTTGCGCTGCGCTGCCTTGGAACAGTTTTTGGGGGTTGGAGTACCCAAATCTAACATAGAGCGCTCTACGGACTGTACATGCTGCATGCCAGAGAAATATTGGACATACCGAGGGGGCGATAAAGCAGATATGCGGAACGGATCCACGAATGTGCTTGTTTGCACACTGCTCTGAATAAATGTTTTGGTGTCCTGTTTGATTGATACAAATTATTAGCATGTCTAGTTTTTATAACGAAATGTACTATCTGCTTTACGCATTTTTGATTACACACATTTTTGTTTTGACAGTCCCCCATGCCTTCTGCAAGCCGTAAACATCGACATAGAGCGAATGTAAATATAACGTAATAAGCAATCTCAACGTCCCGTCAGAGTGGTTACGTTTCTTCTCTATCAGTTCTTAACGGGAGGCCAAATCACATAGATCCGTGGATCAATGTTGCGGCCACCCACCTGGATGAATCCAGGGACGAACGTACTACTCAGCGATCGCTTGGACCCACAAATCGCAAACAGTTACAAAAGAAAGCAATCAAAAAACATACACGTAAGGATATTAATGATTCATACTGGCTCTGTTGAGCTCAGATATATTCAAATTAAATAGGCTACAAGAAGCAAATGCCATGCTGGCATCATATGCTGTGCCCTTGGAAGGTGTAATTGGTAGAGAACATCCAGAAAGCCCAGATTCAACGCGTCTGCCTTTTCAACGTGATCGAGACCGATTATTACACACTCAGGCTTTCCGTCGCTTACAGGGCAAAACACAGGTCTTTGTGACAGGGCAAGGAGACCATTACAGAACACGACTAACTCATACTCTAGAAGTTGCCCAAATTAGTAGAGACATAGCTAGGACACTTAAGCTGAATGAAGACCTAGTAGAATGCATAGCACTCGCTCATGATCTTGGACATCCTCCATTTGGACATACGGGGGAAGAAGCAATTGATAAATGGATGAGGAAATACAATATGACTTTTGAACATAACGAACAGTCATACAGAATTGTTACTCTACTTGAAAACCATACCAATTCTTACCTTGGTCTTAATTTGAATAGGGAAGTATTAGATGGATTAAAAAAACACAAAACTGTTCATGATCAAAAAGACAAAACATTTAGCGGCCAAACACTAGAGGCACAAATAGTTAATATCGCTGATGAGATAGCTTATAGCGCTCATGATAGTGATGATGGCATGCATGAAGATCTGTTTACAATGGACCAAATAACTTCTGTTTCCCTGGCAAGCGAGGCAAGGGAACTATCCAAGGGTAGAGACACATCATTACGTGGTGCACTAATACATATATTAGTAACCGATCTATACGAAGAATCATTAAATCGACTTAAAAAAGAGGGGATTGATTCACTCGAAGATGTGCAAAGCACAAAGATTCAGCTAATTGGATTTTCTAAAAAAATGTGCAGCCGACTATCTGAACTAAGAACATTCTTGTGGGACAACATGTATCAACATCCATCCATTCTTTCTAAAAGTATAGAAGGATCAAATAAAATTTCTGAATTACTTACAAAGGAATATAAAAATCCATCTAAAAAAATTATTGCTCTACAGAAAGAAAAAGGAAGTACATTAGAGGAGGCAGTAAAAGACTATGTGTCTGGTATGACAGAAAGATATGCGGAAGAAACTGTTAATAGTTAATAACTAATAATTTATTAAACAAAAATACTAAGAAGAATTATGTATTAAGGATTAAGAATTAAGCATGCAAACAGGCAAAATAAATCACAGGATACATACATAATACTTAATACATATCTACTGATCTCTAACTATTTTTACTGAAGATGAATACGGAAGATATGGCATAGGATCAATCTTCTCTCCTCCTGAAATTAGCTCAAAATGAACATGAGGTCCTGTTGTTAGTGCGCCCGCACCAAGTGTTCCTGGTGCCCCACCAGATAGCGCGATCACATCACCCTCCCTTACCTCGTCTCCCTTCTTTACTAAGAATTTATTTACATGCCCATACAGCGTTGCGAATCCTTCATGACGAACAATTATGTAGCTATATCCCATTCCATTGTTTGCAACCAAACTAACAACTCCATCTGCAGCAGATAAAACATCTGACTTTTGGCGTACTGGAATATCTATAGCTTGATGAGAGATCCCAAATCTAGTCTTATAAGATGTGTCTCCAAATGTTGCAGAAATTCCTTTCCTAGGAGTAACTGGCCAAGACATAACAATATTATTTGCAGATTCCATCCCCATGGTTGCGACCCTTGCCATTCCATCTGCCTCCCACATTTGCTGAAAGAAGTCTGCTAACTTTTCGTTTGTATCTTCTTGATCCTGCAAAAGCATTACAAGAGCGTCTCTACTTCTTCTAATCTCTTCTTCGTTTGATCTATTTTGCTTTACTTCAATCATTCTAAGTTTATATCTAATGATTTCTTCTCTTCTGCTTAATACGGACTGTTTTGTTCTTAATCTACGTACACCTTCTATCTTACTAGATGGGATCTCTGCCACTGATCCACCAATTGCTAAGTCGCTGCTTGAAATATTCTTGAATAATGAACTATTTTCAATTACTTCAGGGCCTTCAATTATTAGTATGAATAGCACTGCTCCCAAAAGAGCTATTTTCTTTATTGGATTCCTTTTATTATTTTTTTCTTTCAAATACATCGGATTAGTATAGCAGAAATAAGAGAAGTGTGGAAGAAGGGTCCTATTTACATGCTTTTACGTCTATTTTCTTTTAGTTCTACCTATATCTTCTCCAAATGCGCTCTTTGCGAATACCTTATTAAGCAAAAAGCCCCATCTAGAAGCCTCTGCCATCATTCTTCTGCTTATACGCTCGTTCTCTGGCTTTTTAACTTCAAATAACTGACTGTCTGCTATGTATATTCGACAAGGTGAATCTTTTGCAACTAACAAATTCGCCATCTGCGGATGGCAAATTTTTAGAGCTGAAAGTGTTGTTTTTATACAACCTTCCTGCCCAAAAAAATCTAGAGAGTAACCTTTTTCTTCTAATAGCTTTTGATTTCTACTTAGGATATCTGAGAATTGTTTCGCAATTTCTAGATCATTCACAATGTGATCTGCTCTAAGATTAGAGAAAGAAAAAACTCTATTTTGCGTAATGCAATAGCTGTTACTAAATTCATGACAGTGGATTTCTGAATTTAAAATATATGGCTCAAATCTTTCTTTGACTATATCAATATTTTTCTTAGCATCGTCTGCAGTAAGCACAGAAAGTCTGCTCTTCACCCATTTTAAAAATGGAATCTTTACGACCAAATCGTTTCCATATGCAAACACAATATGGCCTGCACCCCTACCAAGCTTTGAACCAAGTAAGGCTGGATCTAATGAACAATCCCGAAGATGTTTCTTACGTTGTTTTAAAAGCATATAAGGTTCGACGAGCAGTGTAGCGCACTGCACCAAACTCAACACATTCTATGCTGCTTTCTTATAATTCTTCCAATTAGTTAGAATCCAACTTGGCAAGGCGTACTGAACATCAAACGTAGAAAAAAAGCTTTGGATATGCTATAATAGCCGGAAATATGAAACAAAAATTAATAACAGTGTGTAGCTACATATGCAGAAAAAACCTTCTTGCATTATCTGTATTGCTACTTGTGGGAACTGTTCTTGGGTACCATCTCTTTGAACGAATTCTGTACGAACTTCAGGGGCCTCTAAATGCAGACTCAACACTATACCTGGGAGTAGGAAGAGGTATTTTAAATGGATTGATACCGTATATTGATCTTTTCGAAACAAAGCCTCCGGGAGTCTTTCTACTCTCAAGCCTCTCTTTGTGGCTCACAAAAGGTACGATGTTGATTTCAGTACTTCAGATCATCAGTATTGCTATCATCCCAATCTCTCTTCTTTTAATTGCGCGCAACATTTCAAAAAATAATAACAAAAACTTAGGACTTTTATCGCAAGTGATCACTGTGCTTCTGGGATTAGTTTGGGCGCTCTACATGGGTGAGCGCAGTGGTGAATTTCAGGTGGAGTCCTTTGGTTCCATGTTCGCCACTCTCTACCTTGTCACCATCACTCTTGATGATAAAAAGCACATGTCAGTACGGCGTACCGTAACTGCAGGACTCCTTCTTATGTGCGCCATAGGTATGAAAGAGCCATTCGTACTTACTGCACTAGCCAGTGTTCTTTTGATCTATGCCACATCTCCATCACGCATTATCGATCGTTTCGTCAAGCCGTGTGCATTGGCCGCTGTACTTGGGTTTTTTGCCCTGTCTGTCCTGCGGTACCTTGGACCATTCCTTAGCATTTACCTGCCGGAAATGCTTGGCAATCACATTCACTCGCATGGTCCTTTGTGGCAGCGTGCGCTCAATTGGCAAAAACTCTTCTATAATCTTGAGCAGTTCATTCCATTCTTGGGATTTAGCACACTTGTATTCTTCGGGTGTGTCTTCTGCACCCGCTTAATGGATACGCAGTTGCGTACATTCCCAATAGCCATCATCAGTATGGTTGTTGCTATTGTTCTAACAGTACTATCAGTAGGGCTTGGTGGTCAGTATTGGAATCACCATTTTGCCTTTGCCGTTCCAGTGTATATTGCAGCCTCTGCCCTCTTTGTTACCGGCATCCCCAAGATGTGGCCACATATGCAACGCATATCTCTGATGGCATGCATCGCTGTCTTGATATCCTTTTCTTTGCATATTCCCGAATCACATCTGGAATCCAGACTAGTGTCTATCCAAAAGAATATTGCGAAAACGAAAGACGCGGCATCGGACATCGATGACATTCTTTTGGCATGCAAGCAACCACGTTATATGTTTATAGGCGCCAATGGCATGCAGCCATACGCATTTACGGAGCACTCTCCTCTCGGGCCAAATTTTTTCCAGTATAACTATTTTTTTACAGAGGATAGACCGTACTTCCGACAATCATTTGTACAGAATCTTTTTACAGCAAATATCGTTGTAATCAATCAAAGGTACGAATTGGGCGCATTGACTCCTGCAGTCGAGCGTTATTTGGATGATAGTTTTTCTACACAACCATGGAAGTGTGCTCAAAAGTCCGACATGCCGGATAAATACCAGATTCTTTTCCGAAAGCGCAAAAGAATCGCTCTGACACAATCAAAAAATGAACTGATCAGCATCGCGCACGCACAGTAAAACATCCAAGAGTTTTATTCGACCCTCCATCGCCTAAGCCAGCCTTCGCACCGCATTCTCGGCGCTTCGGCCGGCCAAGTATCTTGCGACTCACTGCGTCACTACGCTCCTTGTTTGTCTGCAATTCATCTTGGCAGGCGCGGCAGGATTCGAACCTGCGACCCCTGGTTTTGGAGACCAGTGCTCTAGCCAACTGAGCTACGCGCCTATTTATATATAAAGATCTTACTTAACTGCTTATATTCTAGCTGAATATTACATTAAGTAGAAATCCCATTGCATATTTCTGCTTCTAATTTAGAAATCTAACTGATCACTCAATGAACATGATCTGATCAACTGTCTGGTATTTTTGAAAAGATTTGCCTATTTCATTAAGAATTCTCTAGCTTAATTTAGATGAACCCTAGTAATAGACAACAATTCAGATGCCTCCTCTAGTCATCAAATTTGCATGACCTATCATGATCAGTACAATGAACTCGATCATGATCATGCACTGATCAATTAATGATATATGCACTGATCAATCCAGAAATTATTCATTTATTAACAAATTAACTACTTAACTCATGTCATCTTACCTAACTATAAAAGAAGCAGCAGATCGTGCCGGAAAAGCAGAAATTACCATACGACGTTTCGTTCAATCCATTGTAAAAGATCAGCCAAAGTCGGCAGGTAGAAAGCTTATTCAGCCAAATCCAACCCAAGTAAGGGGCTTAAAGAAGCAGAAAAAGCCATTTAGCTGGAAAATATCTGAAGAGCTTTTGGTAAAGAAGTTCACAACAGATGTAAAAGCCGCTAAGAAAACTACAGATAAGAAAGTAGAAGCTACTGGATCTGTTATGAAGACATTGCAGGGTGAACTTTCTTGTAAGGAAAACCAATTAGAAGTTAAGGATAAACAGATAGAAGCTCTTACTGAAATCGTACAATCATTAAATGAACGAATGAGAGAGGGGAATGTTCTAATGGCATCTTTGCAAAAGCATCTAGCTCTGCCAGAAGGCAAAGAGGAAGGAAAGAAATCTTGGGTAAAGAAAATGTTTAGCTAAATTCCAACACTTAGTTTTTTTGCTATCTCGGAATGTGTATCCGAGCCCTTGTTGTCGCCCTCTTCTTTAAGTATCTGTGCAAGTAATTCATGTGCCTGAATAGAATTTGAATTCCATTCTAGTGCTAGTTCGATTTGCTCTTTTGCATCTAACAAATTACCTGAGTCATATAAAATACTAGCAAGCTTTACTCTAGCAATTACATACGAAGGATCTAGATCAATTGCTTCTTTGTAATATTTTTGAGCTAATGAAGTATTACCAATTTGTTCTTCTAGTGACCCTAAAGAAAACACAGGTTCAGCAGATTCCATGTCCATCTTTCTGGCTAGCACAAACTGATTTCTAGCTTCTGGGACTTGTCCAACCCGAGCATAAATATATCCCGCACCCAAATGCATTACAGGATGATCTTCAAAGGGGAGCCCTTCTTTTAAGACTGCAAATGCCTCTTCATACTCTCCTGATTCTCTTAGTATACGTGCCAAGCTTGCACGTGCTGGAACAGACTCTGGGTACACATCTATTGCATGGTTATATAGATGCTCAGAGTCCACCCATGTCCTAGTCTGAGAGATTGAAAGGAGCCCCAGTACAAGCGATATACTAACTAATGATCCAATTAATATTTTTGATTTACAATTTAATTTAGAGAACACAAAAGCAACTATTAAAAAGATTCCAATTGATGGAACATATGCGTATCTATCTACAGCAAAAAATATGAATCCTGCTTTGCTAGCGTTACTAAATGTTGGCACAAGTGTTAGTGCAAACCATAGTAATCCAAACGCAATAAGTGGTGATTTTTTAATCGCAAATATTCCACCCCCTATCATCAATAAGATTCCAATGATGTATGGAAAGAAGGTGCCAATTGTAATCGCTTCGTTGAATGGATAAATGATTGTTAACCCAACAGGAATAAATATTTTTTGAACATAAAAGAGCGTGCTCTTACTAGCGAGCATTGCCATCTCTTGTATAGAGAGCACGCTAACCACGCGTTCCTTTCCACCAAGCGCAATAATAATAAAAATTATTGAAAGGATGATGAACGGAAGTTTTTCAATTATTATTTTCTTTATGCCCCTTCTGTTATCTATCAAATAATCATAGATAATTAAGATAGCAGGCAAGGTAACTACCATCACTTTAGAAAGTAACGCTAAAACAAAAATGATCATACTCAGTAGATAGTACCTCTTGTCTTTTGCTCTACTATAAGCCAAATAACTACTAAAAGTGAGTAGGAAGAAAAATGTAGAAAGTAGATCTTTTCTGGCAGATATCCATACAACTGACTCTGTATTAATTGGATGAATAGCAAAAATCAAGGAAGCAAAGAACGCAGCTGTGCGATGCTTTGTGATGCGAAAGAATATCCAAAAAATTAAGATGGAGTTAAGTGAATGAATCAAAATATTACTTAAATGGAATATTGATGGATTTAGACCACCAACTAAATAATCAATCTGATAACTTACAAAGGTTAACGGAATATATAGCTCTGGATCATAAGTTGAAAATACTGTTTTTATGTTCTGAAAAGTTGGTCCTCTAATCGCTAGATTCTGTACTACCAAAAACAAATCATCGCTTGGGGCATAACCAAAAGTCACCGCCATTCCAAAAGAAATGCCTATACAAGTAACAAGTGCAACAATCATTGCGAATGTAACTCTGTGCAAACGAAAAATATTTAGAAAGTTCATCTAATTAATAGTATACGCAAATTTACTTATTTTTTCTTTTTCCATTTTTTCTTTGGCTGAGCACGTTTCTTCTTGAGCATTTCTACAGCTATTTCGAAAGTTACTTCTTCTATAGTAACTTTCTTCCCTAGTGATACATTTGTTTTTCCATCTGTTATATATGGTCCATATCGCCCTTCTTTTAGCTGTATTTCTCCTTTGCTTTCTGGATCTTCACCAAATTCTTTTAATGGTTCAGACATCTTTTTTGCTTTTTCTTTTGCCTCTTTCATAACTACTTGTGCTTCTTCGAACGTAATTGTTATAGGGTCATAATCTTCACCTAGTGAAGCTGTCTTTTTACCAAGACGAAGATAAGGACCAAATCGACCATTGTTTGCTTGTAGTACCTCTCCATCTATTTCTCCTAGGTCTCTTGGCAATGTAAACAATGTAAGAGCTTGCTCTAATGTGATGCTGTCTTTGTCCATTCCATCTGGAATAGATGCGCTTTTTGGCTTTTCTTTCTTCTTGGTTTTTTTATCTGCTGGGTCTGGCCTACCGAGCTGAACATATGGACCAAATCGCCCTGTTCTTACAATTACTTCCTCTTCTGTTGCTGGATCTTTTCCTAAAATTCTCTCTTGTAATATGTCTTCCTTCTTTATCTCTATACCTTTCTCTTCTATTAACTTTTTAAATGGAACAAAGAAGCCTCGCAAGAACTCCGTTCGCTCTCTTTGACCACCTGCAATTTCATCAAGCTCATGCTCCATCTTGGCTGTAAATTTAAGGTCTACAATATTGCTAAAATGATCAGCAAGTAGATCTGTTACTGTAAATGCAATATCTTGTGGCACAAGCTGCTTACCATCCTTTTGAATATACCCACGGTTCTGAACCGTACTAATTGTAGGTGCGTATGTACTTGGTCTTCCTATGCCTTCCTCTTCCATCTTCTTAACCA
This sequence comes from Candidatus Peregrinibacteria bacterium, assembly GCA_018648865.1. Classification (GTDB taxonomy): domain Bacteria; phylum Patescibacteriota; class Gracilibacteria; order Peribacterales; family Peribacteraceae; genus JABGQH01. The sequence goes on from JABGQH010000001.1 coordinate 10,378, forward strand.
AGCTTGCCTCTGTGTATCTAGCTGGTGGCTTAGTAAAATGCTGCTCTGGGTCTAGCCTATCCAAAGATAGATCCTGCCCCTTTGCAAGTGGTGGCAAGAATTTTTCTTTGTCTTTGTCCTTATCACCATCTGCCCCTCCTTCGTCATCACGTCCTTCTTTGTAAACTCTGAAATAACCATCAAATAATACTGTTTGTCCGGTAGCACGGAATATGTACTTCGCTGCGCTAATATCTGCACCTATTCTCTTTAGTTCTGCAGTCGCCATCTGCGTAGCCATAGTCCTATTCCAAATTAATGTGTATAGCTTTATTTGCTGGCTATCTAAAACATCTTTTAGGGATTCTGGAGTTCTACATACCTCTGTTGGACGGATGGCTTCGTGCGCCTCTTGTGCCCCTTTTGATTTCGTCTTGTACTTTCGTGGAGCACTAAGAACATATTCTCGACCAAACATTTTTTGAACTGTTTCTTTTGTATCGTCTAAAGCTTTTTGGCTTAAATTAACACTATCTGTCCTCATATATGTAATTAAACCTGCCTGACCACTACCCTTGCCTAGATTCACACCTTCGTACAATTGCTGAGCTACAACCATTGTTTGTTTTACAGAAAATCCTAATTTTCTGCCTGCCTCTTGTTGCAATGTAGATGTTGTAAATGGTGGAGGAGGTGTTCTTTTTAATTCTTTTTCATCTACAGATGAAACCGACCACTCTGCACCCTCTAAATCTTTTAGGATTGTATCAATTTCTTCTTTTGAAGTTGGGACAAGCTTTTCCCCCTCTTTGGATTTTAGATCAGCAACAAAACATTCATTTTTATCTGTCTCTAGTTCGGCACCTATTGTCCAATACTCATCAGAGATAAACGCTTTTATCTCTCGCTCTCTATCTACAATTATTCTTACAGCAACAGATTGAACTCTTCCTGCAGATAGCCCCCTATATACCTTTTTCCAAAGGAATGGTGACAATGTATACCCCACAAGCCTATCTAAAATTCTACGTGCCTGCTGTGCCTCTACAAGATTTTCATCTATCTCTCTTGGATTTTTTATTGCATCAGAAATTGCTGTCTCTGTAATTTCATGAAATACAATTCTTTTTATTGGCTGATCGCTTTTTCTCTTTAGTGCCTGGACCAAATGCCATCCAATAGCTTCTCCTTCTCTATCTTCATCAGTTGCTATCCATAGATCTTCTGCATTGTTTAACGATGCCTGTAGTTGTTTTATTATGTGTTTCTTGTCATCAGATACGTTGTACTCTGCTTCGAAAGTTTCTTCGTCTACTGCAATTTTATTACTTGGAAGATCACGTACATGCCCCATACTTGCTTGTACGTCGTAATCTTTTCCCAAAAAGCGCTTAATGGTCTTAGCTTTTGTTGGACTCTCTACAATAACTAAATGTTTACTCATTCGTTGTAGCAGCCTAGAGATGTGAGTGGATTATTGTCAAAGAGGATATGAGATTTTTTTACTTTTTTCCTTATTAAAAAAGTATCTCTAGTGCCCTGATTTTGGTCTCTACTCATGTTTCTGTAGTTTTTTTTGTATTTGCAAATGATTCTTGACTACGTTTGTTGCTCAATGAATTTGGCTTTTAGAAGCCAACAAACGGTGGATACTGATGATTCTTGGTGTAAATTACTCATTCTTGGCTTGCCCTAGCGGAAACGTTGCGTAGACTGAAAATGCTTATTTCTTTTCCCTATACGTAATATGACTAAGCAAGAACTTATCAATGCAATCGCTGACGCTTCTGGTATCACCAAACGTTCAGCAGCAGATGCTCTAGACTCTTTTATTTCTACAATTACAAATCAGCTCAAGAAAGGTAATTCTGTTACAGTAACTGGTTTCGGAACTTTCAAAGTATCACATAGAAAAGCCCGAACAGGAGTTAACCCAAGAAATCCAAGTCAGAAGATTTCTATCCCAGCAATGACTGTACCTTCATTTAAGTCAGGAAAGACTTTGAAGGATGCCGTTAGATAAAAACACTTTCAATCAAAGAACCTCTACCTCGTAAAAAAGGATAGAGGTTTTTTTGTTTTGAGTATGAGGATTCTCACGCTAAGATCTAGCGCTGAACTATGACTGACTCAATTATCTCTGAAACACTTACGGCTTTGTTACAAGAACTTAACCTCCCTTTTGCTTCTATAAAGGTATCAAAGGAAGATGACATAACAAGAGTAGATATCGAATCCTCTAGTGCTAGCAGGATTATTGGCTGGCATGGCGAAACTCTAAATTCTATTCAACATATTTTAAAAGCTATTGTTCGATCAAAAGAAAATCTTGAAAGAAGTCCTTTTATTGTTTTGGATGTAGATGGATATAGAAGAGCTCAAGAAATTAAGGTACAAAATTCAGCCCAAAAGAAAGCAGACTTCGTAAGAAGGACTGGTAATAGAGTTGCCTTGCCACCTATGAGTCCTTATTTCAGACGAATTGTTCATTTATTTGTCGCAAGTGCAAAAGACATGCAAGACATCACAACCGAAAGTAGTGGGGAAGGCGATTACAGACAGATCATCCTAAGGCTAAAAGATGAAAGTGCTCCTAAAAAAGAGGAAAAGCCTGCTGCTGCTGAGCAAAGTGAAGAGCTTTCTCCTGTTATAGAAGAAGATGGATTGGGGAATCTAGATATCTAGTTTGTTCAAACTGCAATTATATATGTTATTAAGACGACTGTTTTTTCCATTCTTCTAAAATTTTCTTTTCTTTTTTGTTAAGTTTTTTTGGAACCTCCACATTTGCTGTTACAAAATGATCTCCTTTTCTGCTGCTATTTACAACTGGCATTCCTTTTCCTTTTATTCGGAATACTTGCCCTGGTTGCGTACCTTCTGGGATTTTTAATGAAACTGGACCATGTACTGTCTCTACAGAAATACTAGAACCAAGTATTGCATCTACAACAGGAATTAAAACACTTGTATGAATATCATCTGCTTCCCTGTGAAATCTATGATCACGAGGAACTCTAATGTGAACATATAAATCACCTGAGTCCTGGCCTTGCCTACCGGCTTGTCCTTTTCCTCTTATTCTAAGTGTTTGAGTATCATGCACTCCTGCAGGGACTTCTATAGAAATATTATCTCTTTCCACTCTGCGCCCTTCCCCTTTGCAATGTGAACATGGTTTTTTAGGAACTTTCCCCGATCCATTACATGAACCACAAACAACACTTTGTTGTATTGTTCCAAAAAATGATTGCTGTGTTCTAACTTGTTGACCTGTTCCTTTACAGCCAGAACATGATTCCATTTCGGTTCCGTCATCTGCTCCTGATCCCTTACATGTTTTACATGTAACCTGTTTATCAATAGATATTTCTCTTTGCATTCCAGATACTGCATCTGTGAAATTGATGGAGATTTCTACTTCTATATCTCCTCCTTTTTGCGAAGGTCTACCTGGTTGCTCTCTGGATCCAGAAAAGAAATTCTCAAATATGTCAGAAAATCCACCGCCAGTATTAAAGCCAGAAAAATCAAAACCTCCAGCTCCACCCGTTTGATTACCGGTTGAGCCAAACTGATCATACATCTGCTTCTTTTTTGGGTCTTTTAGTGTTTCGTATGCTTCGTTTACTTCTTTAAATTTATTTTCTACATCTTTGTCTCCTTTGTGCTTATCTGGATGCAGTTTTTTGCTCATTTTTCTATAGCCAGACTTTATCTCTTCTAAAGAAGCAGAACGCTCTAAGCCAAGTATTTTATAGTAATCTTTAGCCATATTTATGTTACAACGACGATGAACTTTAGCATTTGTACAAAATGAATCACAGGCTATTACACAGTAAATATCATCTCTTTTTAATGTTTAACATGCAATATGTGACTTTTAGGTCAATTTCTGGTATAATTATTCGATGTTTAAGAAAAAACATTCATCCACTCGGGGAGTTCTAATGGGGCTTACAGCAGCCCTTGGAATTCTTTCTGTTGTACTTATTGGTTACTCATTTGGCAATCCAATTACAAATCAGGAAAGTAATTTATATGGAAGGCTTTTGCCAAAGCAGCTAAAAGAGAATCAAAAATGGGTAACAATAACCGAAGAAGACGTTAGAACGGGTTATTCCTTACAGCCTGATGTAAATAACCTTTTGCATATACCAGAAGAAATTGATCGCATTACAAGACGTACTCTTTTTGGCCGTGATAGCACTGATGTTCGTTACTGGGGATACTGTTTCCCAAGAACTTACGAAGAAGCAGAAGCATTAAAGCGCGCTGGATTTCCTGGAACTATCTTCCTTTCAGAGAAAGAGAGAGAGATTCGAAGGCAGATATTTATTTCGAATAGAGCAAACTCTATAACCTCATACAAAGAATTAAGTGATGATGTGCTAAACAATAGAATCCCTAGAACATATGGCGCAATCCGCCATCAACAAGAGATATTTGAAGGTGGCATGATTTGCTATGTAATGTCATCTGAGACTCTTGCGATTGGATCAGATGAAGATGGGGATGGAGCAAATATTAGAATAGAAAATGACCATGGATCTGATCCTAAATTATATGACACAGATGGAGATGGTATTTGGGATGGCCTAGAAATTTTTAACCTAGGTACTAGCCCCATCCAGCGTGATAGTGACGGAGATGGATTGATTGATGGAATAGAAGATGCAAACCGCAATGGACGTACAGATGTTGGAGAACCAAATCCAATGAAGTGGGATACAGATCGTGATGGACTCTGTGATGGTCTTTGCAAAGTTAAGAATGGAACAGAGCTTCGCGGAGAAGACAAAAATCTGGATGGCATTTTGGATGAAGGCGAAACTGATCCAACAACAAATGATACAGATGGAGACGAAATATTGGATGAGCAAGAATACTTTAACTGCGTTCTAGCAGGTGGTGATGATTGTTAGATAAGCAAAATTCCTGTATAATAATATGATTTTAAAAACAATAACCCCAATGAAACAAAATAAAATTAGAATTGTCGGCTTACTGCTTGGATTAAGTATTCCATTGCAAGCACTTGCATATTTCACACCAGAAGATGTACTGCTTTCTAAGGATTTCTTTTTACCTCCAACCCCAAGAGAGGTTGATGCAAGAATAGAAGAACAATATCAACGAAGTGAAGAGGCTAGATTGATTCGGGAAGCCGAACTAGTAACTATTCAAGAAGAAGAGGAAATTGATATTCTAGATGAAGAGACAGCAGAAAAATCCGCTGCTCCAGAGATAGAAATGACCGAAAGAGAAATGGAAATTTGGCGTGCAGTTCAATTACTTGATGCACGAGAATCTCGTTTACTGGATAGGATTGATGATAGGCAACGAACACAGGAGTTCCAGAGTAGGTATGGAACGACACATGGTGGCGCTCCACTAGCCCCTACAGGCGCAGGAGGTATCCTGACAGCCATAACAATGATCGGAGCTGTTGCGTGGACTATAAGGCGTGCAAAAAGATCTGAAGCAGGAACACGAAAAGCAATTTAAAAAAGTCATTCAGAGAGACACTTATATTTATATCCAGCCTTTTGCCTCTGCTATGATTTGGCATACATGTCAGATCAGCTTTCATTCACAGGTAAAAAATGGGATATCGATTCATCCTTACAAAATATAGATCCATGCGATCTTGCTGATTCACTTATTCAAAATAGATCCTTGAGTTCAATTATAGAAAATGGATCTTACCCTGGAATGCAAATAGCAATTAATCGTATTTTACTTGCGATAAAACAAGGGGAAGCAATCGGAATCTTTGGTGATTATGACTGTGATGGTATTACGGGCACCGCTCAATTGCTTCGTTTTTTTCGCAGGCACGATATTGAACCATCTGTTCGTTTGCCACATCGTGTTAATGATGGATATGGACTTAATGAAGAAGCGATCCGCCAATTTAAAACAGATGGAATAAATTTACTTATTACTGTTGATACTGGAATAACCAGCGTAAATGAAATTGATTTAGCAAACGAACTTGGAATAGATGTAATAATTACAGATCATCATAAACCAAGGAAAAACATTCCAAACGCACTTTGCATCTTGCACCCACATCTTGCTAGTAACATGCCAGAACCTTTTCCATCTGGCGCAGGTGTTGTTTATCAACTCTTATGTGAATTAGAAGATAACCAATGGGAAGAAAAAGATACAGATTGCGCTCTTGCAATGATTGGAACTATTGCAGACGTCGTACCTCTTATTGGCGCGAATAGAACATTGGTAGAAGAAGGTTTAATTAGTTTGAAGAAGCTTAATAACTGTCCATTGTCTGATCTAAGAGATAGTACAGGCGCACAAACAAGTACAGATATTGCTTTTAAAATAGCACCAAGAATAAATGCAGCCGGGCGAATGTCCGATCCAATGATTGCATTGAACGCAATAGTAGATGGAGGACAGAATCAAATAGACCTAGAAGAGCTAAATAGTAAAAGACAATCTGAGATGAATGATCTATACGAAAAGGCTATTGAAGAAATTAGAAAAACAGAGTCTAGCCCATTACTTATGACTGCCTCTGCTGATTATCCACATGGAATAATAGGATTAATTGCGGGCAGACTGACTGAAGCCTATGGGAAACCAAGCTGTGCAATTGCAATTAATAATAATATTTGCACGGCATCACTTCGCAGCCCTGCTTGTTATAATATTACTGATGGGCTTGAGCAGTGCTCTAATCTACTTATGTCTTTTGGCGGTCATGCGCAAGCAGCCGGATGCACATTTGAGTTAAAGAATATGGATGAGATTCGCTTACAACTCTCTAAAGATATTTTACAAAAAGTTTCTTTAGATGATTTAAGGCCATCCATTTCAATATCAACCTTATTACAACTTTCTGATATTTCACTTAAATTTATAGAATCACTAGATGCGCTTGAGCCTTTTGGGCAAGGTAATCCACAGCCAATATTTTTATTAAAAAACATACATATGGAATACATAAAAAATGTAGGTATAGATAAATCCCACATGCAAGCGAAGATTGGACACTGTAAAGCAATTGGCTTTCGACTGGGCCACCTAGCTCATGAATGCTCACAACCTGTAGATGTCGCCTGCAAAATTGGTATTGATAATTGGAATGGCAGAAAACAACCACAATTGTTTATAGAAGACATCCGAAAAACAATTGGAGTTCTTTAGACTTAATATCTATCTTCAAACAGGAGCTAAGTTTCCCTCCATCTGGAAAGCTAAAGAGACTTCTACTTCTAATGCTGCAGAGATTTTATAAGCAAGTAGAACAGAAGGATTTGTTTGTCCACGTTCAATACTCATAATTGTTTGTCTGCTTACTCCACAACGTAGAGCTAGTTCTTCCTGTGTCATGTTTTTATCGAAACGAAGTTTTCGAATTGAGTTTTTTAGTATCGGTCCAGACATAATCACAGGGGAAAGATGTAGTAGGTTGAGGCATTGTACTGATTGCCTTCTTTAGTTCAAGTAGAAAACCAACAAGGTTTATATAAAAGTTAATATTAGACTATGCACTTGCATATATTTACTTGGCTTCGACCATTATACACACGATATAATCTACAATTCTAGAAAAATCAGGACTAAACCAATAACTATTAAATAAACACTAAACCACGAAAGCGAATGGCTACGCACAAACTTCTTTAAGAATAGCAAAGCTGCAATGCTAACAGCACAAGATGATATGAATCCAACAACCAAAATATTTATATCTGGTATCGCAATATTTTCATTAATAATATCTAGCCCCGTTAGTAATATTGCCCCCATTAAGATTGGTACAAGCATCAAAAAGGAAAAATCCAATGCATCTGATCTAGAAAGTCCTACCGAGCGTCCTGCACTTATTGTTAATCCCGATCTAGATATTCCAGGAACCAGTGCACATGCTTGAAATACTCCAATCCAAAGTGCTCCTAAATATTTAACATTTTGATCCTTTCTTTTTTTGCCTATCCATTCACCAAGCCACAAAACAAGTGCAGTTATTAATAAGCTAATCCCAACCGATCTAAGTGAAGAAAAAATTCCAGATACCAAATCATCTACCAGCACTCCTGCAATACCAGCAGGAATTGTAGCTATTATAAGAAGAAAAACGACTCGTCTCTTTGGCCTATTATTTGTAACCAATGAAAACACCATTTCTACCCATCTACTAAAATACATAATTAAAAGCGCTAGGAGTGTGCCCGCATGCAACACGACATTTACACTTAGTAATGCTTTTGGATCTATATCTACTCCTAAAAAATTTTCTGCTATTACCAAATGCCCCGAACTAGAAATCGGCAGAAACTCTGTTAGCCCCTGTAGAATGCCAAGAAATAAAGACTGTAATATGGTCATCTCTAAATAAGTTTAGCTTATGTATTAATCCTTGTCTTACCTTACTTAAATATACAAATTATCTATTTGATAGCTTATCTAAAGCTAAAACAACTATTGCTCCAGCTATCATTAAACTAATACCTAGCCATGCATCTGGACCAAGTTGAGGTATTATATTTTTTATTGAATCTGCTGATTCTTTCCATGGCCATACCTTCTGTAAGCTACCGATCATTAATCCTGTAAGACAAGCGATAGTGACGTCGTGATACTTATGCAATAACCAACTTAAGAAGTGAGAGAAAATAAGCAGACCACCAACTGCACCAATCCCTACATACATAAGTGTCGCAATATCTTTTGTGTTAACAGCCGAAAGTATAATTTCATACTTTCCAAGTATTACTAATAGGAATGATCCAGAGATCCCTGGCAAGATCATTGCACAGATTGCTATCGAACCACTAAGAACTAAAAACCAAGGAGCATCTGGCGTATTAACTGGAACCAGTCCAACAATAATATATGCAATCAGCGCTCCAACTATTAATGAAATTATTTTTTCTGGCCCCCAGGCAGACACTCTTTTAGAGACAATAAGTGCAGATGCTAAAACCAAACCAAAAAAGAAACTCCAAATAGCAACTGGATGTTCTGTAAGTAGTTTTTCTAAAAAATGCGAAAGTAGTATTACTGCAAGTAAAATTCCAAAAGCAACAGAAGAAAGGAACTGCCAATTACTACGTTTGATAACTGTTTTAATGTCTCGTCTTAGCAAGGGAGACCATAATTCCTTGCTTCCAAATCTTCGTATTGAATCTACAAGCTCTTCGTAAATACCAAGTATAAATGCCATTGTTCCGCCAGATACACCCGGAACAATATCTGCAGCACCCATGCAAAAACCTATCGCTATTCTGTGTAATGTTTTAATCATAAAAATATTCTATATGAATTTAATCAGTAAATCAGTTTGATTAGTATAACTTTTCAAAGTTGCGCTTTACTACTGTCTTTCTGTACGATAGCTACCAATGATCCCTTCCTCGTTCCATGGAATCTTTAGCTCGCTCAATCAAGAGCGGTCTTCTGCTGCCGCTACCGCGCCAAAGGAATCATTGCGTATTGTTGATCAATCAGAAGCTCAGCAGGAAATTGAGGAGGCGCCAAAGAAATCTGGTCAGATCTCTGTAGACGTTTACGAGCATGACACATACATAATTGTTAGAGCTCCAATTGCAGGAGTTAAGCTAGCTGATTTAGATATAGAAGTTGATGGAAAAGTAATTACAATCCGTGGCAGAAGATCTTTGAATGATAATCTCTCAAAAGATCAGTATTACGTACAAGAATGTTTCTGGGGTGAATTTAGTAGAAGTATTACCATGCCTACAATTATAGATCCCAAAAAAATACGAGCTACTTTTAGTAAGGACTGCATACTAAAAATAATTGTTCCAAAAGAAGAGAAAGTAAAAATAGTTAGAATAAACGAAAGCGGTTAATAAATATCGTTAACTCCTTTTGATATTATTTCTTTTTTGATAAGAACTTTTTTATTCTTACTGAAACTTGTTTTCTTAGTTCTTCTAATCCTTCAAGGATATCTTCTCCTCCCATAAAACCTGAGTCTGCTACTTTTAGTAGGCTAGTAAACTCCCTAAGCTGTTTTTTTACTTGTGGAGTTTGTTTTTTCGCAGAGTATGTATCTGATTCTAAGTAGTCAGATAATTCAATCTGTATAAGATACAATTGTTGAACTGCCTCTAGTCCGGATGTTTTTGTCATGTGTAGAATTAGTTTATATTTCAACGTATTGTATACTTTTTGACAAAAATAGTCAAATTGTATGTCCTAGAGGCTAATATAGATCTATTATGTTTTTGTATTAATTACTATCTAATTTAGATGAGCATCACTCAAGCCATATTGCCAGTAGCAGGACTAGGAACTCGTTTCCTTCCTTGGACAAAATCTGTACCAAAAGAACTTTTGCCACTCGGCAATAGGCCTATTATCGCGCACCTTGTGCATGAATGTTTAGATCAAGGGATAGATGATATTTGTTTTGTAATTAGCAGAGGCAAGGAGGGGATACCTGAATATTTTCAAAGACACCCAGAATTAGAGGCAGAGTTGGCAGGAAGAGGTAAGTCTCATCTACTTGAAGAACTATCTAGATATGACAATGTGCGATTCCATACTGTGTATCAAGACCAACAACTTGGCGACGGGCATGCAATATTGCAAGCAAAGGATTGGGTAGATTCCGATTACATCGCAGTTTTATTCGGTGATGATTTGTTTACTGAATCAGATAGCGCATTAAAACAATTACAAGATGCTTTGCATTCTCTTTCAGAAGATGAGAAGGGTGCAATCATTGCTCTAGAAAATATCCCATTGGAACACACACCAAGATACGGAATTGTTTCTGTTGAAAAAGAACATGATGCCAAACCAAGAATTAAAAAATTAAATGGCTTGGTAGAAAAACCAAAATCAGAAGATGCTCCATCTACACTTGGTATTGTTGGAAGATATATTATCCCCCGTTCAACTGTAGAAATACTTCCCAATGTAGAGGGAATGGAAGGAGGAGAAATAAGACTTATCGATGCGCTAATTGCTCAGCTTGGATCTGAGCATATGTACGGATACGAATGCGAAGGCAAACGTATAGATACTGGTAACCCAGAAGGTTACAAGCATGCTGTTAATATCTTCTGTGAATAAGATTTACCTACGCAAACATTTAAAATCTGTTGGAGGCATTCTGTTATTGCGCCTTGTGTAACTATATTCACTACAAGAAAAAACGTTTGGAGCTTGTAAATATGGAAAACTCTCCATGTAAAAACGACGTTGAATTTCTGCTCTTCTGCTCGTATCTCTTACAGTAAGGATATCGTCATAGTGACCACGATAATATGGATGCAATGCATATGTTTCTGTCCTTCTGTAATATGGATCATTCCTTATTGCCTGTGTTGATCTATATGATCTACGCCTACTGCCATGCTTGCGATCTGACTGATCCCAAGGATGTGTCTCTGATGACCTAGTGGTTGTTTCTGGCACAAAAAGAACAGCCGTTGCTGCACTAGCAACAGTAGAAACTGTAAGAGCTAGAAATAGAGAGGTCGGAATGATGATGTGGAGTCGTAGTCTAAACATAGGAGGCAAATGCTACTGCTCCTACAAAAAGAGTCAACTTAGCTGTGTGGCACCAAAAACTATTTTATGTTCTGCGATTCTTAAAAAGCCCATCCGCCTGACTGATACCTTTCCCAATCCTGTTGAACAATTCTTGGGTGTATCCTTCTTATATCTCTAGCTAGATACATCTTTCCAGGGTTCTTTCTAAAATACGGATGCAACATATGAGTTGTCGTTCTGTATGGGCTTCGTTCATAGTCTAATAATGATCTATAACCCCAAGTACTTGAGTTTCTAGATGCTGATCCTGAACTTTGAATTCTGGTTGCTCTGTCATATGGATGAGTTCCTTCTACCGAAGCAGCCCAAGCATTACCTAAACGCAGGAACGTGAAGGCAGAAACTAAAACTACAGAGAATATAAAGCGCAACATAATTAAATAAAAGAAAGTATTCGATTCTAGAACCAATTTAATTAGTGTCAATGTTTATATATAAAATCTTCTATTCAGTTATTGGATTTGCCTCATTTCTAAGTAATGCAATTTCTTCATCAGAAAGTGCACGATCATACATACGGATATCATCTATAAGCCCACGGAATGTACGCGATGAATATGCGCCCATACGCTCTGTCGTAGGAGTCGGTGGCATAACAGCATGATCAGAGCCCAAATTGTCAACGATTGAATTATCATCAATAAAGAACTTATGATAATCAGCACCAACATAGACTCCACATACATGATGCCAATTATTTAGTGTTAATCCATTTAAATAAATTGAAGTTGCATCATCACCATTATTAGTTCCAACATAGAATCTACTTCCTGGTGTACCTTCTGGGGCTTCATATCCCAGAATATAATTTCTAGTTACTGATGAATAATCAGAAATTATACTACTTCCACTTCGATATTCATTCTTATAGACACGCGCACAAATGGTAAATTCTGTTGCACTAAGTAGTGGATCTTCAAATGATATATATTTTGAATCTAAATTTGGAAATTGAATAGCATATCCATCATTTGGCGATGCAACGCCTGCAGCACTTGGGCATGTTGATGTACAAGATGCGGTATATCCATTCCCAGATGTATCTTCAAATGTTCCCATGCTTGTCTCTGTAAACCTCCAACGAGCAATGTAATCAACTGGCATGGTTTCACCGAGTCGTGGAGCCACAACAAATGCCTGACCAGAAGCTTGGAAAACCTCGTACCATGTGTGTAATGCTCCAACTTCTGCTAGTGGATCAATTGGAATTTCTGATACATAGTCTGGGACTATTGCATCTATATTTAGACAAGAATCATCTGTTTGGCCATATTGGCAAATAGGATATGCGTTTCCATATCCTGGCAGGATTGTTTCTGGAAAGTCTCCATTCTTAATTTGATATTGGTTTAATGCTTTTTGTAGTTCTGCTATTTCTGATCTTCTTTCTGAGTCTCTAGTTTTTCTAAGTTGTTTAGTAGGATTAACTGCAACTACTACAATTGCAGAGAGTGTCCCTACTATTCCAATAACAAGTATTAGTTCTAGTAAGGTGAAGCCTTTTCTATTTTTAAGAGTGGTCATTCAAACTTGAGTATACCAATTCTATTTAAGGTTTGTAGTTTTTAATATCCACGGCATTTATATACTCGAGCAATTTCTGAAGGACTTAGCTCTCTATCATAAAAAGCAATATCATCTAATTGGCCATCAAACCAATATGATCCACTTGTATAATTACCGATTACCAAATTACTAATAGGCACAGAAATGGAATCATACGTGCTACTTTGAATACTTAGATCGCCATTTATATAAATTCGTTCATATGTACCATCTGTCGTAACAAATACATGTGACCACTGATTTAATGGCAGATCACCTGAACTAGTATATAAACTTCGCTGTGTAGAACTGGTATCCCTCCAAGAAAAATGCATTCTTGTAGTAAGAGCACGAAAATATGGTAATCCTCTACTAGCAAAAATTTCATTACCAGATCTATTGGGATACACGAGCGCCTCAAATGAATAATCTTCCCCAAGTGCAGGAGCACTACTGACTAAGACGCGATCATTCACTCCATCAAAATCTAGTGCATATGAATTACTATCTCCAAAACTAGATTCTACCCAGTCTGTTGCTGGATCCATATCTGTAAGTGTTCCATGTTTTTCGTTTCTAGATGAGTCTGACAGATTTGACCCCTGCCCATCATTAAATTTCCACTTTCCTACAAGCCCATCTGACCAGCATGTCACATATGCAGAGCTAACATGTGGTTGCCCTTCTAAGTCTTTGTATACAACATATCCAGAGTAGTCTGAGTTATTTTCGTAATCATCAAGTGGTATTTCTGATAAATAATCTGGAATGAGAATTGAATCTAAACTTATGCATTCGCTAGAAGATACTCCTTGTTTACAAATTGGTTCTGCATCATCTGATTCATTTAAAGTTGGAGTATCAGATGGAAGTGATCCTTCATCTATCGCATATTGTGCTAGTGCTTTTTCAAGTTGAGAAGCTTCATGAACTAGTTTTCTTACTTTTGCTCTTTCAAATTGTTCTGCGGGGTTTATGGCAACAACAACGATTGAAGAAAGCACCCCCATTATTCCAATTACAATTAGAAGTTCTAGTAGAGTGAAGCCTGATCTGTTTTTCCTACGAATCATTCTATTAACAGTATACGCAATATCGCACCTATTGAAATAACTCAAAATACTACTCAGTTATTGGATTTGTTTCATTCCGAAGTAATACAATTTCTTCGTCTGAGAGTGCTCTATCATAAATACGAATGTCATCTATAAGCCCACGGAATGTTGCTGCAGTATAATATGCTCCTATATTTTCTCTGCCGGACTCGTTTGTCGAAATAGATGAAAATGTAGCATCTATATTTAGTACTCTGGACTCATCATCAACAATATACTTAATATAATCCGCACCAACATAAATCCCACAAACATGATGCCAATCGTTCAATGTAAAGTTATCTAAGTATGTTGACTCTGGAGTAGGCCCATTACCAATATAAAATCTAGTTCTTAATGTATCTTCTGATCCATATCCAAGAATAAAATTTCTAGATGTAGTTGAATAATCAGAAATTATGCTACTTCCAATACGATGTCCGGTTTTATAAGCCCAAGCACAGATAGTAAACTCAGATGCTCCAAGAAGAGGATCTGTATACAAAAGATTCTTTGAATCTTGATCTATAAATTGAATAGCATATCCATTATTTTGAGAATTTACACCTGCGGCTGCAGGGCATGATGTTGTGCAAGATGCGGTATATCCATTCCCAGATGTATCTTCAAATGTTCCCATGCTTGTCTCTGTAAACCTCCAACGAGCAATGTAATCAACTGGCATGGTTTCACCGAGTCGTGGAGCCACAACAAATGCCTGACCAGAAGCTTGGAAAACCTCGTACCATGTGTGTAATGCTCCAACTTCTGCTAGTGGATCAATTGGAATTTCTGATACATAGTCTGGGACTATTGCATCTATATTTAGACAAGAATCATCTGTTTGGCCATATTGGCAAATAGGATATGCGTTTCCATATCCTGGCAGGATTGTTTCTGGAAAGTCTCCATTCTTAATTTGATATTGGTTTAATGCTTTTTGTAGTTCTGCTATTTCTGATCTTCTTTCTGAGTCTCTAGTTTTTCTAAGTTGTTTAGTAGGATTAACTGCAACTACTACAATTGCAGAGAGTGTTCCTATTATCCCAATAACAAGTATTAGTTCTAGTAGAGTGAAGCCTTTTCTATTTTTATTGTTTCCCATTACAAAAACTATAACACTGCGTGCTAATTTAGTGCAGCCCAAATTATGCTTCTTTCCTAAGCAATTCTATCTCATCTCTCAAATCTGCAGCTTTTTCAAACTCCATATTTTGTGAAGCAAGTTCCATTTGTCTTCCAAGCTCTTCTACTAAGCGCTTTTTCTCATCCTTTGGAATTTTACCATGGTTCCTCTTTGGTCTTCTTAGTTCTAATTTACGTGCTTCTTCAGAAATATCATGTACCGCTTTAACAATAGATTGAGGGGTTATTCCATGTTTTACATTGTACGCATGTTGTATTTCACGACGTCTTTCTGTCTCTGACATTGCCTGCTCCATTGCGTCTGAAACCTTATCTGCATATAAAGTCACATGACCATTTACGTTTCTAGCAGCGCGACCAATGGTTTGAATCAGTGCATCTCTGGACCGTAAAAATCCCTGCTTGTCTGCATCCATAATTGCAATAAAACTTACCTCTGGTAAATCTAGACCCTCTCTTAATAGGTTTATTCCAACAATAATATCAATGTCCCCTATGCGTAGTTGTCTAAGTATTTCGATTCTTTCCATTGTTTCTATATCACTATGTAAATACCTAACCTTGTAATCTGCATCTATTAGATAGTCTGTAAGCTTTTCAGACATCTTCTTTGTAAGTGTTGTTATTAAAACTCTTTCTCCTCTAGCTATAGTCTCGTTTAATTCACGAGTTAAATCATCTATCTGATTAACAGAAGGCTTAACTGTTACTGGTGGATCTAGTAATCCAGTTGGACGAATAATCTGCTCTACGATTCCTTTTTTTGGAGTGTTCTTGTATTCATATTTTCCTGGTGTAGCAGACACATACACTGCCTGCTTAACACGATTCTCAAATTCATCGAATTTGAGAGGACGATTATCGTGTGCACTTGGCAAACGGAAACCATAATCAACTAATGTTTGTTTCCTGCTCTTGTTTCCCTCATACATTCCACCAACTTGAGGAATGGAGATGTGTGATTCATCTACGAAGAGCAAGAAATCATCTGGAAAATAATCCAGTAGTGTACTTGGTGGAGTCCCTGGTTTTGATCCATTTAAGTACCTAACATAATTTTCTATTCCCATGCAGTATCCTGTCTCTCTTAACATCTCTATATCATATTCTGTTCTTTGACGAATGCGTTCTGATTTAGCTATTTCACCAATATCAAAAAGTTCTTTCTCTCTTATCTCCATATCAGACATTATTCCATCTACAGCACGGTCAATTTTCTCTTGGCTTGCTACATTATGAGATGCAGGAAAAATATTTACCTCTTCTAATTCTTGTAGAACTTCACCTGTAAAACTATCCACCTCTTGGATTGTTTCAATTTCATCGAATGGCATTTCCATTCTAATTACTGTGTCCGCACTTGGTGGAAAAACTTCTACTGTGTCACCCAAAACATGCACCATTCCTTGCTTAAATTCCATTCCGCTCCGTGTGTATCTAATGTCTGTTAGCTGACGAAGTAGTTTGTCTCGCTGTACTGGATCACCAATTTTTAATTTTACTGCCAAGGACTCGTAATCCTTCACATCTCCTAGACCATAAATACAGGATACAGATGCAACAATTAATACATCACGCCTTGTTAGTAGATGATGTGTAGCTGCATGCCTAAATTTATTTATCTCTTCGTTAATACTCGCATCTTTTTCTATGTATGTATCTGTTGCTGGCATATATGCCTCTGGCTGATAATAATCATAATAAGAAACAAAATAAGAAATCGCATTATGAGGAAAAAATGACTGGAATTCGCTACAGAGTTGAGCAGCCAATGTTTTGTTATGCGCCAAAATAAGTGTTGGGCGCTGCAATTCTTCTATTACTTTTGCTATCGCGAACGTTTTTCCTGTTCCTGTTGCACCAAGCAATACCTGATGCCTATCCCCTCTATTTATGCCTTTTATTAGGCCATCAATAGCCGCAGGCTGATCACCTTTTGGCTCAAATGGCGATTCTAATACAAATTTTTGGTCCTTGTTCACAAATTAAGTTGGTAATAAAAGTCAGCTTATTGTACAAGACATACCAGCTTTAAAAAGCCTCTAGTCAATTTTTTAGAGAGAAATAGAATATTTAAGTGATGATTCCTAATGTTTTCGCTATTATCCAACTCGATGATTGATATAGACGACCTAAGAAAACGGCCAGCCGCATACCAAGATGCTGCAACTAAAAAGGGAATTAACCTCTCTGTAGAGGAGTTCCTAGGACTAGATAAAGAAAGAAGAGATCTGCAGCAATCTGCAGATGACATGCGTGCAAAGAAAAATGAAGTAAGTAAAAAGGTGCCTGCCATGAAAGAAGATGAAAGACTCAAGGCGTTTGAAGAGATGAAGGCTCTATCTAGTGATCTAAAAGAGAAAGAGGCGATCTTAAAAGAGGTTGAATCCAAGTGGCTTAGTATTCAACTTGGCCTACCAAGTATTCCACTCGACTGTGTACCAGTAGGAAAAACAGAGGAAGACAATGTAGAAGTTCGTAAAGAAGGCGAACTACCAAAATTTGATTTTGAACCAAAGGATCACGTAACTTTGGGCGAAGAACTAGATATTTTAGATATAACAAGAGGTGTAAAAGTAAGTGGGTCACGTAGTTATTATTTGAAAGGTGATGGAGCACGTCTTCAACATGCTCTGATTCAATACACAATAAATTCCTTGTCACAAAAGGGATGGACACTATTTAGTCCTCCTCTTATGGCATCTTATGAATGTTTTATGGGAACAGGATTCTTCCCTGGCGTAGATCAATCCAATATTTACGCAGTAGGAGGACAAGAGCAAAAAGATGAGCAGATTGAAAGTGACAATCTGTATTTGATTGGAACATCCGAAATCACAGTATGTAGTTATCATTCAGGCGAAACACTAAAATCTGAAACCCTACCAAGAAAATATGCAGGGTATAGCGCATGCTTTAGAAGAGAAGCAGGAACATATGGAAAAGACACAAAGGGCTTATATCGCGTTCATCAATTCGAGAAAGTTGAGCAAGTAGTAATCTGCAAAGCAGATCAAGAGGAGTCTATGAAATTGTTTAAAGAGATTAGGAACAACGCAGAAGCCATCTTAAAAGAACTTAAGCTACCTTATCGTGTCTTAGATATTTGCACAGGAGACATGGGAAAAGGAAAAGTATTTATGCAAGACATAGAAACATGGATGCCTTCCCGTAATTCTTATGGAGAAACCCACAGCTGTAGCTACTTAGGGGATTTTCAAGCACGTAGACTCAAGCTTAAATACGAAACAGAGGATGGTAAAAAAGAATTCTGCCACACTTTAAATAACACATGTATCGCAAGTCCTAGAATCTTGATCCCAATTATAGAAACGTATCAGAATGCAGATGGCAGCATAACTATTCCAGAGGTACTAAGACCTTATATGGGTGGGCAAGAAATTATAAAGAAACGCGTAGAATAACAGGAATTTCTATAGCACAATCAAGTTGGTAAGCAGAAGATTTTTGATGATTAGTTTTTGGCTTTTTGTTGCCATTTTCTCTGCATACATGAACCCCTTTGCACTGCGATAAAAAGCTATACAGAATGAGTTTGCTTTTATATTTTTTCACTAATTATTTATGTATTTAGAAACAGCAGAAGGAGATATACCTATGGGATCACCAGAAAGATTGCCAGAAACAAATCGATTTAGAACTCGAGAAAAAAAGAATGAAAGCAATGTGGTTGACGATAAGAAACAGGAAACTTCTAGAAAGGCTGCTGCCGTACTTGGAAAAAAATAAAACTTATAAAATGTATTATTATATTGGAGCCGTAAGCAAAACGGCTCCTTTTAAATTGTTTACAGAAGCCTTGCAAATCACTTTATTCTATTTGCGTATTTGCGCAAGTATGCAAATGCTAAATAGTCGAATGTCGAAGGTCCAAATGTCCAATGTCTAAAAGTCTTTCGACCTTTGACCTTTGACAAAATTCACAACTCCAACCTACAGACAACCCCTTTTAAAGGGCTAATAAAAGCCCTCTAAAACATAAAATAAGAACAAGCTTGCATATTATTATATTAGGAGGAGGATGTGATTTAAATCTTTATTCTTTAACTATTTTTTTTTATGGAATTTCAAGGTAATCCAGATGACAATGAAACAGATGAAGCAGGGACAGAAGGTACAGAATCAAAGGAGACTCCTGTATCTGGAACAAGAACTTCAACATCAGAACAGGTTTCGCAGACTTTTCGTGAGCCAGAGGCTGGGAATGAATCAGATTTTGAATAAATTTATATTTTATATCATTATTATTTAACCATTTTTTCTATGGCAATAGGGGAACCACAGGAAATTACAGGAAATGAAGCTGATGAAGTAGTATTCGAAGAGCCAGTCCATCCAGAATCAGATAGAATCAAAGAATTATTGGCAAAGGGAGGAGATTCTGTCTATGACATTCTTGGACCAGAAATTTTAGAATAAATCCATTTTATAAACTTAATTAGGAGCTACTTCTATGTAGCTCCTTTTATAGATTAAATGTTATTATCTGCATAACTACTTATTAATAGTTATATGAAAATCTTGTTTACACGTTTTCCTTACGAAAGTACGCATGGTGGTGCAGAGGTTCAAACTATTTCACTAATGACAGAGTTTAAGAAGCGTGGACACAATGTAGCTTTTTTGGGTAGCTGCCCAACTCTACTCGTAATGTGTGAGCAGTTTAATATTCCGTCTCTGTCTTTAAAGATAGGTCGTCCGCCAGTTAGCAAATGGACATTAATTACGTTCTTTTTTAGAAAAAGAAAAATGAAAAAGAAATTAGAAAAATCTTTTCATCATTTCTTTCAGCATGGATTAGAGGCAGTCTGCATGATGAGTCTTTCAGAGAAGCTACTGCTAACTCCATATGCAATAAAAGCTGGAATGAAGGTAATTTGGATAGAGCACGACAGTATTGGTAAATGGCTTACACTGAATCCATTTTTGAGGAGGCTCGTAAAATTGAGTAAAAATGTAAAAACTATATGTGTATCAGAATTAAGCAGATCTAAATATATTAAACTCGGATGGGATCCAAAAACTGTTATTGCGATTCCTAATGGAATTGATCCAACTCGATTTGAGAAAGGGAAGAAACAATCAGCTAAAAAAGTAAATGAATCAAAGCCTATACAGATAGGTGCTGTCGCTCGCCTAGATCATGAAAAGGGATTAGATATTTTAATTAAATCTATGGAGGAATTACCAAATGCAGAACTAACGATTGTAGGTGTAGGAGATCAAGAAAAATATTTGCAAAGCCTAATAAAAAAAGTTGGTATATCTGATCGTGCTAGCATTATTAGAAGGATTGGAAAATTAGGAGATTTTTATGAGTCCATTGATATTTTTGTTCTTCCTTCTCGCTCTCACGATCCATTTGGGCTAGTCGCTGCAGAGGCTATGTGTGTTGGCACTCCTGTAGTCGTTACAGACGCCTGTGGTATAGCCAGTGAGCTTAAGCAGGGTAAGAATGCACTAATTGTAAAGGCTGGGTCAGAGAAGGAGCTTAAAAGCTCTATTTCCGCTTTAACAGATAATAAAAAGACTCGGCTATCTATCGGCAAAGAGGGCAAAAAGAAAGCCCTTAAAGACTTCACAATCAAAAGCATGGTAGATAATTACGAATCATTACTACTTAAATAGCTGCTATACTTTTGTTATATGAAAAAGCTGGTTCGTAATTTTGTTCTCGGCTCGTTGGTAATCACATTTTTTGGTGCGCAAACTGCCAATGCAGCGCAGTCCTTTAGAGTTATTTCTCGTCGCAGTTGGGGTGCAGATGATTCTCTTCTTTTTAGAACTACTGCTTCTGCTCCTTCTAGCTCTACAACAAGTTCCAGCACATCTAATATTAGTGATGCTACTAGGAAAAGAATAAATGAATGCAATGAGGCACAAGAAAACTATCCTAATGACTTTAAGCCAAAGAACACAGTAAGTAGCTTTGGTGGCAAAAATTTGAGGTGGCCCAGAAGGTATTCTGAAAGTGTAAAACAAATAGTTTTGCATCACACTGCAATGGAGGTTAGAAATGACGGCAGAAGTGGTAAAGAAAAAATGCAAGCGCTATATACATATCACGCAGATAAGCTTGGATGGGGAGACATCGGATATAACTATGTAATAGATGAGGACGGAAATGTGTATGAAGGAAGAAGTGGGGGAGAATTTGTAGTTGCAGGCCATGCCTATTGTCATAATGTTGGGACAATTGGAATCGCACTAATGGGTAATTTTGAAATAGAAAAACCAACCCATAAACAAACTGTAGCCCTGCGAAAACTGCTTGATTCACTTACAAATACTTACAGAATAAATCCTACTGGAACTGTAGTTCGCCATGGCAAGCGTGTGCCAACAATTGTTGGTCATGGTGATTTACTTTCTACCCTTTGCCCTGGCTTTATGATGCAAAGTGTAGCCAGCACTTTACGAATAATGGTTAAAAATAAAGATTTTACTTCTAGTATTGTTTTCCCTTCTTTGCCTAGTAAAAGAAGAGTAAGTAGCACAGCAGATAGGCGCAGCGAACGCATGAAGAATCGTGGAATAACCACTCCAGTTAAGGAGCTATCACCTGTAGACACTACAGAATTTGTTGGTAGGCCTGGGGGATTTGTTCTTACATCTATACGGTTCACTGCATTACGTAAATATAACAGCAGAGAGCGTATTGCTACTGTTAAAAGGTCAAATACCCGTATAGGAATCTGGCAAGGCTCTGGCGACAATTCTGTGCGTGTGCGCAATGAAATTGTTATACCTAATACTATTAATCCTGGTAGCTCAGTTTCTATTCCTATTCGCTTCCAATTACCTAGGGAAGAAGGTGTTTACACTGTAGATATAGGAGACAGCACCTATATTTTGAAAGCGGAAGGTAGAAGAGCTCGATCAGAAAGATCTGCAACCTCCTTTCAAACATTTTCTACCCAAACTAGAGAAAATACTCAAACACCTGGATACCGCAGAGCTCAAGCTAGAGAGATTCTACAAAGAGAGAGAAGCCCATCTGCAACCAACACTCCAACTGGATCCACAGCTTCTGCTCCTACAAAAGGGATTCGTATAAGACTTGAGTTTGACGGTAGAAACTTGCAGATATCTAATAATGAAGGAGTGTTCTACCTAAATAAAGAAGGTAGCCAATGTGTATTAAGAAAAGCAGGATCAATTGTTCAGTCAGGAATCGTTCGAATAGGAACAAGTGGTTCTATTAATACAATTAGTAATTGGGGATCATCATTTAATAAATTTAGAGGAGTACTAGAGTGCCAAGTATTGAACGGAGAATTAACCATAATTAATGAACTCAGTCTAGAAAACTACATGGCAGGCCTTGCAGAAGAGCCAGATACAGAACACTTCCAAAAACAAAGAGCATTTTCAATCGCTGCACGTAGTTACGCAGCCTTTTATATGAATGCGAAAGGTACAAATAGAAAATTCCAATCTATGCCATACGATGGAAGTGATAGCCCAGCTTCGTTTCAAATTTATAGAGGTTATGTATTTGAAAAACAAAATCCTAGTTGGGCAAAAGCAGTTAGAGACACAGCTAATAAAATAATTACCAAGAATGGAGAAATTGTGAAGGCTGCATATTTTTCTAGTAGTGATGGCAGAACCAGAAGTCCCGCAGAAAATGGATGGAACAACTTTCCATTTGCAGAAGTCTTTGTAAGCAAGCCAGATCCTTGGTGCTCAGGACTACCACTGCGCGGACATGGCGTAGGCATGTCCGGATGTGGCGCATCCGCTCAAGCTGAGGAGGGCAAGACTGCAGAAGAGATTCTGCGTTATTACTACACAGGAACTAAGATAGCTTCCCTACAGCATTAACTAGGTCATCAACCTTGTCTTTTCTTTCCCATGTGAATTCTGGTTCTTCTCTTCCAAAGTGACCATAACATGCAGTCTTTTTGTAGATAGGACGTTGTAGATCTAGATGATCAATGATTCCTCTTGGTGTTAGGTCGAACTGATCACGAATCAATTTAGTTAATACGCTGTCATCTACTTTTCCTGTTCCATTTGTTCTAACATATATAGAAACAGGCTCTGCAACACCAATGGCATATGCAAGTTGTATCTCACATTCATCTGCCAAGTCTGCGGCAACAATATTCTTTGCAATGTATCTAGCCATATATGCAGCAGATCTATCAACTTTCATAGGTTCTTTACCAGAGAAAGCTCCACCTCCTACTGCAATGTATCCTCCGTAACTATCTACAATAATTTTTCTTCCAGTCATTCCTGCATCTGCTACTGGACCCCCTGTAACAAACTTACCTGTTGGGTTAACGTGGAAAATTGTATCTGCATCTATGCGATCACCTAGTACTGGACGAATAATATTATTAATACAATCCTGCTTAAGTTGTTCGTGCTCTATGTCTTCATTGTGTTGTGTAGAGAACACTACAGCCTGTACTCGTTTAGGAGTAAATGGATCTGCGTACTCTACAGTTACTTGGCATTTTCCATCTGGTCGTAGATATGGAATTGTTCCAGCCCTACGTACTTCTGCTGCTTTTTTAGAAAGATCATGTGCCAATTGGATTGGTAAGGGCATCAATTCTGGTGTCTGCTTACATGCGAATCCAACCATCAATCCTTGATCTCCTGCTCCTCCTGTATCTACACCCTGAGCTATATCTGGGCTCTGTTTATCGATGGAGACTAAAACAGCACATGTTCTGTACTCAAACCCAAAGTTTGGATCTGTGTATCCGATATCTCTAATTACATCTCGTGCTACTTGAGCCACATCTACATATGTAGAAGTTGTAATTTCCCCTGCGATTAGCACAAGACCAGTAGTAACAAATGTTTCGCATCCACTACGGCAGTGTGGATCATCTTTTAACATTTCATCTAATACTGCATCGCTAATTTGATCGGCAATTTTATCTGGGTGCCCTTCGAAAACTGATTCGGATGTAAATAAATGAGACATGAATAGGTTAGGAATGTAAGTAATTAAACAAAGCTCTCCTCCAGAGGTTGGAAGAACAATTTAATAATTTTAAATCTATCTTCCCTTATCGGGGCTGGATTTCCCACTTACTTAGATCTTTTGAATCTAAGAGTTGGGGGGTGCTTCACTGGGCCAGTTCCCTCTGCACCTCTCTAAATAGAACTGTGGTGTACGCAGACTTTATACGGCTAAAGATGTGTTGTCCAGATTATGAAGAAACAACTTCTTGTAATACTTCTTCAACTTCTTCAGTAGAAGCAACATTTACACAAATAGATGGTCTATCTGCATCTCCAAATTTTCCATTATCTATATCATCATTTTGTTTTGTGTTAATCGCAGATAAAACTTCTCTTATTCTATTTCTGTGCTCAGTTTTGTGTATTGAAACAATAACTATTGCCCCTCCATCAGGTCCAAGACCTAAGCTATCGAATGACGCACAATCTTTAGCTCTCAAATCACCTGGTAGCGCATCTGTAACTGCATCCTGAATTTCCCGCATATATGCATCAAACCCCATAAAAACTGATGTTTTTGACCCCCTATACCAATCTGGCATCTCTGGCCAAGGCTTTTCTGGTTTAGAATACATGTTTATAAGGTATTTAAGATAAAGCTATCACAAAACTTTTAGAGTTCAATACAACTTATTTCAGCCCTAACAAATGCCAAATCCAGCACTTGACGATACTTCGTGCTACTTTTGAATTTCAAGCTTAAAGCTTGAAGCTTTTCTTAATACTCATCTGCTATAATCCAAATATGATCTGCGCTACCAATCCCTTCAGCTTTATACTATTTGGTGCCTCTGGTCATTTAGCTAAATTAAAAATTTATCCAGCCCTATATACACTCGCTTCCAGAAAGCGATTGCCAGACAATTTCGCAATTGTTGGTTTTTCTAGATCAGAAATGAACAACAATTCATTTAAAACTCTGGTGGAAGAATCTATTAGAATGCATGTATCAGATATTGATGAAGATGTTCTTAGTAGCCTCTTAGAAAAGACCTATTATCAACAGGGGCAATACAATTCAAAAGAAAGTTTTGAAGAGCTACAAAATAAATTAAATGAAATAGAAAAGCCTTGGGACTCACCCATAAGGATTGGGTACCTGTCTGTTCCCCCTAGTGTTTTCCCTGACGTGCTTAAAAATATGTGCGCTGCACATATACATGCTGATAAAGAGAATTTTAGATGTATCGTTGAAAAACCAGTAGGGAACGATCTAAAAAGTGGAGAGGAGATTTACAAAAAACTACGAAATTGTTTTGATGATAAAGAAATATTTTTCTTGGATCATTTCTTGGGCAAAGAAGCAGTTAGAAATGCGTATTTCTTGCGACATGCTAACCCTGTATTGGAGCGATTATTTAAAAACACTTTAATTCATCACGTCGAAATTACTGCATCTGAATCCGTTGGGATAGAAGGCAGATCAGGATATTTTGATAATGTTGGGACGTTTAGAGATATGGTTCAATCCCATTTATTGCTAACTGCCTCGCTATTAACAATGAGGCTCGTAGAAAACTTTGATTTGTTTAGAGCCAAAAGACAAAGTGCAATGGAGCAACTGTATTTACCTCCAGCAAATTCTTTGGACGATGTTGTACTGCAAGGTCAATACACATCTGGAGTAGTAGAAGGAGAAGATGTTATAGGGTATCTAGAAGAAGAAGGAATTAGTAAATCATCCAGAACAAATACTTATGCAGCTATTAAATTGCTTTCTAGAACATCTAGATGGCAAGGAGTTCCTTTCTATCTAAAAAGTGGAAAACGCTTAGATAAAAAAGAAACACGAGTCTCTATTCAGTTCCAAGAAACAAGCCCGATAGGGGAAGGGTCCGAACCAAATAGACTAGATATCATATTGCAGGGGGAAGCAGGCATGCGACTACATCTGCAAACAAAATTAGGGGGAACAGACCCATCATTCAGACCCTTAATTATGGAGGATCCATTGGTATGTATAGGGGACTGTTTACCAGAACATGGTCTACTTTTGCTAGAGGTTATAAATGGAAACCAACAATGGTTTTTATCTTTTGATGAAGTAAAAACTGCATGGAATATTATTGATCCTTTGCAAAAATATTTAGATAATAAGAACACTCCTTTATATACATATAAAGCTGGTACTTCTGGGCCAGAAGAAGCTAATAAATGGATTAAGAAGGATAATATTAATTGGTTTTGATGTTGTGCAATACTAAATTTTGCACTATAATTAGTACTGAATTTAGTACTAACCTTTATTATGAAAACTATAACTATCCAAAACCTTAAGACTAATGGAGCAAAAGCAATCCCAGAAGATCAGGTTGTATATTTAATTGTTAATTCTAAACCAAAAGCTGTGCTATTGCCTGTTGATCAATATGAAATGTTTGTAGAGGCTCTAGAAGAATTGGAAGACATACGAGATATAGAAGCTAGAAAAAATGAAGATTTAATCGATGCAGATCAGATTTTTCCTGAAAAATAATGACATATAAAATTCAATATAAAAAATCTGTTGAAAAAGATTTAAGACGGATTCCAATTGTTCTGCAGAAAAAGATACGATCAGAAATTGATAAACTTAAATCTAACCCTTTCAAGAGGGGTGCAATTAAGATTCATGGGTATGAGAATTACTTTCGCTTACGAATTGGTGAATATCGTGTTATTTATAATGTTCATAAGCAAATTGAAGTTCTTATAGTTGTAAAAGTTGGACATCGTAAAAATGTATATAAATTCTATTAATCAATTTACCAATTATTTTATGGATTACGCACAAATCGCTACAGATACGGATCAGGAATTTATTATGGGTAGCTCCATAATTCTTACCAGCCTAATTAATGCCTCACTACTTGAAAAAGGTGCATGTCTAATTGCACTTTCGGGTGGATCCACACCAAGAGAGGTTTATACAGAACTTGGAAAATCAACCGAAATAGATTGGCAAAATGTATGGCTATGCTTGGTAGATGAAAGATACGTCCCAGCAGGTGACAAAGACAGCAATGCACAAATGATACGAGAGACACTTCTAAAATCTGCAAACATCCCAGAGGATCATCTTATCTTTCCAGATACATCATTGCCTATTGATGAATGCATAGATCAATACAACAAAGCATTTGAGAATATAAAACCAGATATCGTGACACTTGGTCTTGGCCCAGACGGACACATTGCTTCTATTTTCCCACCAGTTACAGAGGCGGCTATGGATAGAGGAACTCAAATTATTCATACAGAAACAGATATATTTGATGTTCATGATCGAATAAGTATGACACTGCCTGCCATCGCCAGAATAGAATCTACTGTGTTTATGCTGAAGGGGGAGGATAAATTAAAAGTATGGGAAGAAATGCAGCGTAGTACGGATAACAGTAAGCGTTGGCCTGCAAAAGCAATCCTACAATCCAGTGGGGTAACTGTTGTTACTAGTAAATAAAAAACGCCAACTGTTGGGCTGGCGTCTAGTCGGAATGATCTGCTCACAATGTCGCCTGCATAATTAGCAAAATAATTACTACAAGAAACACCACAGAAACTAAAAGTGGGAATCCAAAATTCTTTTTCTCCCCACTTGAACATGCCTTGGCAAAGCGATAAATAGCCTCTACTGAGGACCAGATAATCACTACCAGGCAAATTAGCAATAAAAATCCAAATCCATATGGATTCATAGCTAGCCCCTTTTTTAAAAGAACATCCCATAATTGAATCTCTTTCCAAAGTGGAATATGACTCAACTAATAGTATTATTTTACTTAAATTTGATTGTGTCAATTATCTATCCACTCTATTTCTTTCACGTGTTGTAGTACCTTGCCTGCTGCAATGTATACAGCATCTATCCTGTATCCACCTTCATATTTATATTTTGCAATCCATCGCCTAGCAGATCTGCATAGTTTTCTTTTTTTACTAAAAGTTAAATTTACTGATGGGAGTATGTCTTCTTTATAAAAAGTTCGTGTCTTAACTTCTGCAAAAACTAAAACTTTATCGAATGGATCATAAGCAAGTATGTCTATCTCGTCTCTACTTAAACGAATGTTCTTTCCTCTAATTTTATAACCAATCGAGATTAAATAATTAGCAGCAATTTGCTCGCCTTTTTTACCAGTCTTTAAATGACTTGTCTTTGGCGCCAGCTCCTTAACCTGAGTCTTGGAACAATTCCTATTCATGTTTCTGTGACTGTATCTATATTCCATGACACTACTTTGCAACAGAGGTGTACGTTCGTCCAGTCTAGTCACTGGATTCCATAGGTGTACTTGCGTACACTCAGGCAGATGTTCCCTCAAATCCCATGCTTGCTCAGTTGTTTTCATTTGGAAATATTGGTTTACACAGCGAAAAAATCACCGTAGAAGTCGGACTATGTTGCGGGGAGGGGAAAATGCACATAGTCGGACTAGGAGATACCGCCGTACAAGAAAGTAGGAAAAGGGTGAAGATGGCTATCCGTACTAGCGGATACAAAGCTGCTACAGGGCAAGATATAACCGTAAATCTTGCCCCAGCAGATATTAGAAAGGTAGGACCAAGATACGATCTGCCAATTGCATTGGGTCTGTTAATTGCTAATAAATCTATTTCTGTTTCAGAAGATTTATTAAAAGAATCAGCATTTATAGGTGAGCTAGCTTTAGACGGATCACTTCGCCATATCTCTGGAGTTATTTCTTGTGCGATTGCATGCAAAGCGCATGGAATAAAACGACTCATCGTTCCATCTATGAATGCAGCAGAAGCGTCCCTTATCCCGGGGATTGAAGTTATTGGAATAGATAACTTAATCGAAATTATTTCTATAGTTACAGGTGAAAAAGAAGCAGAGCCAACACTGCCACCAAAGAATGATTTTGATAAGAAGGCATCTGATGGCTATGTAGATTTTTGTGATGTTCGTGGCCAAGAGCACGCCAAGCGTGCTTTGGAAATTGCTGCCGCAGGAGGACACAATGTTTTATTAAGTGGAGCTCCAGGCACCGGTAAAACATTACTTGCAAGAGCCTTTCAGGGCATATTGCCCCCTCTTTCTTACGAAGAATCTATAGAGGTAACTCAGCTTTATTCCGTTGCAAATATTTTGCCAAAGGACACTCCACTTATTACCGAGCGTCCTTTCCGAACAGTTCACCACACAGCTAGTGGTGTAAGTATTGTTGGAGGTGGGCAAGTTCCAGGTCCAGGGGAAATTAGTTTGGCACATAGGGGGGTTCTATTTTTAGATGAACTTGCTGAGTTTCCAACACAAGTGTTGGAAGTGCTAAGGCAACCAATAGAGGATAGGAAAATAACAATTACAAGGGCACAGGGGACAGTAACATTCCCTGCAGACTTTATATTGGTTGCAGCCATGAACCCGCCCAAATACAGCGCAGGTTCTGCTATGAGGATTACCAGAAAAATATCTGCCCCACTGCTCGATCGCATAGATATGACGATCTCTGTTGACTCCGTAGATATAGAAGATTTACAAAAAGCTCCTAATGAGAATTCTGAAACTAGTGAGATTGTTCACACTCGCGTAATAAATGCGCGCAGCATGCAAAGGAAAAGATTTAGCGATCTGCCGATACAAACCAACAAAGAAATGAGTGTAAAACATATAGATACTCTCTGCATTCTGGATGAAGAATGCCAAGCGCTGCTTAAGTCTGCTGTGCAGCGCATGAACCTGTCTGCTCGTGGATATCACAGAACTATTAAGGTCGCACGAACGATTGCAGATATATCCGAAAGCAAGAACATTAAA
This sequence comes from Candidatus Peregrinibacteria bacterium, assembly GCA_018648865.1. GTDB lineage: Bacteria > Patescibacteriota > Gracilibacteria > Peribacterales > Peribacteraceae > JABGQH01. Next base: position 40,474 of record JABGQH010000001.1, read on the forward strand.
TCTACACACGTCGCCGAAGCGCTGCAGTATAGGCAAAACATTGATTTATAGGTGCTTAATCTGCAATGATTATAATCACAAGAATCTACTTGAATACAAGTGACAAGTTCTTATAACATCTAACACTTTCCAATCAATTTTATGCCCCTATCAAACAACCCAGACCAAGCACTTTATGGATCTAGTCGTGCAGAGCAAGTTAGAACTATCCCTGATCTAGGAATGACATTTGCTGCAATGGCTTTATTGTTTAGTCGTGCAGGATCTTATAATAAAAGAGAAGGAGGTCACTCTGGCCCAGTCGCAAACTCATCTTCTAGAGGTCAAAGAACTGGTAATGTATGCCATAATTCACCTCGCCATTAAAGCTAGCCCCAACTCCTTCACTCTAGTAAAGTATAAACATGCACTTTGCTGACGCTCTAACCAAGGCCACAAAAGAAAAATCTCCTGTTTGTGTTGGGCTAGATCCCAACTTACAAAAACTTCCAGAGGGAATAAGCCGAGACCCAGAAGGAATGTTGATTTTTTGCAAAGGAATTATAGATGCAGTAAAAGATTCTGCCTGTTGCGTTAAGCCTCAATTGGCTTACTTTGAAATACTAGGATGGGAAGGGATGAAAGTGTTTTGGGAAACATGTGAATATGCAAAAGAGAATGGATTACTAGTCATTGCAGATGGCAAGAGAAATGACATTGGATCCACATGTGATGCATACGCAGAAGCGTATTTAAATGAAGAAAGCCCAATAGATGCACTTACTGTATGCCCATATCTGGGAACAGATGGAATAAAACCTTTTATAGAAAGATGTACCGCGAACGAAAAAGGAATATTCGTTTTGATCAAAACTAGCAATCCTAGCTCTGGTGAATTACAGGATCTACCAATAGGAGACGAAGTTGTTCATGAACACATGGCACAAATAATTGAGGGGCTAGCTGCACAGCACATTGGTCCAGAAACCAATCTATCTTGCATTGGAGCAGTTGTTGGAGCTACTTATCCAGAGGAATTAAAGTATCTACGAACACTTATGTCTCATGTTCCTTTCTTAATCCCCGGATTTGGTGCACAAGGCGGAGGCAAAGAGGATGTAAAACATGGATTCGTTCCAGATGGGACAGGAGCTGTAGTAAATTCCTCTAGAGGAATAATATTCTCTAGCAGTGGAACAGATTGGCAAGACGCAGCAGGTAAGGCAGCTGAAAAAATGGCAAAAGAACTAAAGAGTTTGTTTTAAAAACTAGATTGGAATGGCTTATGTGTTTTTTATTTTATAATTCATTACACGTTCATTTTTTGTCTTAATACAAAAAACGAACCAAAAAAGATCAAGGCAAGCGCAGACTCGTTCGTCGCATATTTGCTAGATATAAGTTTGACTCACAGAGACGAGTCATCTGTTCGTGTATCACTAGAAACTATGCAATGCTCCTCACTCAGACAAATGCGCTCGCCACCTTTTTACTGTACATAACAACACTCATAGCTTAAGTCTTAAAGCTTAAAGCTTCTTACCAACTACCTACTCTTGGACCCATACCTTTCCAGAAGAGATTGGTGCTTCACTTTCTATCCAAAGGAATGAAGCAGTACCAT
>JABGQH010000006.1 GCA_018648865.1 Candidatus Peregrinibacteria bacterium
CATTGTTTCTTGTTACGATTTGGTGGTTGAGGTTTAGAGATAGCCATGCATAAATCATAGATGAAACAAAAGAGAGTTTAAAGCGGAACCAATAGAAAGATTCACTAAAAATATGGAGTGAATTAACTACGAATCACTTTACCTATTTCCTCTTCTTCCTACGTGCCCATGCGGTACCTGCAGCTGCACCACCAAGCATCACTACTAATGCTGCTGGACCTGTGTCTCCTGCAGGAGCTTGTCCTTGAGCGTAAGGTTTTAGATAGTCGTAAGGCAAATCATAAGGCAGAGCGTCTGGGCTAGCATAGTTAGGGAAGGGGACCACTTGTCCTGGCAAAGGAGAGAAAGGAATATCTACACCTTCTATCTGTTGACCATCAACTCTAGGTGCTGCGGATCGTTCTACTTTACACAAATTGTCACATCCATCAGATGGTTGTCTGTTTCCATCATCACACTCTTCATTAGAATCTAGAATACTGTCTCCACAGCGAGGCAAAGAACAATCAGCTCTACATGTTGAGCTTGGTGAATTGGAATTATCATGTCCTTCATCACACTGCTCACCAGGGTCTAGAGCACTATCTCCACAATAAGATGAAACGTATCTACAAGAAGCAGAACATTCATAAGGGAGTAGATCACTATGGATAGAAGGTTCACATTGCTCACCTAGTCCTGGTTGAAGTACTCCGTCTCCGCAGTAGCCTCTCTCAATCGTACAGTTAGCACTACATCCGTCACCTGCGATTCTATTTCCATCATCACATTGTTCATCGTCATGGATTATTCCGTCTCCACACAATCCGTCTGATGCTACAGTTGTAGTTTCCTTCTTACAGTTTTGGTTACATCCATCTCCATTAAGTGTATTTCCATCATCACACTCTTCTTCAACCAAATCATAATTAACACGCGTTCTGCGCCATACAATGTCATTATTAATTATTCCGTCTCCACAAGAAGACCATCTACAACCTTTCCAGTTGATTCCTGCAGTTGCAGGGACACATGTAGATAGTTTTGGATCACATGCACAGAATCCATTAATAGTTCCAGGGGGAACATTGTTAGACCCAATATCGCACTCTTCTGCTCCTTCTACAAAACCATCTCCACAAACTATTGGATCATCTATTCCTCTAGAGCGACTGGAATAGGAATAACTTCTATTAGAATAGGAACGTCTTGAACTAGAGTAAGAAGAGGAAGATTCAGATGAATAAGAATAATCAGAGGAAGAAGATTCACAGAAATTATCATATTCACATTGCCCTGCTATACAAGCATAGTAAATACAATCTAGTTCTGGCTTACAGTCTTCGTCATCAGTACATCCAATATATATAGATGAGTAACTCTCAGATATTTCACTAGAACCATATGATTCAGACGAGCCTTCTGAAGAGCCATCAGAATCAGAAGAGTCCTCTGAACCTTCTGAACTACCAAAGGATAATGAATATGAAGTAGAAGAGTCCTCTGAACCTTCTGAACTACCAAAGGATAATGAATACGAAGTAGAGGAGTCCTCTGAACCATCTGAACTACCAAAGGATAATGAATACGAAGTAGAAGAGTCCTCTGAACCCTCAGAAGAGCCAAAGGATAATGAATATGAAGTAGAAGAGTCCTCTGAACCATCTGAACTACCAAAGGATAATGAATACGAAACAGATGATGCAGCAGAGGAAGAAGATGTTGGAGGACACGTTAAATCAAAGTAGATACAAATATTCTCGGATGTACATACATCAGCAGTACAGAATTCTCCATCGTTACATTCAAAGCTATCTTCACAATCAACTTGTAAAGAAGATGCGCTAGAAGAGAAAGTGAAGGAATGAGAGGTTTCTGAACTCTCAGATGAGTCCTCTGAACTTTCAGAAGAATCCTCAGAACTTTCGGATGAATCCTCAGATGAGTCCTCTGAACTTTCAGATTCCTCAGAAGAACAACCATTTAAATGGTGACAAACTCCTAAAGAGCAATAATCAGTTGTACATCTATCGCCATCATTACAATCTAATGCATCTTTACATTCAGGTTCGCTTGATTCAGATGATTCAGAACTCTCAGACGATTCAGAAGTACAGATATTTGTATGTTGGCAAATATTTTCACGTCCAGTTACTAATAGATTAATGCAAGCGTCAGCTGTACATTCATCTCCATCATCACAATCAGCTGGAGATCCGCATGGCCCTGCTGAGCTGCCAAGAGAAGCAATGCTCGAACCTCCAGTAGGTGTACTAGATCCACCAGTAGGAGTAGAAGATCCTCCAGTAGGAGTGGAACTACCACCACCAGTAGGAGTGGAACTACCACCACCAGTTGGTGGAATTACAGGTGGAATATAAGATGATGGATTTGATGTAGGTATATATGGGTAGCTACTTCCTCCACCACCTCCACCAGTTGCACACTGGGTTGCAGCTGGATTCTCATTACAGCAAAAAGTCGATGTATTTGGAGTCCATCCAGATGCAGAAGATGAACCATTACATGCATCAGTACAAATATCAGCATCGTTAGCAGGATCATCAATACATTCATCGTAGCAATCGAACTCGGATGCAGCGGAACTACATGCGTCATGGCAATCAAAATAAGCATCATTATCTGGAAGTAGATCATCACAGTTAGATTCACATTCACTTTGGTTAAAACCAGAAGAAGCAGAATCACTACAATCGTCAGGATATTGTTCAGGATAAGTATCACAGCAATACACAATACCAGGAACATCAGGATCAGGATCACCTACACAACTTTCAGGATAAAGAATACAGCAACCAGTTTCTCCTATGATATTTTCATCTATGCAATCATCATAATCATTTCCTCTAAATTCACATTCATAAGATGGAGGACTGGCACTACTACTTTCCAGCATACATAAGCAATAGTCATGATCTGGGGTGCTTGGTGTATGAAGAACATCACATGGGCTAGAAGCAGAAGAAGGGGAAGAAGTAGTAGATGAACATCCAGTTGGAGCTCCAGAAAAACCACAGCAATCTAAAGTTTGTTCATAACCTAAGTCAATGCAGCATTCATATGATTCACCTGGTGATCCGCAAACTGAAGAAGGGGAAGAAGAACATCCATTTTCTTCAGGAAATTCTTTAAGGCAACAAGCATCGAATGCTTCATCGTAGGAATCACCTAGGATGGTTTGTTTCAGCCCCATACAGCAATCCCAACTTTCTTCTTCACCTTTGCAAGGAACAGAAGTAGTGGAACTGCCGCTAGAAAAGAATAAATCGCAAGCATCAGCACAGATATTATAATCTTCATCATAAGTTATAACGCCATTTCTTCGTACGGAGTCATCATAACAAAGATCCATGCAATCTGAATGAGATGAATAACAGTTTTTATCAATGCATAAATCAACATCATCCTGTGGTGGATAATATAGATCCGTACAAACTTGAATACATTGTTGATCTGGAATAACTTGCCCTAAAAATGCACCTTCTCTAACAGAGTTGATACTCGAATAACTTACAAAACCAATAATTGCAGCCAAAAACATGCCAATAAATATTTTGCCGATCGTTCCGAGAGGCTGCATTAAGCGCATGTTAGCACAAATTGATTGCTAGGCTAGGTAATTTCTATATCAGAGGCGAAAAAAGCAACACGAATTAATGAGAGCTATAAGCTTTTAGATTTAAGTATGGAAATATGTCGAAAGTCGAAAGTCTAAAGTCAAAACTCCTTCGACCTTTGACAATTTTAACTACAGTTAACTTTCTTATTTTTCTGCTACACTTTCGATCGTGCCAGCTAAGACACACAAGCGTCGGTTAAAACAGACTTTGTTTTTTGGAGCATTTGTATTAGTGCTTTCTTACCTTACATACGTACAAAACTACGGTAACCCTCCTCACTTATTTTGGGACGAAAACTATCATGTAGCTAGTGCACAAAAATATATGAGTGGTACGTTCTTTATGGAGCCACACCCACCACTCGGTAAATTACTAATTGCTGCAGGGGAGGAATTATTACAAAAAAATGAAATAAACGATCAGTTCATTGGTACTAATTATGGACGAAAGCTTCCTGCGGACTTTTCTTTTGAGGGATATAGGCTGTTTCCAACATTGCTTGGATGGCTTACGGCACCACTCCTATTTATAGTGTTTCTGTTAATTACAAAGAATCCGCTACTTTCTACACTGCTTACATTTCCGTATATATTTGATAATGCACAGATAGTACATAGTCGTGGGGCGATGCTAGATTCTACTATGATATTTTTTGCAGTAGCGCTTATTTTGTTATTCATTTTACTGTTGCGATGCAAAGACCGTCCGAAGACGTTCTCTTTATTAGCATTATTATTTGGTGCATTTTTTGGATTGATAATGGCTACCAAGGCTTTGGGTCTTATTATGATTCTTTTGGTACCTGCTCTCTTTATTAGATTGCTACCAAATTGGAACAAGATTTTTAGATTCTCTTTATATGCGTTCCTTGGATTTATTTTTTGCTATGTATCTGCATGGCAGATTCATTTTAGTATTGCCACTACATTAGAACCAACATTAGAAAATGATGGATACTTTCAAGCATCAGAAGAATACAAATCTATAATAGATGCAGGACAGACCTCTGTACCTGCTGCATTCTTTATACAATGGAGGGATTCAATCAAGTTCCTAAATCATTACAGTAAAGGAGTACCAGAGCTAAACCTCTGTAAACCTGTAGAGAATGGAAGTGCTTGGTTTATGTGGCCTATTGGTGCCAGAACTATTAGTTACAGGTGGGAAACATCTGATAGTGAAAAATATCGTTATCTTTATATAGTTCCAAACCCAGCTGGATGGTGGGCGGGAATAGTCGCAGTGATTTTAGCAATTGGGCTGTTGGCTGCTTCTGTATTTTTGCCCCTTCGCCAAGGATTAAAGAATCCATACTTGTTACTAGTGTTTGTTGGTATGTACTTAAGCTATATGATTGCAATTAGTCGCTTAGATCGTGTGATGTATTTGTATCACTATTTCTTGCCACTTATATTCTCTTATATATTGATTGGTTTAGTGTTTGAGGAGATCAAAACAGTTGGTAAGAAAAAAGTTACAAGATATGGTCAAATTATTGGGTTACTACTATTTTCTGTTTTGATATTTGGTGCTTATGAGTGGTTTAGACCACTTACGTACTATGAACCAATTACAAATGAGCAGTTTGAGCGTAGGAACTGGGTAAGGCTCTGGGACATGCATTGTGTTGGCTGCGAACGAAACAGTGTTCTCGTAAATACTAAGAAGGACTAGGTTGCTATTTAATTTTTAGGTTAAATAAATAGCTTTAAGACTTAAACTTCAGAATAGCTTTAAGACTTAAGCTTTAAGCTTTGAGCATGTTATCCACATACTTTTTATGTCGAAATTAACGAATACACAAAAGGTTACTAGTATTATATAGTGTATCTATAGCAGTTTTAAATAAAATTTCTCATAGCTCATAGCTCATAGCTTATTTATATCCTGCATTCTTTGCCTCCTGCTCTGTAGCAAAGTAAACACGATTCTTAGGCACAATGTTTTTACCTGCAGCAGATGTAACAGAGTAATATTTCTTTCCTCTAGATGATGCAACAAAATGCATTCCGTCTGGGACTTGTACAGAGACTATATTTGTAAGGATAGAAGAAGCATCAACAGAAATTGATCCACTGCTGTTGCTTAGAATAATCTCATCTTTAATAGCTAGTCTGGCACCTCCAAAAGTCTCTGCATTTAGCTTTCCGTTTCGTATACCTGTTATATGAACTGTAGGAACAGTAGGGATCTTTTTGTTAGAGACAATTAATGGCGCCTCTTTAATAGAAAGATTAACAGAAACAATTCTGCCTACCGAGTAGCCAAATGTAATTGCCAGTGTAATGCATCCAATGAACCATAAGTCTGTGCGCTGCATTTTTGCAGCGTACACAAAAAAACGGGGGCTTTTAAGCCCCCGTTAATAAAAAAGTCATTCAGAAGGTTACTTTATTCAGCTGGCTCTGTCTCTACTGGTTCAGCTGGTTCAGTTTCTACTGGTGCTGGTGGTGGTGGAGGAGTTGCTGCTGGAGGTGTTCCAGTAACATCACCTTCTAGTCCTCCTTCAGTTGGCTGAATTTGAACTGGTACTACATCTAGAATTATATTCTTTTCAGTACTGAACAAGATTGCTCTTTCTGGAGTAACAACTAGGTGATCTCCATTTTCTGCACTGTTATAGAAAGGATTCTGTTCTCTTAGTGATTCAACATCAATAATTGTAGCTACTGTTGGGACTACATCTTCTGGAATAGAAATTAATTTTCTTACTTGATCTACAACTCTACGTGCTGCTTCTTGGTTTTGCTGAGAGTTGCCTGTTTGTAGCTGTTCTAAACGAACTGTTAGGTTCTTTAGTTGCTCTTCTGCTTCTCTGCGTCTTACGTCTATAACAAAAACTAGAGCTAGTAGAGCAATGGCGACAACAACAAAAAGAAGTTTTCTAGATGAACTTCCTGGCCTTGTATTAGATAGGTATTTCATTGGGGAGGGGGATTAGGAATATAGTGAATATACTTTTACAGAGGAATCCTACGAAAATATATGATAAGTTGCAAGACCAAGTAGCAAAATTAGCTTTTCTAGCAACCAGAAATTGTTAAAAGCTTGTTACAAATTAATTGTGGTTTTGTTATCTTTTTTAGAATGAATTTTGTGATATGATCGAATCATATGATTACTCCAGACCAACTAAGACCATTTTTAGACACTACTTTAACAACTACAGATTTTCCGACTCTTGGTGAAAAATATGCAGGAAAAGTAAGAGACGTATATGTACAAAAGGAAAAGGGGAATCGCATATTGATTGCTACAGATAGGCAATCTGCATTTGATATTAATTGGTGCACCATTCCTTTAAAGGGCCAAGTGCTTACTCAGATAAGTGCATGGTGGTTCGATAGAATCGCAGACATTATGCCAACACAGGTGGTAGAAATGCCTGATCCAAATGTAATGGTTGCAAAAGACTTAGATATATTAAAGATAGAAATAGTTGTTCGTGCTTACTTAACAGGTTCAAGTAAAACTTCATCTTGGATGAACTATAACAATGGTGTTAGAGATTATTGTGGAATCACAATGCCAGATGGAATGGTAAAAAACCAAAAATTCGAAGCTCCTATTATTACGCCAACTACAAAAACAGATGATGATGAGCTAATTGATCCTGATGGAATAATCTCACAAGGCCTTGCAACAAAAGAGCAATGGGAAGAAATAGAAGACAAGGCAATGAAAATCTTCAAAAGAGGACAGGAGCTTGCTGCAGAAAGAGGATTAATATTAGTAGATACAAAATATGAGATGGGTATAGATAAAGAGGGTAATCTTTGTATCGCAGATGAGGTTCATACTCCAGATTCATCTAGATATTGGCTAGAAAGCACATATAAAGAAAGGTTCGCTAATGCTGATGAACCAGATAGCTTAGATAAAGAGTTCTTTAGGTTATGGCTTAGAAGTGAAGGATTTGAATACGGAGGAAAACATCCAGAAATTACTGATGATGTTCGTATAATGCTTGCATCTAAATATATTGATTTGTACGAAAAAATAACTGGGGAAGAATTTGTAATCCCAGAAAGCGCAAACGTAGAGGATAGAATATCTAATAATATGCAGAAGTATATGATCAGCTAATAATTTATTTACCGACCCTTTGTATGAGTTATCCAGAAAGAATAGTGCTTGCAACTGATCATGGAGGATATAAGTTAAAAGAGCACCTAAAAAAATACCTTATAAGCAAAGGCGTAGACGTTATAGACGTGGGTACGTTTTCTGAAGAATCAATAGATTATCCAGCAATTATTAGAAAAGGATGTTCAGCAGTTTTAGAACAAGAATGTTTTGGAATAGTGTTAGGTGGTAGCGGAAACGGAGAAGCAATGGCCGCAAACAAGGTAAAGGGAATTAGATGCGCACTTTGTTATTCAAAGGAAACAGCAGAGCTTGCTCGTTCACACAACAATGCAAATGTAATGAGTTTGGGTGGCAGGCTTACAAAACCAAAGCTAGCAGAAAAACTGATAGATATTTTCTTAGAAACAGAATTTGAAGGAGGCAGACATGAGAGGAGGGTGAATGATTTAGAACATAAATAGGTATTAAGTTTAATAAATAGCTATAAGACTTAAGCTTTAAGCTTTGAGTTTCTTAATTTTTCTATTAATTACTCTTTGTAATGTATTAGTTTTTAAGCTTATACTTAAAATAGCTTATAAGACTTAAAGCTTATAGCTTAAAGCTATTTTCACTGCTTCACTGTTATACTGACACCATGCCTATCCTAATTACTCCATCCATCCTATCTGCAGATTTTAAGTGTTTACAAAGTGAAGTTGATTCAATTGAATCACATGCAGATTGGTTGCAAGTTGATGTAATGGATGGTCATTTCGTTCCTAACTTAAGTTTTGGAGCACCTGTAATTAAATGCATTGATACCAGCCTTCCTTTGGACATTCATCTAATGGTAAGTAATCCAGAAGATAGGATTTCTGAGTTTTTAGAGATTGGTGTTTCACACATAACTTTTCACGCAGAGGTTACAGATATAAAAGAGCGCTTAGCTTTAATATCCGTATTGCATAATGCTGGGGTAACAGCAGGTATTGCAATTAACCCAGAAACTCCACTTAGTGAAGTATTAGATGTTCTACCAGAGGTAGATCTATTACTGGTTATGTCTGTTCACCCTGGTTTTGGGGGTCAGAAGTTTATAAGTGATGTATTACAGAAGGTAGAAGAAGCAAGATCGCTTTATCCTGATTTTATGATTCAGATGGACGGAGGTATAGACGCAAGTAACGCAAAAGAATGTATTTCAGCTGGTGCAAATAATTTAGTAGCAGGTAGTGCCGTATTCTCTGCAGAGGATAGAGCAGAAGCTATTTCTGCACTTAGATCATGAGGGGGATTAGATTATTATTGTTAACCACGATTTTACTTTGTGCGGGGTGTAGTACTTCTGGTGCAAATCTTCAGTCAATTTTATTGCAGTATCCAGAAACAGGAGAAGAAATAGCTCTTTCTGTTTTAATTGCAGACGAACAAAAAGAATGGGAGAGGGGACTTATGTTTCAAGGTGAGCTAAATGAAGACGGTGGAATGCTTTTTATATTTAAAGAAGAAAGACCAAGAACATTTTGGATGAAGAACACTCTTATTCCATTAGATATTTTGTTCTTTAATAAGGATGGTAAATTAGTATCTTCTAAAACTATGGAGCCATGTACAAAAGACCCATGCAAGAAATATAGTTCAGAGCTTCCTGCTACTTATGCGCTAGAGCTACCTGCAGGGATAGTAGAAAGTAAAAATATTCGGGGGGAATGGTTAATAGTGATAAGGTGAGTGCGTAATACTTAAGTATTAGCCAATATGCCATTTATTAAACCAAGAACGAGCAGAGTAGCACTTGCCACAATTCTTTTGTCATCTGCATGCTCAAAAACACATCCAATGTTTGTAAAAATATTATATTTAGATAATTGGACTCCATTAAGTCTGTATTTTATTAATCTTCTTTTCATTGTTATCTTCTTGAGCATATACGAATTTATTAGAGGTGATTTTCACAAGAGGTATTCAATAAAAAGAGGGGATGTTCTTGGTATTTTTTTAACGACTCTTACTGGAGGGATTATTTCTCCTCTTTGTTTTCTGTTTGGCCTACAGATGGTACTAGCATCAGAGGCTATTCTTCTTACAAGTATTTCTCCTCTATTTATAGTCATATTCTCAGTTCTCCTTTTAAAAGAACATTTCACAAAACGAATGATCTTTGGAGGAGCTTTTCTGCTTTCTAGTACTGTAGTACTTATTTGGAATGATATTTTTAATGCAAGTATGAGTGTAGGTGTCCCAATCATTTTGGTTGGGGCGATAGCTGGTTCTTTAACTACGATCTTCCACAAAAAATTTGTAAGTGGAAATCATTTGGATTTCTTGGTATTCATTAGGTCTTTAACTAGCCTAGTCATAGTTTCTGCAATTTTATGGTTTGTAGAGCCAGAAGCTTTTGCAATGATAAAAGAGCCTCCAAGTATATGGATGATACTTGGATTAAGCGTTATATCATTCATCGTACCTTATATTTTGTATTACAGAGCCATTAGGAATGTACAGTCATTAGACGCAGGTATTGTGTTAACAGCTGGCCCTGTGATTGGACTGCTAATGGCAAATGCGTTCCTAAAAGAGCAGATTCAGCCAGATCAATTAGTAAGTGTATTGTTAGTAGGCATAGGTATAACACTAATCAACGTACCTCTTACAAAGAGGCGAATTATGCCATGGAGACTTATGACGATTGGACCACTTAGGAGGTAATCATTCTATTTCCATCTTTGCATCTTCCACCATGTTGTTAGCATAGATACCCCAATAATCATTAGTAGAGTTGCAACAAAGAAAGCAAGCAGCTCTGGTCTAGAGAAAATAGCCAAGCTGAATAGTATGCAAATAAGAGAATTGAATAACAATCCTGTACCTGCACTTCTTGCCTGATTGCTTGTTATGTAATGCGCGTTTTTAGAGAAGAATTGGAACATACGAGAATAATAGCAGAGTAAAACAAATTTTGAGTATGAAATTTTATATTTACACACCCTCTCCCATAGGGAGAGGGCAGGGAGAGGGGGTTTATGATAATAAATATCTATAACCATTATTGGTTCCTCCTTTATTTACCACCTTTTTCCGGCGAAAAAGGTGGAGCCAAAACGCCTGCGCACCAAACCCTCCCGCTTGCCCCTTCACCCCCAGTGGTGCGCATGCCCCTCCAATACTACTTTTTATTCTTTATTACAAAAAAGACCAGCAAGCTGGTCTGTTTTGTTTTTGTTTTTTGATCTTGCGGACTATCGACGATAATTATACCGCTGAGCCGTAATATTGATCAATTGAGGGGAGGTACCCTCGCTCTGTTGCCCCGCTTCGGTCTCTTGTTTCTCCTCGCGACCGGACGAAGTCACTTGTAAGACTCTATGACACTGCAAGCGCAGAGATAAAGAAAGTGAGTAGGTAGTGCATACAACTAGGTGACCTCACGTTTTAGTTGTACGACGTTGCGGAGCAAGGAGGATGGTAGGCACGTGGCCTCTTTCTTTTTCATACGACCCTTAACCATATGGAAGAGAAGAGGATTAGCACAATTCGTGATCACGTTGCCTGTGCCCAAGTATTTAAATGGTGACTGGGAGGAACGTGCGCGGTGCGCTGTCGTTATAGTGACTACCATTCTCCTTGCTTATTGATCGGTGGTGTTAATGATCGGATTTTGGTGGGCCACGTCGTCGCGATCGACGTGGCTAACCTTTGTGTATGTATTTGTATGTATATGTATTTATTTGTGTCCTCTTTTGTATTTGTATGTATGTGTATTTATTTATAGAAGGCTTTAGGCTGATGGCCTTGGACTTGCGCTTTGCAAATCATGTAATAGTACTCAGTGCTTATTATCAACGCAAGGTTTAGCCCTACCTGTAGAGTGGTAATATGTTGTGAATATATTATGTCTACAATATTTATACAGAGCTATTGGCTTAGACTAGGGCTAAAATATAAAAGGTATTAAATATTAAAAAAAGCTATGAGCTATGAGCTATGAGCTATGAGCTATTTTAAGACTAAGCACAAAATTCAAAATATTTCAAAAAGTAATCATTGTGTTAGATAGGTAACTTAAAGCTCAAAGCTTAAGTCTTAAAGCTATTCATCAAAGCTTTAATTTTAACCAATAGCATTTAAGACAACAGCTATTACAATAACCTGCGGCAAAGTGATTAGAGGTAGAAAGAGTGCGATCTTCCACGATAGAGTTGTTTCTTTTATAGACATTACCTCTGTGTAGTCTGTAGAGACTCCAGTCATTAAGAACGCAAACATGTTTCCTGGTGCGCCTGCACGTAATAAGAAGTCCGTTGCAAGTGGTACTGAGCCTTCACTACAAACTTCTAGGATAGTTGCGAATACCAGGGTTGCACCAAGCCCGAGTAGTGTTGGACCAAATACAGAAGCGAAGACTGCTGTAGATACAAAGGTTTGTATGGCGGCGGCCAAAACAACTCCAAAGAAAATCCACCTAAAGATCATTTTAGATTCCAATAATCCAGTCTTAATAATTCTAAACAGAGTAATAGGACTCCATTTAATTTTAGATATGTAACTTCTTAGCTCACTCTTAAAAGGCTTTAGATCAACATCATCAAAAGTATTTGGGTTCTTTGGTAGAACACCTGCAGCAGATAGTTTGTCAAAAATAATTCCAGATACCAGTGCAATAAGAAGTGAGAATATAAGTAACGAGAGAGTCCATTTAATACCAACAAGAGACCAAAGAATTACAGTTAATGAAATTGAATTCCAAGGGCTAGCAATTAGAAAGGCAGCCATTTGCCCTGTACTTGCACCTCTTTTGTACAGTTGCATCCCAACAAGCAAGATCCCATGTGAGCATAAATCAAGCAGTACTCCGCCTGCAGCTGCGCGCAATATTCCATTAAATGTTCCACCTTTACCAATAATTGATTGAACTAGGCTTCTTGGCACACCTGCTAACATCCCAACAAACAGCACTCCTAAACCAAGTCCCCACCACATCTTGTTCATAAATATATAGATACTCTCTGTAAACTTAAGCAAAGAAGGTATTTCTACAAGTACGTCTTTTAGTAATATATGAATACCAAAAGCTGCCAAGACAATAGATATAGAGATCCAAAGTAGCCAGTCCACGCTTCTTTTAGGGGCGCAGCTAGCACATTTCTCCTCTGTCTTAGATGTAGCTTCTTGTTCGTGATGTGAATGGTCCATGTAGTTTAGTTTATAGGTATTCTGCTGACATCTTCAACAACAGCACCTTTCCATTGCTTAAGTCCATAGTCTACACCTATTACATCTCCATTATCATCAAAGGAAATATTACCCATAATTCCATCAAATCCTTCTAGATTATATAGAGCATCTCTCATTGCTTCTCCATCTGTTCCTACCTCTGTCATAATAGAGATTATTAGTGATGTCGCATCATAGGCTAATGCAGGGTTTGAGTAATTCTGCATTGGTAGGCCATATTTATTTACAAATGACTGCATAAAGTGTTCTGTTCTAGCGTGATCAGGAATAGGTGAAGCAACAGCAATAATGTCCATTCCATCTAATGACTCTCCTGCTATTTCTGCCATAGAAAATGATTCAGCAAGATCATTAGCAATTACTGGGACATCTTCATTAATTTCCCTTAGCTGCATATAGCTCTCTGCGATTGCAGAATCAGATTGCATAGCAATCATTACTACGTCTACGTCTTCAATAGACTGCATTCTGCTTATTAATGACCTAAAGTCTTTTGTGCCAGGCTTAACAGCTTCAAAAAATACAGCATTTGCCCCTTCTGGTAGATCAGCTTTTACGGCGTTAGTTAACCCTCTACAGAAGTCCGTGTCCTCAGAAAGTATTGCGATGTTCTTATATCCGTTATCTTCAAAGTATTTTGCATATATCTTCCCAATCAATTTTCCACTTGGATACATGCGGAACACAAAGTCACCAGCATCGGTAACTGCGGGGCTGCTAGAAAGTGGAGCTAGTAATACTGTTTCAGAACTTTCTGCTTTAACAGCAGCAGCTAGAGTTTCTGTACTACAGTTACCTCCAATAATAGTGTCTACGTTATATACATCTAATAAAGCAGTTGCAGCGCTTAGTGCCTCTGCAGAGTTACATCTTCCATCTTGAGCGATTAATTCAATATTTGTTCCATTTATTCCGCCATTTTCATTCGCTTCAGCAATTGCAAGTTCAACTGCATGCAGTGTATCTGTTCCATATGACACAGCATCTCCAGTAAGCGGCCCTATGTATCCAATACGTACAGGTTCATCCTTTCTTGCAGAGCTGCATCCACAAATAATTATAGATATTGATAGTAAAAGTAGGTGTTTAGTATTCATGTGTGGACGATACAGACGGTGGATATGCTAAAGCAAGATTTATGATTAGTTCTTAGTCATAAATATTAAATGCAAAAAGTTTGCATGTAGCTTTTATGCAAAGTATATTTTTATTAAATATGGCAATAGACATAGTGAAAATACTCCATAGGCACGATCTTCGCAGTACAACTGCACGTAGGCTAGTACTAAAAGTTCTAGTAGATGGAAAGAAGCCATTAACACATAAGCAAATTCTGCAGAGAATTAAAGAGGAATATGATTCAATTAATTTAGTTTCTATATATAGAATAATCCAGAAATTTGAAGAGCTTGGAATAGTGCATAGCCATTCACGATCTGGGGGATTTACTTTATGCAGCTTAATAGGGGACAGTGGGCATCATGTTTTACTTAGTTGTGAACAATGCGGGAAGGTGGAAGAGTGCATGGACAAAGAGCTATGCAAAAAAGAAAATGAAATAGCAAAAGAAAATGGATTTTCACCAACCTCCCATTTAAATGAAATAATTGGAGTTTGTGAATCTTGCCAACTTTGTAATACGTAATCTTCATTATATTTCTATCAATTATTATCCTATAAATAATCATGTCTATAATCCATCAGGTCTTCATCAGTGTTTTAATTGTAAGTAGCGCCTCGGTTATTGGAATATTTCTTCTCTTAATAAAGCAAAATGTTTTAAACAAGGCAATACCACTTCTTGTTAGCTTCGCCGTTGGAGCATTTTTGGCAAATATATTTTTGCATATATTGCCAGAGGCTGTTGAACAATCTGATAATCTGACTATTCTTTTTGCATTAGTTATTGGAGGATTTCTATTTTCCTTTATTTTAGAAAAATTTGTTCATTGGCACCATTGCCACAATTTAAATTGTTCCCATGTAAAACCAGTTGGGATTATGATGTTAATAGGAGATGGATTACATAATTTTATAGATGGAATCTTAATTGCAGCATCTTTTTTAGTTAGTCCGTCTGTTGGTATAGCTACAACAGTTGCTGTGCTTTTGCATGAGATTCCACAAGAGATTAGTGATTTTGCCGTATTAATTTATAGTGGTTTTAGCAAAAAAAATGCACTTATATTTAATTTTATATCTGCATTAACAGCATTCATTGGTGCAGCTCTTGTACTTCTAATATCAGAGCACATGAATGGAATAGAGTATATTTTATTGCCAATTGCTGCTGGTAACTTTTTATATATAGCTGCGTCTGACTTAGTTCCAGAATTACATAAAGAATCACATTTTAAAAATGCTATTTTACAAATTGTTGCAATGTTCGCTGGAATAGTACTTTTATATACATTAACACTTGGTGGGCATAGCCATAACCATTCATACGAAGAAGGCACACACATAGAGCATGGTCATGATCATCATGATCACTGAATCTATTTTATTACCTCTTTTGCGATAGCAATAATCTTTGCTACCTCTGCACGGTTTATTTGATCATTTGGTCTAAATTTGTTTAATGGATTACCATCTAGATCTGAATCGCCAGATACTAAGCCATATGCAGTTGCAGTAACTATCGCATCTCTGTGAGGATGATTGTCCCGTACATCTGTGTACTGCGAAGCTATTTTTATTCCTGTAGGTATTTTTAGAACCTCTAATAATATTTGCATTATTTGTCCTCTAGTTGCAGGGGAATGAACATCTCTTTCTGGCGAGAACAAAGATAGATTTAGGCTTTCTGCTTTTGCAATGTATGCAGTTGCCCATGTTCCGATTGCAGATTTGTTTCTAGGAGGAGGAAGACTAGATAAATCTGAATCAACTGCTTCTAGAGTCATTTTTAGGGCCTCTGCGAATGTAACAGGATTTGCTACGCCAAACTCTCCTTTTGGTTTTCCATCTTCATCTTTGTATCCTTGTGCGATCTTGTTTTCTATTAATTCTGAAACGAAAGGTGCAAACCAAGAATCAGAAGGAACGTCTTTGAAAATAATAGGTGAGTCATCAATCATAGAAATTAAATAGCCTCTGTATTCTGTGATCTTAGAATCAGTTTTTGTTGCAGCAGCATGAAGAATTGTCTTTTGAGCAGCCCTATAAATATGTCTTTCTTCATCAGAAGAATCTTTATCTGGCTGATCTATATCCTGAGTCACTACAATTGGTTCATTTTGTGCATCTGGCTGATAATATCTAGCAATAATCGCAGCATGAGCTGCTGCAATAGTATCTGCCATAGCACTAGCGCTATGACGACGCCCTCCTCCTCCTCCTCCACCACTAGCAGGTGTATCAGCTGTAGTAGCTGGTGCAACTGGGGCAGAAACAGTAGTAAAGTTCCAAGTCGTTGAATCTAAAATTCCTGCAAAGAAATTACCATAATCGTCTGGAATAGAATTAGCATCTATTTGAACATAATATTCTGTTGAGTAGCTAAAATCATTTACAGGGTTAATTGTAATAATTGTTGTGCCTGATCCAGTTACAGTACCAGTGCCTGTATTTACTTGCTCTACAATCGAATCATCGCTTGCATCATATATAGTTATGTAACCTGTACCTGTTGATCCTGTAACTTCATCGAATGTTATAACAAGATTGTCTGTTATAGATACACCTGTAGCTTCATCCAGAGGAGAAAGAAGAGAAGCAGTAGGGGATACAGTATCTGTAGTAGTAAAGTTCCAAGTAGTAGAAACACTTATTCCTGCAAAAGAATTTCCTGAGCTGTCATCAAAGGCATCTGATCCTACTAATACATAATATGAAGTCTCGGAATCTAATGTTGCATCAGGGTTTATTGTAATTGTAGTCGTTCCGCCTCCTGTAACCTTTGCATCTTCTGCATCTATTGTCTCAACAATAGAATCATTTGATACTTTCTTTATTACAATGTCATTGCTAGCTCCAGATTCTGGATCTACTGCTTCATCAAATGTAATCACAAGATTTGCTGTAACAGAAATTTCTGTAGATTCATCCAGCGGAGAAAGAGAAGATGTTAAGGGGTCAGTGTTATCGAATCCCCAATTAGTAGTATTACCAGAATCAGTGTTTGTTCCATCTGATGTATCTATTGCTGTACCACCAGAAGCATCTGAATATTCTACATCTGTGTAGCTTGCTGTTGCAGTGGCCCCACCAACACTTAGAGTCATTGCTGTAGTTCCACTAGTTTCAAAGCTGGCATAGTCTATATCTGAATTTCCTGTAACATCCATAGACCAAGCACCAGTCCACTTAAAGGCAATTAAATCACCAGATTCACCATCCAGATCTAAATCACCTCCAACAGTTATTGCAGCTCCATTCATAGCATCTGCATCTGAAATAATTTGGGAACCAGTTCCCATTGTAAGGTCTCCAGAAACACCAACAGTCTGACCATTAAAATCAATAGTTCCATTTGTAACTGTCATATTATTGGCAATAGATTCAGTGGCTCCAAATTGGAAAGTCCCTCCTGATCCATCAATTACAAGATCCTTATAGCCCCAATCATTAATGGTTTCAGTACCACTAGTTGCGTTGTAAGTTACAGATGACCCAGTATCCAATACTGGTGTTGTAACACTCTCTCCACCTTCTAGATGAAGCTCTCCTCCATTTTCTACAGTAAATGTGGAGCCGCATGAAAATGCGTTACCACTTAGGTCAAAGACACCCTCTTCTACCGTACATACTTGTCCAGATGTAGTAAGTCCAGTTGCGAGTGTTAGGGCATTCGCAGATTTATTTATGTTTAGTACTGCGCCGAAAGTCCCTGTGGTTTTGCTGAATGATTGCGCGTTTCCACCACTAAAGAGCACAGTCATATTACTATCGCCAAATGTATCATTCGCATCCATGGAAAAGTCTCCACTCACAGAGAGCTCACTGACAGCTGCTTGGATAATCCAATCACCAGTTGTGTAGCTAAAATCACCAGTCGCGCAACCATCAAGAAGATTAAAGTCTACTGTTGAAGTCCCCTTATTAATAGTAATTGAGTCGAATGAATAATTAGCACATCGCAGGTTGGAAGCACTTGATGAATCAAATGTGACGTCTATATCTGCAGGTATAGAACCACCATAAATCAAAAAATCAGTACCTACCTGAATATCTGTTCCATTCATAGTAAGCACACCACCAGTGTATGAGCTAAGCGCGTAAGAAAGATCTATTGTAGTTAAGCTGGTGTTTACAGTCGCGTAATTACGCAAATACCCATCATGAGTCCATTCACCAGTTCCAATATTAATTATTCCATAATTATAAATATCTCCCCTTGTAGACGGGTCATTCCCTATTGATGGAAGTGTACAATCTCCTCCGATAACGATATTCGCAAATTGTGAGCTTAGATTTTTTAGAAGTGTTACAGAATTAAATGAATATTTGCTACATATTAAAGAGGTGTCTTGTACACCATTAATAGATAGATCAATATTTGCAGGAATTGTTCCACCTAAATATTTAAAGTCATCATCAACTTGAATATCGGTACTACTCATAGTCAATGTTCCTCCTGTATGCGATACAAAGCTCCAGCTTAAATCTATTGTTGTTAAACTAGTATTTATTGTTCCGTAGTTATTAATATATCCATCATGAGTCCATTCGCCTGTTCCGATAGTTATTGTTCCGTAGTTTCGTATATCACCTCTGGTTGATGGATCGTTACCCAAGGATGGAATTGTACAATCCGCTGAGATAACAATATCTGCTGCTGACGAGTACAGTTTTTTTAGTAGTGTTACAGAATTAAAGGAATATCCGCTACATGTAATAGTCGTGTTTTGTACACCATTAATAGATAGGTCAATATTTGCAGGAATTGTTCCACCTAAATACACAAAGTCATCATCAACTTGAATATCGGTACCACTCATAGTCAATGTTGCTCCTGTGTATGATGTAATACTCCCACTAAAATCTAGTGTAGTTAAACTAGTATTTATTGTTCCGTAATTACGTAAATAGCCATCATGAGTCCATTCGCCTGTTCCAGCAGTCATTATTCCGTAGTTTCTTATCTCACCCCTTGTATTTGATGGGTCGTTCCCCAAAGATGGAATTGTACAATCTGCTGAGACAACAATAATTGCAGTAATAGAATACAAGTTCTTTTGTAAGATAATTGTATTGAAAGTCTTACTTCCACAAGGAAAGAGTGCTAGCGCTAACTCCATCGATATGAATAGTGCCAGAGCCGTGTACGAATGTAGCACTCGCATCTATATCTAAATCCAATGCAATAGTTATTGTGCCGCTTGTAGCAGTAAAAGATCCGCCATTAATACGTAGATCGTAGTTGATATCTATTGTTGAGTCTCCACCAACGAATGTTCCATCATTTTGTGTGAAGTCTCGTGCCACAGCAATAGTGATACCTGTCTCTTGCGTAATAGTTCCACTGTATCCAGTGTTAATAGTTAGGCTTTGAACGGAGAGAGCTGAGTCTATGGATGCAGAATTATCACAATCTGCATCAAAAATTGCTGTATCAGAAGATCCTGGAACACCAGCTCCACCACCTGTACAAGAAGAAGGATCAGATGTTGCCCAGTTGCTAGCACTATTGGTACTACCTCCAGCAGAGCCAACCCAATAATACGTTGCTGCTTTAACTGAGCTTGGAACAAAAAACACACATGCTAAGAGCATGGTAAATATATATAGCTCAAGTTTTTTTGGGCAGAAATTCATTAAATAAATTTTACATGTGAAAATAATCATATAAAACTCTATTAGCTATTGTTTCATGGGATTCAGTGTATTTTAATACTTTATTTACAAAAGTATTCATTACTACAAATCACATGATTTAATATAGATAATCCCATATTAAATAATAAATTGTCATATACCCCCTAGGGGTATATGCTATTTACATGACTACTGATTGCAAATCTCTTGTTTCACATATAAATAGGATAAAAGGGCAGATGGAAGCCCTAAAACGATCAATTACAGAAGATGATTCCTGTGAAGAAGTAACTCATTTGATTAGTTCGATAAGTGCTTCCTTTGAAAGTGTTCGTATTAGAATGATGCATCACTATGTTAAGGAAATGGTTCAAAAAGGGGACTCTGCCATGGAAAACGAAGAATGGAAGGCAATAGTATCCTTAATGAAGCGTTGACAATATAGGGTGGGGGGTATATGCTTTTTTCTCTCATCTACCCACTTACAAAATGTCTTACGGAAAAATAATTCCAGATTTAAAAATCAATGGAAAGCCCGCACCTTACGGCGTAGTTAATGACAGATCGATCAGAGCAACCGCTGGAATCATGTTTGTTGTAGGCATTACGGCATTCTTTCTAACTCAGTTATTAAATAGCAGGACTCCTTTGTATATCGTTGTTCCAATTTTCTGGTTAGAGTTTCTACTAAAGACAGTAATGGGACCGCAGTGGAGTTTATTTGGAATACTTGGTGACTGGTTAGTTAGGAAACAGGAACCAGAATGGGTTGGTGCTATCCAAAAGCGTTTTGCTTGGGGTGTTGGACTCTTATTCTCTTCTACAATGATTTTGCTTGCATTAATAATGGGTGTTAAAGGATGGATACCTCTATCTATATGTGCAACGTGTCTTTCCTTTATGTGGTTAGAATCTGCTGCAGGAATTTGTGTTGGATGTAAAATGTATGGATGGATGATTAGCAAAAAAATCATTCCAGCACCAAAGTACAGACCTGTTTGTCCGGGTGGTGCATGTAGCATTAGATAGTATTACTCGTTTGCTTCATCCTTCCTGACATACTTAAGTGTATTACCTCTAGGTAAATAAATAAGTTCTAGTTCTAGTTCTGTTAAGGAAACAACAGAGTAATTAAATGTGTCGTCATCTGAATACACACTTAGAGTAATTTGATCATCCTTTGGTTCATCATTAGAGAATGAGAGTGTAAATGGTCCACTATTAACAAATTTTCCATCGTAGTAATCACTTTTCTCTATTGTAGAAAATTCTATAACAGACAAAGGATCATCTACTGAAACCCATGTTCCTTCTAGTAAATATGTTTCCTCTAATACAGCTTTCGCCTGTCCACTTTGATTAAACTCTTCCTCTGTATTTTGAACAGGAGCACAGCTAGATAAAAGTATTATTGTTAAAACAAAAAGAGGGGATAGGTATTTCATGAAAACAAGTATAGCAAAAATATTTATCCAAGCTCTATTTCTTTTCTGACCTCTTCCTCTCTAATTCTCCTAAAACTTTTTTACGAAGGCGGATAGATTCTGGTGTAACTTCTACTAACTCATCATCATCTATATATTCCAGTGCTTGTTCTAAACTCATTTGTTGGACTGGAGTTAGAGTAATGGCTTCGTCATTACCAGATGCACGAACGTTACTTAGTTTCTTTTCTTTTGTAGGGTTAACAACCATGTCTTCACTTTTGGCTCTTTCCCCTACAATCATTCCTTCATACACTTTTGTTTGAGGGACAATAAACATTTGGCCTCTCTCTTGCAGGTTCCAAAGTGCGAATGCAATTGCTGTACCATTTGCCATAGAGATCATAGAACCATGTGTTCTACCAGACATATCTCCTTTGTGATCTTCGTAAGATATGAATGAATGAGACAAGATTCCTTCTCCTCTTGTTTCTATAATAAAGTCACCACGCATACCAAGTAATCCGCGAGTTGGGATCTTAAATTCAATTCGTGTGTGTCCTTCTTCTGTTTTCATATCTACCATTTCTCCTTTTCTGCGAGACATCATATCTATTACGGCTCCATTAAATTCCTCTGGGACATCAATTATTGCCTGTTCCATTGGTTCTAGTGTTTTACCGTTCTCTTCTTGCATTATTACTTGAGGCCTAGATACCTGTAGTTCAAACCCCTCTCTCCTCATAGTTTCTATCAAAACAGAGAGATGAAGCTCGCCGCGTCCAGATACTTTGTATGAATCTGTGTCTGGTACTCCTTCTACATGTAATCCGACGTTAGTCTCTTTTTCTTTATCTAGTCTTTCTTTTATATGGCGAGTTGTAACTAGAGTTCCTTCTTTCCCAGTAAATGGAGAATTGTTCACCATGAAAACCATAGAGATCGTAGGTGGATCAATGTTTATTGCTGGTAGGGGATCAGCTGATTCATCTGTTGTGATTGTCTCGCCTACATAAATATCTGGGATACCAGCGATCGTTACTATGTCTCCTGCGATTGCTTCTTTTGCCTCTATCTTCTTTAAACCATTGTGTTCAATAATCTTACTTATTTTACCGTTTCTAGAAACTCCATCTGCACTTTTGATTATTACAGATTGTCCAGTCTTTACAGTTCCTTCATATACTCTGCCGGTTGCCATCCTTCCTACATATTTATCATACCCAAGTGAACTTGGTTGCATACGGAATGGAACATCTAGATTTTGTTCTGCCTCTGGGACTCTATCCATAATCATATCAAATAGAGGCTCTAAATCTTTTGATTCATCTTCTAATTCCTTCTTCGCTATTCCCTCCCTAGCAATTGCGTATAAATGAGGGAAATCCAATTGCTCATTAGTTGCTCCAAGAGCAGAGAATAGATCAAAGACCATATCTACAACTTCATCAGATCTGGCTGCTGGTTTATCTATTTTATTAATTATCACAATAGGCTTAAGCCCCAGCTCTAGTGATTTTTTAAGTACAAACTTAGTCTGTGGCATTGGTCCTTCTTGAGCATCTACAACTAGCAATACACAATCTACAGTTCTAAGTATTCGCTCTACCTCTGATCCAAAATCTGCATGCCCAGGAGTATCTACAATATTAATCTTGCATCCTTTATACATAATTGATGCATTCTTTGCATAAATAGTAATACCTCGCTCTTTTTCTTGCTCATTGCTATCCATAACTAGCTCTTCTACTGCTTCATGATCAGAGAAAGCCCCGCCTTGTTGTAGGAGTGCATCAACCAAAGTTGTTTTTCCGTGGTCAACGTGAGCGATAATGGCAATATTTCGAATTTTCATAGTTTAGTTTAGTTTTGTCGTATGCTTACTGCGTCGAAGTCACGCGTGCGGGACGAAGACGAGTGAGCGATAATGGCAATATTTCGTATCTTCATAAAAATCCGACAAAGGATACGGATTTAGACCATATTTAGCCAGAAGAAGTCAAAGAAAGTTAGGATTAATAAAATATATAATTGATAGGGATTACTGAATTGTATTTTTAATACAAGATATGTACCATACATGCCGATTTAAACTTCTTCCCTCTTTGCATATGTATCCTTTCATATTAATAATGGTTTTGCACAAATTATCCTGTTTAGCTCTAGCTGTTGGCATAATATTGCTAATTATTTGGGCAGCTAAGAATCTAAAAAAGAAGGATTTAAAAAAGTTAGCAGTTATTTTAATTGTAATTGGAATAGTAGGAACACTTGTTTCTATTGGTTTTGGTAAAATGGGAATGGGTTATGGTCATGGTAAAAAAATGATGGGTCTAAAAAATGGTCATAAATATATGGAATGTATGAAAAATATAGATACAGATGTAGATAGCACGACAGAGGAAGAACATGAATAATATCTAATTTAGTTAAATAGCATGAGGTACGTATGTATCCCATGCTATTTATGATGTACTCAAAAAACTTGGAGATTATTCCATTAAGTCTTGATAGTGATCTCCAAAGTTGCTGTTTTCTCCACCTTGTAATTGCTCAAGTAACTTTTGGGCTTCTCCTGGAGTTAGGTCTAGTGGTTCTGGATCAGTTGGAGCGTCTCCTCCTTCTACAGTTTCGTACATATTATCTATTTCAAGCCCCCCAGATAGATCAGAGAACGTGATATCAGATGGCTTTTCAAACAATGATTCATCTACTTTCCATTTTTCACAATCCATAGATTGGTTAGAAAGGATATCTGCAAGGTTTTGATCGGTTGTTTCCCCTGTTGCGCCGCTATTTATTGCTTCTTCAGCATCATATTTCATAGAAAAGGCCTGTCCATTCCCCCACATATGAACATATTCACCATCATTTAACATGTAGCTTTTCATTGTTCCTCCTGCATGTTTAACAGTGTTCTCCATATACATACGTAACCCTGATATAAAAAGATCTATCTCCATATCTCCTCCTGCTTCATTCATAGAAAGGGTACAATGGGCATTACCTATTTTGCCGTTCACGTAATCTTCCATAGAAATACTAGATGGTGATTCAATAGGATTCCCTCCTCCTCGCATTACAGTGATACCGATTGCAGCTACTACAACGGTTCCTCCAATTGCTGCTATTACAGTTTTATTCATTTGGTTTGGTTGGAAAATATTATTAATTAATATTATACATACAAAGATATCTGTTACTCAAATACAGAAAGACTTATATAGTATTTATATATGACCGCTGCCCCACTTAATCGGCATGACCATTTTAAAAAGCTTTTCCCAAAAGAGCCAAAGTTTAGAATAAAACAAATAGAGAAGGCTTATTTTACGCAAAGCATGAAAGGATGGGACGACGTAACAACACTAGGGAAAGAAATGCGCTCAGTATTAACAAAAGAAATACCTTGGATCAGCTGTAAGTCTGTCTCTGTACTCTCTAGCAAAACAGGGGATACGCACAAGGCAGTTTTAGAAGGGTTAGATGGTGAACTCTTTGAAACTGTATTAATGGCAAACAATCGTGATCAGTGGACAATATGCGTGTCTTCTCAAATTGGTTGTGCAATGGGGTGTGTATTTTGTGCAACTGGTGCAATGGGTTTAAAAAGAGACTTATCGTCTGATGAAATTGCAGATCAGTTTAGGTTTTGGAGGCAGTTTTTACTAGATCGACCAGAACTTAACCAAAGAATTAGTAATGTTGTATTTATGGGAATGGGTGAACCACTTGTAAATATAGAAAATGTAAAAGCAGCAATTAAGACTTGGCTTGATTACACAGATATCGGTCCAACTCGTATTACAGTTTCTACAGTTGGAGTACTGCCTGTATTACAAGAAATACTTACAGATCCAGATTGGCCTGCTGTTCGTATCGCAATATCTTTGCATAGCCCAGAGGAAGAAAGCAGAAGAAAGATTGTTCCAACAACGGCGCCAAAATTTCATGAGAAACTTGCTAGATGGACACGGGATTACCAAGGGGTCCTGGGCAACCGTAGGCATCACATAACTTTTGAATACACACTTATTGCTGGGGTAAATGACAATGCACAGGAAGCAAAGGAGCTAGTAAAATTTGTGAAGAGGTGTGGCGAAGCAAAGGTGAATGTAATTCCACTTAACCCAGTTATGGGTAAAGAGTTTTCTGCTAGTTCTAGACAGGGAATAGAAGAGTTCAAAAAAGTATTATTGGACTCCAATATAGATGTAACAGAACGTAAGACAATGGGGCAAGATATAGCTGCAGCTTGTGGACAACTGGCTTTAAAGATTAAAAAGGATGGAGAGGTGGTGGGATGATTTAAACCTTCTCAAAAACCTGAACCTTATTATATTGGCAGGTTCTTTGGCATTTAAACCCAAGGGTAGGTAGAGCAACAGATGGATGAATATCTGGATAGATATTTTCATCTATACCTAGAACCAATGCATTTGCCTCATTCAAAATTACTAGGTCTCCAACTTTACTTACTCGAGCTAGTTCCTCGTACAATGCATGCAGATAGGGGACTGCTACATCTGATTGATTGGATGGTTCTTTGCAAAATTCTTCATCTGGTTGGAGCCCAGATATATAAAATGCTCTATTTGTTGAATCTTGATTAAGCTCCTTCTTAAATAAGAACTCTAAAATATCTGCCTGATGTGTAGATACTCTCACTTCATCTACAACTCGGTTTGAGTTGTTAAGTCTTTCACCAAGAGCTTCTTCATATTTATCAACTTCTATAAAACCATAAACACCAAGCTCTTTTGCAATTTCAAATACACTTAATTCATTCTCTGCCTTGTATTCATATCCACAGGGAACATCTATAAATGTTCCGCCTTTTAGCTTTGATTTTAAGAATGAACCAAGTTCAGTTAGATCATTACCGCTAAGGCATGCCTTATTTAACCAAGAGGTCCAAGAGACCTCTGGTTCTATGTAGAACTGCATCTTGCTGATTAATACCTCATTCACGTACTAAGTATCACATTCATTTAATTCTATGTATATAAAAATTCACTAACAAAACATTTTTAATTGTTTTAGCTTAGTACTAGTATTCATCTCCTATATGCCAGAAACAAGACCAGATGATATCGGCAATCCGTTTGAAACAACACAAGATGCTGTGGTTATGCCACAGGCTGTACAAGTAGAATTAGGTTCTGATGAAGGATTTGAGGCAAAAGTACAAAAACCTATAAATAATGCTTCTGCATCTTCGTTAACCAGGCTTTATAAAATGCTAAAGCTAGCAGGCAAAATTTCAGTTCAAGAAGTAGAAAGTAAATCTGTATTACAAAAGATTAATGATGCTATTGCAGAAACAAGGAAGGAATTAATTGCTGCAGGTGTAGATGTTGATTCTATAGATAAGAGTCTTTTGAATAAAAATGAACGAGATGAGAGAGTAGTTACATGGGCAGCAGGAACAGAATTTGAAGAATCTAATGTATTCCTAGTGCAAGGCATAATGATTAAAAGAACTAAGCGTTGGGTAGAGAATCTAATGACTGGACTTGAAAAAAAATGGACACCAGGTTTTAGGATTGAATATAAAATATTTCAAGATACAGCCTTCTTTTTATGTAACGTACTTGCTAGATCATATGATCCCATGATTCATGGAAATGATTTTAATAGATTTGTTCTCCCATATATTGATGGAGTTGTTTTTAGTTGTATAAAAGATGGCAGATGTGTAGTAAATAATAAAATGACTTTGGATGAGTTAGCAATTTATAAGGAAAGGGTTGATTTAACCACACTAGAGTTAGGTTCAAGCAGGGTTTCAAAAGCAGTTGATACTTCTGCACAAGGTAGAGTTACAGAAAGACAGAATCCAAAGGAGGCTAGAGATGATAGATTGCTATTGTGGGCTGTACAGAATAAACATACTGGTAGGAGTACAAGCATAAAAGATATTCAAGGAAGTATAATTAGTAGATTTATTCCACGTTCAAATAAGCTAGCTGGCGATATAAAAGAATCATCTAGTATGAGTTATAAGGATTATTCTACAGCTGGCTACAGAGTACTTAATAAGTTGGCACGTATATATGATCCAGGATTGCATGGAGAAGATTTTTGGAAGTTCGCAAAACCATATATAGAAAAAGCATTAGACCTTTGTGAAGATAGGAAGTGTATTCTGATTCCAGAAGCTCCAACAGATTCATTTATTGAAGCACTCTTAATAGGAGAAGTGGGTCCAGCAATGATCCCAGAAGATGTAGCCCCTCAACCTGAAGAAAAACCAAAACAAGCACTATCAAAAAGTGATAGATTAATAGATTGGGCAGATAAACATGGTTATGCAGGGAAAGGGTCATCCACGAGAGATATATATAATTCTATGAAGGAAAAACATATTGGTCAGGTGAATGATATGGCAGCAAATATACAAAGAACATCAAGACTTCATAATGAAGCATTATCTAATGCTGTTAGCTGGGTTTTAGGTAGGTGTACTAAGTTCTTTGACCCACAAAAGCATGGGGAAGATTTTTGGGAATTTGCTGAGCCATATATCGCTGGAGCTTTGGATCATTGTGTAGAAATACATCATGTTGATTTTGATAGAGAAGTATCAAAAGAGTCACTAGAGGAATGGAAAATAGCAAACGCTCCAAGTGAAAATACAAATTCGACTGACCCAGTTAAGACAGAGACAAAACCAGAAGTTCCTAAAAAAGAACTTTCACCAGAAGAAAAAGAAGAGGATAGAAGAAGGCGCAGAATATGTAGGCTAGCAAAAGACTCTTTTGAGGTTGAGGTAAATCAAGACCAATACGACGAAGCTGTGCAAGGGTTATGTGAAGCTCATGAAAAAATGTTTAAAGGAATTGTAAAAAAATTAGAATACAATGGCAATAAAAGTAGAATCAGAAATCAGTGTAATAGTATTTTGAATGAAATAATCAATAAGTATGATCCAGGTGAAAGCGAAGGAATTGAATTTTCTAAACAGGAAGATAAAGAAAAAGAAATAGCAAAAGCAAAAGCAAAAGCAAAAGGACTACTAAGTGCATTTATAAAAAATGAAATAGAAGCAAGAATACAGGAATTAATTAATTAAGCTTCTTACGATTCTCTTCTTCTCTCCCATTTGTCTTGTCTTTCTAGTTCTTGATCCTAAATTACACGACCATACCTACCACCCTCTACATTATTCTTTAGTGTATTTAGAACATTCATTCGTTGGTCTACAGAATGTAACCCATTTCGATCAATTACTTGGTGTAAATCTTCTAAAAATCTTTTCTGTAATCTTTGTGTTGTTTCCACTCCTTCTTCTGCAGTTTCACCTATGAATGAAATACTTTCATACATATCAGTAATTTCACCAAAATAAGACATCTCACATCCTTCATGCTCTGCAAGCATGATTTCAACATCATCATAGGCAAAGTTGCTAATAACACGTAGAATTGATTCATTTGGATATCCATTTCCATATTCATTTGGATATGTTCTGTATTCATTAAACAAATCTCTTTCGGCCATTAGAGCTGTTTGTTCTGCTCTATATTCATCAGGTTCACTAACCATACTAAAATGTCGATATCGGTATCCTAAGTATTCTTTTGGATCATGCCAATATGATTCGTCGTCAAATGGGTGTAGGTATGCATCTGGATTATTACTACAATAAACAGTGTTTTCTGCATAATATCTGTGGACTGTGCAGATATAGAATGGAGAAGGGTCTTCACCTTCTTCTGCTGTATTAATAGCTTCGATCATTACAGAATAGCCATCGAATTGTCCTTCTCCTGATTCTTCCCTTGATTCGATTGTTCTAAATGAAGTTCTAGATCCCATTGCGAGCTCAACAAGTTCGTCCATGCCCTCAGACGATGTTTGAACATGCTCTACCCAATTATCCGTTTCAAATTCTGTAGCCAATTCACGTCTTTGGATAATTGCACTATATTGAGTTATCAGATCTTCTACTATCCATGAATAATCATCAGGGATACGACTGAATTCATGTTCAGCATTTCTCCAATGTGTTGTATATCCTTCATAAAAACCTCGATGACGATTGAACGCGAGATAAGTTCCAAAATTTTGCATATTAGTCTCACAAAAATCAATGAATGTATCACTCCTTGCATCTAAATACTCACCAGTACGAATGGTATCAGACGAGATGAAATCCTCTATCCTAGAGAGAGGATTTATTATTCTATGGGCAAAATTTGATCTAAAGTTCTCATCATCACCCCAAAGTTCCATTTCTTCAAACGATAATGGCAAATCATTTATATTGGATGAGTTGTATTCTGAAAGAATATAAAATTCTTCAGCTCTATACCGAGGGACAACTTGGTTATAAACATAATCAATACTTACATTCAGATACGGATCATAACTAGATGGTAATAAGTATCCAGTGCTAGCTTCATTACTTGAATCAATATCTGTAGCTGATCCAACTGCAGAATATCTTTCGTCTAACATACGTTCTACTGTTGTTTTGCCGTCACCTTCGTGTGCTGAAAGAAAGTTATTTGGATGCATATTTAACACATACATTTGAGCTTTATTTAGTTCAACATATTGGTTTAACTGTTCCATCAACATGTCCATAAGTGGAGTATCAACAGATCCATCTTCCATAGTTGATTCGGCTCGTATAGATTCAATCATTTCAAAATAATTTAATTCTCTTCTATGATTCACCTCTAGTAACATCCCAAATTGTGCACTAGTAGTTATGTCTTCATCATCAATGAAACGAAGCTCCTCAAATTCAATTCCATAAAATCTTTCAATAACAGCTGTAAAATCAAGATCTTCTATTTCGCTAAATGGGATTATAGGAGTTGTACGTGAATAACCAAGACGTTCCATTTCTGTTTGATAATCATTTTGTGCATGCAAATATAAAATTGCTCCTCGTCTAACTATTTCTTCATAGTCACCACCTGAGCTTAAAAATTCGCTATTCGCACCGAATAAACCTTGTGCATCTCCACTCTCTGGCAGATCAAATCTAAGATCTGGATATTCTGA
Organism: Candidatus Peregrinibacteria bacterium; assembly: GCA_018648865.1. Classification (GTDB taxonomy): domain Bacteria; phylum Patescibacteriota; class Gracilibacteria; order Peribacterales; family Peribacteraceae; genus JABGQH01. The sequence goes on from JABGQH010000006.1 coordinate 30,128, forward strand.
CAAAAATTCCCTATAGCATAATGTTTGGAATATCTTTTCTCTAACCTCTCTTTTTAATGGTTCACGATCATCATTATATGATTCAGTTCTTATGTTTGCAGCCATTGGGCCTGCTAATAATTCCGACAAACCGAATACAACCTCCGAACGCATAAGACCATTATGTTCATTAATAATATCTGTTTCTTCCATACCTAGTGTTCCCATAGACCCAAGATATGCTAGTAACCATGTAGGTGCTTGATTAATAAACTCAGTACGACGATCTTGATCTACAGCTTTCTTTGTTTGATTGATACCAACATCTATAGCTATAACGATTGGGATTGCTACAAGGGCTAGTGGCCCTGCTAGAGTAGAAGCAGCAATTGCTGTGCCTAGGAAGAAGACACCTTCTGCAGCATGCACACCCATTTGAATATGTTCTACTTCTACGTCTGCATTGTGTACATCTACTATATCTTGTACTGATATTCTTACACCTCCTTCTCCCTCATATTCACCACTTCCAATTCTTTCAAATCCTTCTACATCATTAGCAAGTCTATTAAGTTGACCAATAAGATCTAGTCTCATTGATTCCAATCTTGCTGCTGCTACCTCTCCTTCATAATAATCTAATGCAACAATCAGTCCATCTACTACGCCAAAGCCGCAGGCAGAAAGTGTACGACTCATCAATGTGCCAGTACGAACTGAATGCCTCAGAACTCTAAGACAATCATCAGCACTTCCGCTAGCTCGGGCTACATCTTGAACTAAGTCTGCTGCACGAACAGGATTTACATCACTATTGCGTGCAATAAATGTAAGAATTGAATCTGCTGCCTCGTCTCCAAATGATGCAGTCCCACCTTCTTGTAAACGCATTAAGTATCTAGAGACTCTCATTGAGCCGCCTCTACCACCCTGTGCGTATGCTTCGATTAATCGCGCTGCATTTTCTTCGTTATCAAGTAGGCTAATAAGCCTAACTGAATCAGAAGGTAACCCACAACGAGCTAGTAGTTCTGCATGAGAAAACCCTATTGTTTCAGATCTTAATGATGTTGCAAGCCGTGCTCTAGAAAGACTAAATGCTTCATCCACATTACCTGCAAGGCCTGAACGCATAAGAATTTCTGCTTCGTCTGCATCAAACATTGTTAATAATTCTCTTCTGCGGGCTCCAAGTGATCCTCCAGAGCGGTGTGCTCTCATTAGAGAGGCGCTTTCTTCTAGAGATAAATTATTTCTTCGTAGTAATTGCTGAGCAATATTTACTCGAGCTGTTTTATCCTGTCTCAATACTCTGGTTAGATTTCTTTGAAGTCTTGCACGTACTACATCATCAGTAGCATTGTCTATACTTCTCTGCAGAGTTCGTATTTCATCATCAAATGAGTCTATTGATCTAATATATTCATCAAAACCTTCTTGTTGGAATATTAGATCAATACGCTGCCTAGCTTGGCGAGCACGCATTACTATTTCTCCTTCCATTGCGATAGGCGCCCCATCTGCCGCGAGTGATGTGGCACGGGTTTCTCTAAACCATACCATGGCTTCATCAATATTTTTTTGGCCATATCCTGCTTGAGTTAATGCATTGATAATATCATCTTCGTTATTAGATACTTGTCCTAATATTCTAGCTGTATCCATTGCATCGCTATACCCACGAACTTTAAATGGAGCAAAGTTTAAGCCAGGTGTTATTCCTCTACGCTGGCGCAATGCTCTAGCTATTTCTATTAGATCTGACTGTTCTGCTGCACGCATTAATGCAGTGCCACGAATACGTTCAGGTCTACGTAAAAAAGGTTTCCATCTGAATCCTATATTGTCATATCCAGCCATCATTTTATTAACCTTTTCTTGGAACAGTAAAACTCTATTTGGTGGAACATTGTGCAATCTAGAAAAACTTTGAATTCCGGGGTCTTTCAATTTTACAAATGCGTCTAATTTTGCCATATTCACTTTTATAAAGAATCTACGTCCTAGCCCATATACTATAATAGCTGGAGGTGCATGCAATAAGCTCATCAGATCAGGAGAATATCTCCAAAGATGTCTATATTGATTCAACATGTCATTCATTTCTCCTACTCCAGATTCCTCTAAATATAAATTCATATTATTCAATTCGCGTTCTTGTTCCTCAGTAAGATTGAGCCTATCAAGTAGATCAATATTTTGGTTAATAACTGCATCTTTAGCCATATCATAAAATAGACTAGCTTGTCTTGTCTGAAGCTCTATTGCTAGATCACTATCGAATTTATTCAGTATTTGTATTACCTTGAACCCAAGAATAATACTACTTCCTGACCCAACATTTAAATAATAATAAATATCGAACGCGTCTCTTATGCTTAGTGTTTCGTTAGTAACAATATGATTATTTAAAGCGTTATAGACATTATTATATAAATCACCATCCTCTTCTGAAAGAAGGCAGGTAGTCATTAGGCTATCTACAGTCTGTTGTGTACTAATGCGTTCACACAAGGAATTAATTATGTTCTGTTGACCGGAATTTAAATGACTAATATAAGACTCAACATTTCTTATGCTAACAGTATCTGCATCATCAGAAAGTAAAAATAATAAAACTTCTTCAATATTTCCTCTAAACCTTTCTTTATCCTCATCGGTAGATGAAGGATTCATATCAGCCAATGGCGCGAGCACGACTTGAACAGTATTACTTGTATATATATCTGTTCGACTCATTATAGAATCTAATGATTCTCTAACGTCAGGCATTTCCCCTTGAAAGAAACTTCTTCCTGAGCGGACTAGTTCATTTGCAATCTCTGAAAAACCAATAGTATGCACGCAACATTCTAACGCGTCGCCAACTGTCATTTCTTCTACAGTATTAATCTCTGATAATTGCACATGCGATCGAATATTTTCTATATTCTTTCCAAGATAACCAACAATCAGCTTTGCTGCCTCAATGTCATCATTTGTAATATCTGAAAAATTACAAATTTCCAATAATTGTGTTATCGATTCATTATCTGATTTAACATTATTAGAAGAATCTAAACAATTTAATATATATCGCATGCTGATTCTTCTTTTTACAAGATTTAGTAATATTTCTTCCGCAAAATATGATAATTCTACAGGTGTTTTTGTTAATTGAGCTCTACTTGCAACATCATATTGAAGAGGAAGTACGACGGATGAAAGACTTAGTGCCATTCTTTCTTCTTCAGATACATCTAGATATGATCCAAGGTATTCTGGAACGTCAACGCTTGTTGGTACTGTCCCATCTATCATGCAATGATATATATATCTATCTTCTAAATACTGAGCCATATTCCTTTTCACTGCATTAGCTACGGGAATAGAAATATCTTCGCCAGCATCAATTTCCCTTTTTACATATATTAATATATTTCCAATCTTAGTCATTCTAATATCAAGTTGTCTATAGCGTTCAACTAGGTCGGTTTGGAAATGATCACTATTATCATTTGCAGAAGGATTTCTTGGTGGGGTTGCAAAATCTTCGATGAACGCAAGCCAATTCTCTGGTGTATCGTCTATATTTAGATTCGACCGTAGTATTTCTGCACTTTCGAATATATCAAATGTATTATCTTCTTCCAGAATTTCTTCTGGAGATTCTGTATCGTCTTCCGGTATGTAATCAGGTGTTTCTGGTCCCATATTTATTTTAGTTATTTTTTTAATTTAGCCGTCTAATGCATTTATTGCTGCATCATCATCTACAGGAATATCTGATGAGTTAGGTGCACCGAATATCGGTTCTGGGGGTGTAGTTTCAACACCTGTATCATCTCCTCCTTCACCTCCTATTTCATATTCGTCAACCCGATCACGTAATTCTTCAGCGGCGTCTCTTGTGCCATCAATTATTTCTCCAGCAGCTTCTGTTCCATCTTCTACAATATCACCAAGCGTACCAGCAAACATGGTGTCAGCTATCATTCGTCTAAAGAAATTCAAATTCTTACCTACTCCATATGCAGCAGCACCAACAAGAGATATACCAAGGAGTGTTTTGATTGGAGCATGTCTTATTGGATAAGTAGCTACTCTAAGTGGCCAGAGAAAACTATTTATAGTCCATTTCTTAATTCGACCAAAAAATCCAAGCTTTCGATCTAACTCTTGCTGCTTTAGAATTAACGCATCAAGGGTTTCATCATCGCACCCTAGACTACGCATTAATGACAATCTTTGTGCAACTGATGATTGCTGACTGCGTAATGCATCGGGATTTACATTATTATTTTTTAAAAATGCATCAATATTCTCTCTCCTTCTAAATATAGGAAGGCTCCCTACATTAAGCCTATTTGGAATTTCTATTGGCTCTGGCATTTTTATTTATAAGAAATGGAAGCATTTGTTTTAAGTAATGCATGTCTAATCTGTGAAAAACCAATTAATCCTTCTATGTCTTCTTTGGTTTCTATTTCATTAATAAGCATGTTTATAACATGTGATAAGCCTATTGCACCCATGGCGAATGATAATTCACTTAGGATTTCTTCATTTATGTCCTCTATAAATTCTGGTCTTACTTCTTTATTTTCGAATACCTTTTCTAAAAATGTATCAACCTCTGGGTACTTACTAAAATCTGCTATTTGCGCGCGCATTTTTAATTCTTCTTTTGTCTCATAAGCTGTCCCTTTTTCATCTTTAATTTTATATCCATCTGTTAGTTCAGAGGGGAGTGCATCAAATAATGCTCGTTCTTCTTTAGTAAGGAATATTTTTTTATTCATCTAGTCATTATAGCACAAAAACGCATTTGTAACAATGTCTTGGACTATCAGGCTGTGTGTTTCATTTTAAAAATTCTCTAAGTACCTGTCGAAGAGTAGTTTTGCCTTTTGTAGTTTTAAAATATTTTTCTCTACGGATTGCATCTAACTTAGCTCTATGTGCTTCAAAATAGATAAGTTCAATAGGTAAACGCTTAGAAGTTGATACAGTTTTTCCTAGCTGATGCTCTTTTAGGCGTCGTTTCACGTTATTAGTGCTACCAATGTAGAATTGGTTATCTTTTAAGCTACGTAAGATGTATACATACCAAAATTGCATAGCATTTAATGCTATCAGATAATTTTGGGTTTTATTATAAATACTCAATCAGAGCGGTAGTTTTTTGCCCCAAACTACTCAGTCGCTTAACTCCTTCGAGTTTAGGACATAAACCATTAGTTGCTGTTTCTATTTTGGATTGGCGCTGTCATAAACCCGAGCACGAAGTGCGAGTGGTTTATGGCTCC
>JABGQH010000015.1:0-28919 GCA_018648865.1 Candidatus Peregrinibacteria bacterium
GTGTATCTTAAAGAGAATAATCATTTTTATGGCTTAAAAACTGGGGTGTTTTCAGTTCTTAACATATTAAGCTCAATCCATTTAAATGATTGCCTAAAATATGCAAAGCATACAAACTAAGTACACATGTCTTTAAGTATCATACATCCCTGTTTTAACGAGCAAGAAAATATAAGGAGCACAGTTACTAAAACTCTTAGCTGGATAGATTCTGCAGATATAGAGGCAGAAATAATAGTTGTAGACGATGGGTCTACGGATAATAGCCCACAAATTATAAAGGAACTCATTCAGGGTGATTCTAGAGTTAAGGTTGCAACGCACGAAAAGAACGCAGGATACGGCATAGCTGTAAGGACTGGATGTGACGCTGCTGCTAATGATCATATTGCATTCGTAGATAGTGACGGACAGTTCCATATAGAAGATCTACAAAAACTACTCCCCTCTTTAGAAGACTTTTCCTTTGTAACAGGCCGTAGGAGGCGCAGAGCAGATCCATTTATGCGAAACCTATTTGGCAAGATCTTAGGACTACTAATATTTGTCACATTCGGGATGTGGGTAAGAGACGTTAATTGTGGGATGAAAGTATTCTCTGCTTCTACTTGGAAAATAGTCCGCCCAGTTTATGGGACAGAAAAGTTCTTTAATACGGAAATCTTCTTGCGACTAAAGAAAGAGAATATCCCCTATAAGCAAATCGATGTTGGTCATTACCCTAGGAGTGCAGGCAGCCCAACAGGAGCGAGTGTGCACGTAATCATTGGAATGTTTAAAGAGCTCTGGGATTTAAAGAAGAAATTAAAAAGTTCGAATAAATAGTTTAAAGAAAACGCAATTCGGTATTTATAGCACGTTTGCTTAAAATACAACGCAAGACATATAAAATGTTAACAGGATCGTATTGGATATTTTGCGAATTTTATATTTAATGACAACTCCTTATGCAACACGTTCCTATGACTCAGAAGCACATATTGATTACATAAAATTTGTGTTTGAGAACTGGACTATCCCACCTGCGGCGTCAGGATGGGAGTTTCATCAGGCGCCTGTTTATTACTTTATATCAGCGTTACAGATGAATGTTGGCCATATGCTTGGCTTTTCTAAATCACTTAATATTTCGTTAATTCAAATAGGTTCTCTCCTTGTTTCTATAGCAACATTAGGAGCAGGGATTTGGATTGCATCATTGCTTTTTGCTAAAAGCAAGAAAACAGAACGCCTGATCTTTTCAAGCATGGTAGCCTGTTTGCCTGCATTGGTTTTTCTTTCATCTAGGATTACCAATAATGGTCTATATCACTTTTTTGCATTTTTATCTGTAGCCCTATTGATTAAGTGGTGGAAAACAAATTCCATAATGAGTTGGTACTTTGCAATTGCGACTATCGCAATAAGTTTTACAGTTAGGGTAAGTGGTTTAACAATTTTTGCAGCAGCAGGAATAATTTTAATTTGTTCAAATAAATATAAATTATCAAAATTATTATTGCATGGAATTCTTTCTATATTTCTATTTGTCTCTTTGGCAGGATGGCTTCCAGTTTTGCGATATATGGAAGAAGATCCATTAAACTCGGTTACGTTCTCTAGTCAGTCCATGAATGGAGACATGCGAGTTCCAACAAATATTGAAAATCTAATCACATTTAATCCTATCGAAATTGTACAAAAACCATTCAACGATACTTGGAATGATGAATATCGTCGTAAATATTTTCCTGAATTCATGTATAAATCTGCATTCTTTGGAGAATTCTCTTATCCAGATTATATAAAGCCAATTGCTATATTTATGCTAATCAGTGGGATGTTTATACTAATAATATCTTTCATTGGTTTTATTTCTAATGCACTTAAAATAAAAGATTCTGTGTTCATCCCGTTATTTCTTGTTACATTTTTTGTATTACTTGCACACCTTTGCTATCGACTAATGGCACCATTTTCTGCCAATCAAGATTTTAGATTCTCTATATTATTAATAATTCCAATAACCTATTGGATTGCAATTGGATCTGAATTATTACCTAAAAATATTCGCAAAATATCCAATACGATCCTGTTAACATTTTATATGTCTTGCGTAGTATTTCTGCTTTCTATTTGTTTCACAATATAGATATATGCTGCTTATTAGTTTATAGAGAGGCAAACTAGATACACAAGACAGAATAGTGCAAATATCCATAGTGCAGTTTTCCCTATAAAACGAATTATAGGATGACTATTTTGTGCACCAACTAATGTGAAGAATATAACAGGGATAAGCAATAAAATTGAATATCTAAAGTTTTGCGAAGAGCTATATGGATAAAATATACGAAAAGCTAAATGTCCAAATAGTAGTGATATAAGAAGTAGTAACATTGGAAAAGCATTTCTAATCCTTTTCCAAATACCATATATAACTCCCCAAATAAGAAATGGGATTGTGAATAAATTTACACTTACAATTAAAGTAGATAATAAATGTAAATAATCAGGAGGTATAAATTCTGCAAAAAAAGCAGAACGATATAAATATTCCCAAAAATACTGTCGCCTTAATAGATCTGACCAAGCATCTGCAAATGGATATTTAATTACAGATAGTGGGTTGAATACGATTAGGTGCCGCACAGTATTTTGTAATAATAAATCACCATTTAAACTTTCGATATTGCCTACCAATGAAGCATTCTGGCTGCTAATTAACCTATAAATTGGTAACCAAGCAGTTAGTATTAGGAACAAAATTAAGCCAACGAAGAATAGGTATATCTTTTCTTTATTTGAAATATGTTTTGCAAATATCAAACATCCAAATGCTACTGGAATCAGTAGCAATGCGTTGCTCTTTGTTAGTAGTGCAAGGCACATACAGATAATTGCTATGTACCATGCTTTTCGTGCACCACTTTGCCACCAATTTAGCAAAAATAATAGTGATAAGACCTCTAACAACAAAAGCAAAACATCGTTATTAACACTAGCAGAAAAGTAAATTAGTCCTGGGAATACCGCCAAAATAACTACAAATAATAATTGCTCATGTCTCTCTTTATATCTTGTAAATAACTGTTTGGATACAAGAAATAAAACAAAGAAAGTAATAATTGAAATTAAAAAGCTCCCCCACTGCAGATAGGATTGAATTAGATATTCTGTCATCCCAATATTTTTTAAAAAGGAAACAATTGGACACAACATTACATAATAAAGTGGTGGCTGATACCACTGCCATCCCTCCCCTATTGCTGGGAGTCTATGATGCTGTAACAGAAATGAAATATAATCAAAGTGTCCAGTTACGTCATTCGATCGCACATCAAACGGAGTACCAAGAATATACAAAAATCTAATTCCAACAGCTAAAACAATACAAAAACCAATAATATAAATATATCTTTTGCCTCTTTCAAATATAGAAAGTACTCGATATACAAACAAGAATAATATAGCTCCTGCTATTGCAAATAGAATCAAGAATAATGGGTCTGCCCTAGAGGGAATCATATGAAGGCTTGCTGGACCTCCTGCATTGCTCAAGCGAACAAAGATAGTATTTACATCGGATACAAGATAATCCGAAAGATCAAACGTAATGCTAGAATCAAAAGCACAAAACGGAATTTGATCTGAATTAACAACCTTATCGTTAACGCGTAATTCCTCTAAACAATCATCCTGAATAAATTCATAATTGTTAAAACGAATTTTACCAAGTTTTAATTTCAACATAACTATTGTTTCTCCTACATGTTCCTCATAAGAAAGAGGCATATTGAAGCTCTTAATCTCTTGCTCATCTGGAAATTTATTTTGGCTACTTTGTAATACAGGCAGCACAGATTGCCACATTGCTACACCACAAATAACAATCGAAAAAAACCATACAGCTTCTATTAGAAGCCGCCTCCCAATGCTCTTGGATTCTGGAGGAGTCATTGTAAAATACTTTATCTGAAATAAGACAAAAACTATAGTGCTTCAAATTAAAGCATGCGTGCTTTTACTTATTTGATAACCTTATTTATCTAGCTCTTCTACAATCTCTTCTACTAAGCCTTTTAGGGTAACTCTAGCTTTCAGGAAACATTTTGTAGCACCTAAATCAATTGCTTTTTGGTAGTCTGCCTCTGCATCTAGGTTAGAAACAACAAAAGTTGGAGTATCTGCGTTTAACGAAGTTTGCTTCTCTTCTAAAACTTGAAAACCATCTACCTCTGGCATGATGATATCTAAAATAATTGCATCGAACTTTTCTTTTTCTAAAGCTTCTATCGCTTCCCTACCATTGCTGCTAATTGTGCAACGAGCACCGGCATCCGAAAACTTAGCATCTAGTGCCTGCTGTAAGAGTTTATCGTCTTCTACTATTAATATGTTCATGGGAAAATGAGGGAAGCAAAGTTCATCTACAATTGTAGATTCCTTTTATTGGATCTGGCAGATGACAAAAATTGAAAAATCTTTCTTCTATACCAAAATACAGAAAAGATGAGTGCAATAGTGGTTATAGAGAATCCAAATCCAGAGCTAGGTAAATCAGAAACATCATCATCTAGTCCTTGTGCTTCACTAAAACTCTCTGTTGGACCAACGTCAAAAGGCTCCTGATCTAAAACGGTTTCTTGTGTTGGTTCTGTTGGTTGGTTTGATCCTGATCTTTGCTGTGTAAAGCGATCAATCAGATCACGAGTTCTCTCTGCAATATCCTCTTGTGTCTCTGTCTGCTCCTCCTGCGTGACTGAATATTCTGGCGCAGCACCGTACAATTGCTCAATTGTGTAAGCATTTGACTGTGGAACATCTATCAACACCACAGCAACAGCTGTAATTGTTGCTCCAGCCAAAGTGCCGAATAATGGTATATGTTTATTCATTTCCCCTTATTCTACCAAATTTTGGGGTTTTTGGCAATGTCTGGTGCCCAGGAGAAGACTCGAACTTCCACGGGAATACTCCCACTAGCCCCTCAAGCTAGCGCGTCTACCAATTCCGCCACCTGGGCAATGTACTAAAAGATCAGGAAAGTAATAATGATTGAGGTATTCATCCCGCGAATGCGGGACCGCCACCCATGTCGGCCGAAGCCATCGCGTAGCGATGCGTAGGCTGATGGGCAATGTACTAAAAGATCAGGAAAGTAATAATGATTGAGGTATTCATCCCGCGAATGCGGGACCGCCACCCATGTCGGCCGAAGCCATCGCGTAGCGATGCGTAGGCTGATGGGCAATGTACTAAAAGATCATTATTGCTTACTAAGTAGAAATTGTACTGATATAGCTACAGAGAGCAATTAACTATCTGTGTTTTACACGCAAAAAGGAGGGGCATGCGCACCACTGGGGGCTACCTGCCGAAGATCCAAAGGACGTAGGTAGGGTGAAGGGGCAAGTGGTGGTAGTTTGGTGCGCAGGCATTTTGGCTCCACCTTTTTTGCCGGAAAAAGGTGGTAAAGAAAGGAGAAACCAATAATGGTTATCGTTTTTTATTATCATGAGTCCTTTTATTGAATCCCCTCTCCCCAGCCCTCTCCCTAAGGGAGAGGGAGACGAAATCCACATTACTTTTTGTAATACATTGTATTACATTTGTATTACAACGTATTACGTTGTATTGCTTTTGTATTACGTTGTCACACAAAATTATTAATCCCCTCTCCCCAACCCTCTCCCCCCGGGAGAGGGAGACGAAATCCAATCTTCTTTTTGTGATAACTTTTAATTTATGCTTATCCTAAAATAACCCATAACCCATAACCCATAACCCATAACCCATAACTCATAACTCATAACTTCTTAAATTCTTCTTCATTTAGAATTTTTATCTCTAATTTAACAGCATCATCATATTTTTGACCTGGGCTATCCCCTGCCAATACGAAATCAGTTTTTTTACTTACAGAACCACTTACTTTTCCTCCGCGTTCTTTTATATATTTTTTTGCTTCTTCTCTACCAAGAGTTGGAAGTGTTCCTGTAACAACAAAAGTTTTTCCTTTAAAAATCTGCTCCAAAGTACTGCCTTCTGACTTAAGGATAATAACCCCCGCATGTTCAAACTTTTCTAGTAATAATTGATTCTCTGTTTCTGATATCCAATCAATTACAGATCCCGCTACTACTGAGCCAATTCCATCAATTGATGCTAGGTGTTCCTGTGTTTGCTGCAGGAATGTTTTTGAAATAGTGGATGGAAGTATTCCTAATACTACTGCTTCTTTTGGTGCTTCCCCAAACAATGAAACCTGTGGACCTAAGTCTTGCTCAACTCCTTCTACAATATCCTGTGTTTCCCACGAAATACTCTTTGCCAAAATCTCTGCTGTTTCTCTACCGATGTGGCGAATTCCTAGTCCAAATATAAACCTCTCTATTGGGACTTTTTTTGCCAAGGATATTGCTTTTAATGTCTTCTCTGTCTTTTTTTCTTTAAACAATGGCAATGTATACAGATCCTCATATTTTAGAAAGAAGAGGTCTGCCATGTCACTAATTAAATCACTACTAATTAATTCCTCTAGAGTCTCTTTTCCTAGCCCATCAATATTAAATGCATAACGAGAGATCATGTGCTCAATTCGTTCTTGCCTAACAGCTTCACAATTTGTATTTAAACATCTGTGTACTGCCTCTCCATCTGGACGTACGAGTTCGGAGCTACAACTAGGGCAATGACTAGGGTATCTAAATGCTTCTGTTCCATCTGGTCTTAAATCTTTTAAGACTTCTACAACCTCTGGGATTATATCCCCAGCCTTTTGAACTATTGCTGTGTCCCCTATCCGCACATCTTGTCTTATTATTTCATCCTCGTTATGGAGCGTAGCCCTAGTTACAGTGGTTCCCGCGAGTTGTGTGGGACTCAGTATCGCTACGGGTGTTACCGCGCCTGTGCGGCCAATCTGAAGCTGAATATCTAGTATCTGTGCTGTCTTCTGTTCTGCAGGGAACTTATATGCCCGTGCCCAGCGTGGTGCCTTGGCTGTAGAACCCAAGTCTCTTTGCTTCCTCTTGTTATTTACTTTTATCACAACGCCATCAATATCGTATGGCAATGCATGACGTTTCTCTTGCAACGATTCATACATTTTTTGTACCTGATCTAAGTTATTACAAAGCTTAAGCTCTTGGTTAACTGGCATTCCAATACTAGATAAAAAGTTCATCAAATCTATTTGCTTCTCTAGCTCAATTTGATTTGCCCCCTGTTGATGCACCCCATAACAAAACATCTGTAGGTCTCTTTGTGCAGCAATGGCTGGATCTAACTGTCTTACAGAACCTGCAGCTGCGTTACGAGGATTTGCAAAGTGCTCTGCCTCTGGCAGATTCTTGTTCATCTTTTCTAGAGATTGCCTTGGCATATAAACCTCTCCATAAATCTCTAATGCATCTGGCAATGCGTCTTTGTCTTTTAATATAAGTGTAAGTGGAATCGATTCGATTGTTTTAATTGTATGAGAAATATCTTCCCCTTGTACTCCATCCCCTCTGGTTAGAGCTCGAATAAATTTATATTCATTTGAGTCATCTAATCTTTTGTAAACAAGTGAAACATTTAGACCATCAATTTTGTATTCGCTAAGTAGTTCAAAAGTTTCATTTGGTTTTCCTAGCGATCGCCTCATCTGATCTATCCAATCCTCTAACTCTGGGAACGTAAAAATATCCTGCAATGATTCTTTGTTAGAAAGATGATTAACCTTTGGCAGCCGCCCATCTAGCGGCGCCCCAACACGTTGTGTTGGTGAATCTGGTGTTATTAGATCTGGATATTCCTTCTCTAATGCAATTAGCTCTTGTTTTAAGCTGTCTCTTACATCTTCTGATACCTCTTCGTTATCCTCTATAAAATATGCGTGATTAAACTTCCAGATTTCTTTTTTTAGCCTATCTATTCGTTTTTGCGCATCTTCTCTACTCATAAATATATTGTACTTTGTATGATTGACTGTTGGAAGAGCTTGGGAAGTTATGAGTTATGCCTGCCGACCGAAGTCCGACTTGTCCACCATAGTCCCGAAGGGCGAAGGTGGAAGGACGTAGGTTGGGGTTATGGGTTATGAGTAATCAATAAAATAAAACTAATATATAGCTATACACAAATGCTTCTACGCACCTTCTTCTCCCCTAGGGAGAAGAAAGAGATGAGGGGGTAAATAGCTCAAATGTAGAAAATATTGATTTCGTATCCCCTCTCCTACTTTCCGCATCTAAGCCCCTCTCCCCGACCCTCTCCCCTCGGGAGAGGGAGACGAAATCCACATAACTTTTTGTAATACGTTGTATTGCTTTTGTATTACATTGTCACACAAAATAAAAAAACTAATTCATTACATGTTCATTTTTTGTTTTGATACTTCAATTTGCCCCTCTCCCCGACCCTCTCCCCTCGGGAGAGGGTGTCTAGAAAATTAGTTTTATTTGGATTTATGAAAAAACTTAAAGCTTATAGCTAAGAGCTCAAAGCTATTTACACTGCTTTACCAGTCTTCGTTTCACTTCGCCTTGGTAAACTGATTTACTGATTAACTGCCTCTGGAGTGTATTTCTTAGCTGTCTTTTTAAGTATGACATCGCTTTCAGAAACAGCTTCTGCTTTATTATCAGCATCCTGTTCCAACACATATTGGAAAACGAGAGGAGCAACAATAGACGCGTCTGAGTTAATAGTGAAATTAGGAGTATCTGGATCTAATTTATGCCATGTAACCTTCTCGTTTGGTGGACATCCAGAATATCCTCCGTATGAGGTTACTGCATCACCAATGTGGCAGAAGTAACGCCACCTTTTACATTCTTTTTCATGATCTTGTAAAATACTTGGAACAACACACATAGAGAAATCTCCTGCTATTCCTCCTCCTATTTGAAAGAACCCAATCTCTTGATCTTTGTCGTTCTCTATATACCAATTGGTAAAGTGTTCGAACTGCTCTGTCCCAGATTTTATGACTCCGTGATTTGCTACTTTTCCTTGCATAACACTGGCACAAAACATGTTTCCGAGTGTGGAATCCTCTACCCCTGGAGTATAAATTGGAATACCCATATCGCATGCAGCTACAACCCAAGAGTTCTCCATTGGAACATCATTTTTACCCTCAAAGAAATTATCTTTTATAAGCATGTATAGGTATTCCCAATGAAAATGAGACTCACCTTTCTGCCCAGCATCTGCCCATTTAATCAAAAGAGCATCAAATATCTCTAACATTACATCCTCTGGGATACAGGTATCTGTAACACGGTTATAACCTTCATCTCTTGTTGCTTCATCTTGCTTCATTGTTAAATACCTCCAATTTGGTTGAAGTTTGTAAGTTGAGTTTCCTATTAGATTAAATAGGTCTTCCTCGATATTTGCAGCAGTTGATGATATTGCATGTACTTTTCCTGCACGAATCATTGGTGCCAAAGTTTTGCCAATTTCTGCAGTACTCATGGCTCCAGCCATTGCAACCACCATTTTGCCACCGTTATCACAAAAGTTTACCCACCCCTTGGCTGCGTCTAGCGTTTCACGAGCGTTAAAGTGCTTAAAGTTCTGTTCCAAGAAAGTAGATATTGAGCCCATATATTTATAGGGTAATGATTAAATCTAATTTACCACCACATGCTCTGCTACATGTAAGTGTTCCTTTTTAACCCTTTGTTCGATAGAACGCAAGTCTGTTTCTTGAAACATTTTAAATTCTGAAGCTATTTCTGCTCCTTTTCCATAAATATCAATCATATCTCTTGAGCCATCTCTTTCTATTTCCCTTCTAATAAACGTTGCGCGCCAATCTGCTAAATATAAGTTTTCGTTAACAACTTCTATCATTCTCTTCCAATCTACCGCTCTACAACTGTACATATCCATTCTGATATGTGGCAAACGACCTGGTTTTTCAAAATAGTGCCCACTAATGTGGCTTGTAGTTATTGGCTGAATAAATGACCACCCTGGAGCTCGTAGGTCTACAGCATGATGAATCTGAAGATCTCCTAATTTGACCATATCAAGTGCACTAAGCAAAGAATTGACTAGTTTGTTAGTAATTGATTCGTGTTGAGTCTCATCTAAAGTCTCTTCTAGATGTGCATCAAGTATAAAAATCTCGTGAAGTAATGAGAAATCGTTAGGGGTTTCTGAATTCATGTTCGGTAAATTACAGGAAAGGGATATCCATTTTGTGTCTATTTCTTGCGACCTGCAATACACACAATGTGTGTATCTGTTCTATATATATTCAGTTTTGTATAAATTTTTTATTCAGTACTGTAAAAAAGCCCTTACATTTGTAATCCAAAGGTTCTTATATTTTGTTATTAGAATGCCATTTTAAGACAATATTAAAGATATATTTTTTCAAAAATATTTTATGCAAAATTTGATGTACATTCTTGTATAAGAATTATGATCAGACTAAGCAATTTCTGCCCATTTACAGACCTCTTTCGTGATTAATTTCTTTTCAAGTAGATCTTTTGCACTATGTTCAAAAGTACACATTCCACCATTCTTAATATTCGTCTGCATTACAGATGGCAACTCTTGAGTTCTACCCTCTCTAATAATATTTGCTACAGCCATCGTACTTTTTAGAACTTCTCTTTGTGCAATTCTACCTCCGTCTGCACCTGGCAAAAGTCTCTGAGCTACAATTCCTCTAAGTGTAAGAGAAAGCTGCATTCTAATTTGAGTTTGTTGATGAGGTGGAAAAACATCCACAATACGATCAACAGTTTGTGATGCATTTGGTGTATGCAAAGTTGCAAAGATCAAATGCCCAGTTTCAGCTAATGTTAACGCAGTTGAAATTGTTTCTAAATCTCTCATTTCTCCTACCATTACTACATCTGGGTCTTGCCTAAGAACACTTCTAAGTGCCTCTGGGAATGAAGTGAAATCATCATTCATTTGCCTTTGGCGAACTAGACCTGTTCCATTCTTATACGTGAATTCAATTGGATCCTCTAATGTGACTATATGGCTAGTAGTAGTCTGATTGATCTCATTAATAATAGCAGCAAGGGACGTAGATTTTCCTGTTCCTGTAGGACCTGTAAACAGTACAATTCCATCTCTGGCTAAACATACATTCTCATATATCTCCTTTAATCGAAGATCCTCTAAAGAAGGAATCTCTGGAGGAATCAACCTGCCCACCAAACCTGGACCGTGTTGATCAAATAAACAATTAACACGAACGCGAGCGCCATCCTTCATTGCATAAGAAGCATCTACACCCCGTTCTTTTGTGAATTTAGTGTATTTTGCAGAACCTAGAACTGTTTTTATAAAAGCATCTAGATCTGTCTTATTTAAAGAAGACTCCATTTGTGGCTTTAGCTCGCCATTAATTCTGAATAATATAGGAGAGCCAACAGACATATGTACGTCTGATGCTCCCAACTTTTGAGCTGTTCCGAATATCTTCTCTGGATTTAGATTCATCGTATAATTATAGCATGGAATTGGGTTTTATGGAAGGTTGAGAAAGTTAAAAGACGAAAGTAAATGACTTAATGGAGGGGTATATCCTCTCTCCCCAACCCTCTCCTACTTTTCGCATCTAAGCCCCTCTCCCCAACCCTCTCCCCTCGGGAGAGGGAGACGAAATCCACATTACTTTTTTTAATATGTTAAATCCAATGCTCCTAACTCAAACAAATGCGCTTGCCATTTTTTCTTCTGCTTAAAGCTTATAGCTTAAAGCCCAAAGCTATACTTAATTCTTACTTCCTAATACTTAATACTTATTTACGCTGTTTCATTCGCCTCATCGCCCTGCAAATATGCAGCGATTACCTCATCTGGTTCCTCTGCACCAAGTCTAGAGTCTGTTAACTGTCTTAATTCAGTAGTAGAAGATGGTAATACTCCATATTCTTGGCTAGATGTGTCCCAAAGCATTGCGAGAGTTTGGAAATCATCATACCTAACTTCAAAATCATCATAGTCCTTTCCCCTCTCGTCTGATCTATCCATATATTGGATCATTGCCCTGCGGAAGAACTCTAACCTTGTAGAGTTAACATCTTGAGCTGTTCTAGATTTGATTCCCAAGCTATACAACCTGTCGTTCTCTTCACCTTTTTCTAAATTGCCACCAAACATAACTTTTAAGAAAGTCCTATACCTATTAGCATCATCTACAGTGATTATGTTGTTATCTTCTGGATCACTAGCCATCACTCTAGCCATCTGAACATTCGTTACCATACCCTCTGGATCAGAGAACAAATCAATCGAATTCTGCTCCGCAAGCATCGTAATATACATAGTATCAAACCCCTGTGGATTAGGAGGGTCTATTAAGTATTCAGCCCTAGGGGAAGCCACATTCTCTGCAGCGTGTTCACCAATAAATTCTAGTTCACCACTATCTAAATGTAGCAATACATATGCGTCTGCCACTCTTCCTTGTACTCCACCCTGCATTCGTACTCCTTCGTTTTGTAACATCTCTGCGATGATTGGAGTAGCTCCACGTCTGCTTAAATCCTCTATCACTCTAACCTCTTGTTCATCGAAATCCATTTGATTAAATGATTCCAACGCACCCATGTTATCTAACTCTCTGGTTAGGTCTACATCTGTAGTTGTGGTTGCCTCATTTGATTCTAACAATATCTGCTGCCTCTCTTCCTCCCACTTTTGTTCTTCTTCTCTAATAATTTCTTGTAGTCCTGTGTTCTCTTGTTTTGCAGTCTCGAAGTATTCATGAGCAGCTTCTCTAGCTGCCTCCTCTCCTTCCTCTGGCAATACTTCTTCGTAAACCTCCTGCATTTCATCTGCAATGTTTGTTCCATGCTCTGCATCGTGTCTTCTGGCTAGGTTGAGTTCGTATTCAAAGGCTTTTTTATTACCTCTGTCCAAAATAGCATTACTATTTTCTTTGACATACAAAATTAGCTTTTCAGCTTCTTCTTCTGTTAAGCCCTGTCCAATTAAATGATCTTCAAGCTCTTCAATTTTTTCTGCATCATTATCCTCTACAGCCTGATTATAATCACTAGTGAATGCACTAATACCTAAATGATCAGATGTAGTACTCCATCTACTTAACGCTCTTTGTAATCGTTGCTTTTTTTCTTCGTCTACTTCTTCTCCCCAGATTAACTGTGCAATTTCTTCCTGTACCTTTATGTCTTCTGATTCCATTTCTTCTTCTGCAATATCTGCGCTTCTTTCCTTTATTACTGTTCTTTGTTCTTCTTCAGATAATTCATCTAAATCAATTCCCTCTTCTTCTAAAGATTCACGAGCCTCTTCATCTCTTGCTATTTCTCCTGCCGTTGTAGCATCTAGGTATAACTCTGCTCTTTCGTCTTCTAATTGCTCACGCTCTTGAGCTATATCTTCTGGCGAGTTAATTGAATTCCCATATTCATTTAATTCTTCAATTGATCCTCCTGAAAGAATCTGAGCTAGTTGAGATTCTCTTGATGTCATCTCATTGAGATTATCCTCAAATGCTACTTCTCCAATGTCTTCAATATCAATCTGAGCTCTTTTAATCCTTTCTTCTGTTAATTCAGAAATTTCATCCTTATTTAAGGATTCTAATCCCAAATCTGAATCTTCTACGCCTTCTGCGTTCTCATTATCATCAATGGGTTCAACAAAATCTGATATATTCTCAGGCATCAGAACATTATATCATTTTTTAGCGATCTCGGCTAGCCACACGATCAGAATCGTCACTTGGCATCATATGACCCATAACAAATGTTGTCATTAGTCTCTCAGATTCCTCATATGTACTTGCAAATCCCATTTCATATGCCATTCCAACTGATCCTGGCATTACTTTACTCCCATCTATTGCACCAAAATCTCTGCTAAATCCATAGTATATATATCCTTCTTCTCCATTCTCTACAACATTCACTCTACCAATATTATATTCGGTATGTGTACCTTCTGTGTATCCTCCAATTTTTGTTTTCCAATCATTTCCCCAAACCATTTCAATCCCATCATTTGGACGATTCATATAGTCATTCATGTCCTCATTATCCCCTGGACTCCTTACAACCTCAGCATATAACCTAAGTGCTACTTCACTCTCAATTTTCCAATGCTCAACATGTGCTGCGAAATCATAGTTTCCACCTATGTTATTTGCCCTTAGATAATCTAAATCTAGTAAGTTTGGATCTAGGCCTCCTCCTTCAATACCTGGAAGGCTAGCATCCTCAATCATTGCTCTTTCTGCTGGTGTTAAACCATCTTCACCTGTTGCTAACACAGCGGCACCGCCACTTTTGTTACCATTTAAATCATCAATCGAAGGCTCTGGTACATTTCCCTTATTCGCGGTTGCTGCAGCTAAAAGCGCTGCAAACCCTGCAGTTACTGCTCCCAATTTCATGGCAGGTGTCATTTTCTTTCTTTCTGGTTGTGCTTCTACATCATATGGATCTTCTTCAGTATCTTCAGCAACCTGAACCTGTGGTGGCACTTGCATAGGCTGAACCTGTGGTGGTACAACAACTGGCTCTGCAACTGGAATAGCTGGCAATACAACTGGCTGCGCAACTGGTGGATCCATTACAGGAGTAGCAAGAGATGCTGTTGGAACTGGTGGTGGTACTTTCTGGACTGGATCAGGAACGGGTCCAAATTTAATTGGCTTTAGGCCCAATCCTTTTGCCTCTCTCATTAATTTTATAATCTGTGGCCAGCTTTTTGGATCATCTCCATATACCTTGGTTAATAGATCTGCATCTGACTGAACAACAGTAACTTTCCATTGCTCACCAATGACATGTACTGTGGGGATTATCATTGCAGCATGAATTCTATCCTGTAATTCCTCTGCAGTTTCTTGAACTTCCCCTCCCCCTGGCTGATTAACTGTTATTTCTATCTCTCCAGTGTTAAATGGAAGATGTGCCTCGTGGCCTGTGTGTGGATTGTTAGCTGTACTCATCCATTGCAAATGGTATTCTTTACATAAATTGTAGTCTATATTTTACATTTGACAAGGGCATTTAACATATGTCAAGTATGGGTATCTTAGTGTTAAGATTGCTTACTTTTGGCTTGTATAAGCCAAGAAACGCACCTCTTATTGTTCTATTTTTTTACTCATTTATTTATTTATTTTTATAAAAAACTCCTTTTTTGGGTTAATGTTGCGGTTTTTGGGGGTTTGTGTCGTTGTTGTTATCATATTTTACTGTTTTACCAGTCTTCGTTTCACTTCTCCTTGGTAGACTGCTTCACTGCTTTACTGTTTTATTGTTTTACTGAAAAGGGGTTCAACAAAATCTGATATATTCTCAGGCATCAGACTATTATATCATTTTTTATGACTATCGGCTAGCTAAGCTGTCAGCATCATCGTCCGGGATTAGGAATACTACAGAAAAGCTAGCGATTATCTTTCTTGTTTCATCTACCATTTCTGGATCACTGTTAGATACAAATCCAAGTTCTGTAGCTAAATCTGTTCCTCTTAGTGCATTTTGAGTAAATGCATGGTCACTATACCCAAAGTACATATATCCCTCTTCTCCATTAACTGTAGTAGCTAGTCTTCCTATATTGTATAAAGCATCTCCATTTTCTTTCCAATCATCCCAAATCATTTCTAGCAAATCGTCGTTTGTATTTTCTATATATTGCTGCTGTGTTTCACCATTTAGAGTCCCATATCCTCTTTCTCTTTCCCATTTGTACCTTGCTGCTATTTCGCTATCAATACCTGGATAATCTTCCATTAGCTCATCATAATCAACGTCTGCCCCAATGTTATGATCTCTTAGGTAATCCAAATCTAGTAATCTACTTGGGTCTAATACGCCATTAGCAATTTCTGGATCATCTGTACCAGTCATTTCTGTTATCTCTTCTGTAGTTAAATTTAGAACAGCGGCACCATTTTCATTTGGTGTATCAATACCAGGGGTATTTGGCTTGTCTCTGTTCATTCCAAGCATTGCGGCTGCGGCTGCAGCAACAGATGCAGTAGTAAATGCTAATCCTGCGGCTACCTTTACATGCACAGGTATCTTCTTTCTTTCTGCTGCCTCATATGGTTTTGGCTCTGCTTCTACAGCAACCTGAACCTGTGGTGGCACTTGCATAGGCTGAACCTGTGGTGGTACAACTACTGGCTCTGCAACTGGTACCACAGGTATTGCAACTGGGATTGGTGGTGGGGTTTCATTTCTTCTAGATTCATTCATAGTGATATGAATAGTATTCTTTACCCATGTAAAGGTCTAGATTTCTTTTAATAATTTGGTTCCCTCTCCCCTTATTTTTTAATCCCCTCTCCCCTAGGGAGAGGGTTAGGCCTGCCTGCCGAAGCTCAAGGAGCGTAGGTAGGGAGAGGGGGTTTATGGCTAGAAATACCCATAACCCGCTTAAGCTCATCTAAAACATTATAAATATTATTAAGTGCAGTATCATTCTTGAATCTAATAACAGTAAATCCTTTTTTAGTTAAGAAGTCCTCTCTTTTTGCATCCCTTTCTGTGGCACCTTCTTCGAAATGCGTGTATCCATCTATCTCTATGATCAAATCTTTCTCTACGCATATAAAATCAACAATGTATGGACCGATTGGAACTTGTCTTCTGAACTTGAAACCATAAAATCTTTTGGCTCTTATCTTTCTCCATAGTTCTTTTTCTCCTGATGTTTGATTTGATCGTAGCCCCTTTGCGAATGCTGTCTTTGGTTTTCCGTGTCTGTAATTCTTGTTCTTTAACATTGTGTGTGGTTATTGTTCTATTTAGTCCCCTCTCCCGTGCCTGCCGGCAGGCAGGCCCTGCCCTCTCCCTGTGGGAGAGGGGGTTTAAGATTATAGTCTGTAGGTTGTTCCTCCTTTAGTTGACCATTCATAAATCACAGGAGAGTCTATAGAGATTTTCATATTCTCAATATGAAATTGTTTTGGTTCCCCATCAAAAAGCTCTGGCTTGCCATTTGGACATTTGATATATGGATGTGGGTATAGCGTTGTTCTTATATCACTTATTTCTATATCAAATTTTATTTTTTTGAATCCTTGTTTTAACTCTTTAATATTTATATCACTCTTAATTTGTGGAATTTCTTCACGAAAACTATTAACAATATCTGCATTAGTATTCATGCAAGAACTAACATATTTTTTTGTTGAATATCTCTCTTCATTTTGTTTAACAAATATCGAATCTATGGCAACAGAATTATCTACAAATGAAAGATCTATAACAATCGCATCTTTTTCCTTATTTTCTAGACCAGTGTTGATACTAACCATCAACCCAGATACTCCTGATAAGAATTGTTTTGGTTCTAGTAACCGAACACTCCAATAATCCTCTATATCAATATCCATTGAATTTTCTCCAAGTTTAATAATAGTATCAAATTCTATCACTGTCGTTGCACGAACTGGCGCTGTAATAACTGCGAAATATCCAAAAATAGGTGTAAATGGAAATATCAGAATAGCTAAAACTAACATTGTTATTGCCGATTTTTTGATGAAATTGGATTTCATAATTAATGAAATCATTAAGCCCCACTCATAAATGCAATACTCGCAAATATGTAAAAAAGCGAAACTCCTCCAGAAATTAGCACCGTATGTACAATCAATGTTTTTATAAAACAAGATTTGGTTTTAATTAGATAAGAAACTATAACAATAAAAATTCCAAATACTAAAATAGTAAACCAATTAAACAATCTATCCTTAAAACACATCCATTTTGCCACAGACAATGAATCATATAATTTTAAATATTTTTCTGAAGATACACATTGTAAATATATCGACTTAAATATTAATAAATAAAAATATAAAGCGAACGCTGCTAGGTGAACCAACAGTGTTCGCTTCGCCGGAATGTATTCTTTTATTATATTCATGAATTATTATTAAAATACTCAGACCAATCCCATGGATTATACCACCACTCTCCCATTTCGAAACCGTTTTCTGTGAATGCAGGACCTCTAGGGCCTGCATCACCAGCTAAATTGAAAGGTTCATCCATACCTACTAAATCTGAATTTCCCCATAGCCCAGTATATTTAGTCCATTCTGCAGCTTCCCCTTCCCCTAGTCTATTTAAATATGAAATATAGTTTTCCGATCTAAATTCTTCACCCTCAACCCCAAAATGTTCTTCTATATTCCCAAATGACATATTGGTACTACCACTCTCAAAATATGTTGCATGACCCCCAAGGCCAACATATATAACTGAGTGAAAACCATCTGAAGATACTTGTGACCAGTCCATTATCTCACCACCATCTAACTTTGAAATATCAACATGCTCTGATTGAAATTCAACATGTTGAGCTACCGCAACGCGATCTGGCTCATAAATTCCATCTGCAACTTCCTTTAAGAACACTGTCATTCCTTCCCAGTCTCCCTCATGAGTGTTCTGACCCTCATGATCAGCCCAATTACTACGTGGATAGAAGAAATAATAATTAATTGCGACTTCTCCATTTTGCTCCATAACAGATGAATAAACTTTTGCCTGTGGGAAAGGTTGTTCAGAAAGAGGTGTAGACCCAACAGGATAAGCGAAGCTGCTTAAATCCATATCTGCAGTTGAATCACCTGTATTTTCCAAATCACCTATAATTCCATCTACACTCATTGGCATATCAAACATTTCGCCTTCGTTAAAATGCAATATTGGTGCAAATGCTTTTGCTAGTGCTGCTGGCCCTATGCAATTCAAGCCTGTTATTCCTTCGATAGGAATAAAGAAATTCTTTTCTGGATCAATCCCTGCGTGATCTGCACAGAAAACAGCATTCAATGAAGGTGTAATGGCTTCTGGTGCTATAAAATCTGGGTCTAATGTAAATATAACTTCTGATGCTCCTGCTTTTTGCTGTGGAGAATTGATACCATTTATCTCAATTTTGTGACCTGATGCAGGCAATAGAATATATTTTGATACATACATAACACTACCTATTTTGGTTAATGGAATCGTAATATTATTATCAATGGTCACTGATACATTAGAAAAATCCCAATCTGAATCAGTACTGATTATTAATCTATATTCTCCTTCTCTTTGAGTAGTTACATTCCAAGCTGTATTAATAGTTTCATCTACTGTTGCTGTCCAATTAGTTAAAGCATTAGTTCCATATGGGACTTCTGGAGTACACATATCATCTATATTTGTTTCAGCCGTTGCTACTAAATATGAGTCATCAATTAATGACTCATCAATCAATGAATTATTGATTGTATGAACAACCGCATTCTCAAACATTACAGATGCCGAACCTTCAGTCACAGGACCTACGAAAGTACTACTAGCATCTGCTACTAAACAATTACTCATTATTATATCGGCAGCAACCTGTGTAGTGCCACCAGCTTCACGTACGGCAACAGCCCTAGGATCAGCTGAAACATATAATACCTGCTGAATACGAGCCAATAGTCTCTGATTCTCTGGCAGAGCAGCAAGCTCTGCTGCGTTACCAGATCTAGCTGCGATTATCGTATCTTCTGTTGTTAGGTTTTGTTGATTCGCTAAGGCTTGTTCTGTCGTAATTGTGCTTCCACCACTTGCCATCATATTCTCGTAAGCGATAGACAGCATAAGTGAGTCGTTATATGCGGCGTTCCATTGTGCTCGCATGTGGGCTACATAAATATTCTCTGCCTTGTCGTATACACGCTGTTGAGCTGCTCTTAAATTATCTGTATAGGCAGTAAATCCAGATTCTGAAAGCAGTGCAGATACTGCTCGTAATACTTCTTCATAAGAACCCGCATTCAGATCACTGTTTCCATCTACCAGATTTCTAAATGCTTCTAACATTACAGGTGTGTATGTTCCATTACGTAATGCTAAAACTATTGTTTCTGCGTGCATTACAACATTCTCTAAACGAGCATAATAATGCTGATACATATCATTAAAACCATTTCTGTAATCTGCCATTGCATCGTATACACCGTCTTCTACTTGCCCCCTTGTCCATGTCTTATCACGCTCCCAAAGCATTGTTATATGGGCTTCTAAATCGTCTGGAAAGATGTGAGGATTCTGTGCGATTAATGCATTTACAAAATCTTCTCCGCTAATTTGATTTGGGAAATTAGCAACTAATCTATCTTGATATGCTCTCCTTAAATTCCATTCATTTAAATCTAATTGGGGTTGAAATAGTTCTATTTGCGCCGCTATTTCCGCTTCTATTTCTTGTGCAACCACCTCTGCGTCTATGGCATTCGCTATATCTGCAATTAAGTTATTAGAAGACAAAGTTTGAGGCATTATTCTATCTGCCAAGAAGCTAGACAGATCCAATTCATTCCCTGGTATTTCTGTTACTGATTTAGTTGATGCATCCCAGTGAAAAGGGATTGTATCTACCAAAGTTCCATCTGATGATTCTAGAAGGAAATCATAATATCCAGTCTGTGCATCTGCATTTATTGTAAGTGTAACCATCTGCCAGTCGCCCCCCTGTATAGTTTGTATTCCAAGATAATCATTTCTACTTGAGCGTACTGTTCCCCCACCCTCTGGTGGCTGCACAAATAAGACTGCGTTGGTTCCATCTACAGATAAGATTCTTACAGATGGAGTTGGATCTCTAGAAATTGGTTCTAATGATTCAACTTGTAATAATGAAACAGGAGCATCTACTGGTTGCATAGCTTCTGATACATCTGGAATATCGGGCAATGCGAATGGAGTTTGTCGACAGTAACCATCAAAACTATTACTTGTATTCCTATACCGATAATATCCGAAATCTCTAATTATTCCCTCACCCTCTGGGGAGATCATGTAAACAGGACGTAGCCCCGTGTCTGAATTATTTACAGATGGGAATTGAATAGGAAATTCTATAGATCCAATAAACCCGCCTGGGTGATTAACCAAAACTTTGGTTATTGTTTGTCCTGCGTTAGGTAGTGGATGATTAGTACAGTGGAAGAATGACTGATCTTCACCTGAAACTATATCTAACATTGGCTTTCCTCCTTCTTCTCTTAGGTTCATAGATGGAGTATCTACTTTTACATGTTCTGGTAGAGGTGAATTTACATCAACGCTAAGTGCACCCTGTTCCCAAGCAGAAGAACCTGAATCTGATCGTTCATCCCAAGCAAGAGAGTCTGGATGCATATTAGAACCATCCCAATAATTATAAATAAATGAAGTTTGCCCAGCGCTCTCCATAGTTAAGCTATATAAATTCGTAGCCCCCATTGGGAATGAGAATGTGAATTCTTTTTCTACCGTTCCACCTGGATGAGAAACCATTCTAGTACCACCGTATGAACTGGTAAGAGTTGTGGAGTCTGCAGGAGACGTAATAAGAATAGTTACTGAGTTCCCCTCTGCACTTACTGGAACCATAAAAGCAGCATTAGGATCGGCAAGCTCTGGCTTAACACTTAAATCTATTGGAACCATAACGTGTGTTGCCTCTAATACGGTAGCGACCTCTGAAGCAGTAGTATCTGTTTCGTCTGTAATTGTATCGTCCACTGGATCTGGATCTGGATCTGTTTCAGTCACAACTGGTGGCTCTGGAATTTCTGGCATAGCGAATGGTGTCTGCCGACAATAAGTATCAAACCCAGTGCCTTTATTACTATATCTATAGTATCCAAAGTCTCTAATCACTCCGTCCCCTTCTGGCGTGATCATATACACAGGACGTAGTCCTGTATCTGAGTTATTTACAGATTCGTTTTGAATAGGAAATTCTACAGACCCAATAAACCCACCTGGATGATTAACTACAACTTTAGTAATTGTTTGGCCTGCATTTGGCAAAGGATGATTAGTACAATGAAAGAATGACTGATCTTCTCCTGAAACTATATCTAACATTGGTGTCCCCTCTTCTATCCGAAGATTCATAGATGGAGTATCTACTTTTACATGTTCTGGAATAGGAGAATTAACATCAACACTTAGTGCACCTTGCTCCCAAGCAGAAGATCCTGCATCTGGGCGCTCAGTCCAAGCCGTGGTTTCTGGATGCATGTTAGATCCATCCCAATAACTATAGATAAAAGAGTTTTGACCTGCACTCTCCATTTTTATTTCATATAAATTAGTTCTTCCCATTGGAAATGTATATTCAAATTCCGTTCCACTTGTACCCCCTGGATGAGAAACAGTTACAGCCCCACCATATGAACTAGAAAGGACTGTAGAATCTGATGGAGAAACAATATTTACCGTCATTTTGTTTCCATCTGTACATACTGGTTCTATAAACGCAGCATTTGGATCTACAAGCTCAGGGTGAACAGACAAATCAACCTGCGCAGACTCTGCAAACGCAGCATCTACAATCTCTGGATCTACTTCTGTCGTTTCTGTCGCAGTGTCTACGGTTTCAGCTGGGTCTACAGGTAATGTAGAGCTAAGCATGTTCTTTTCCTCCATTCCTTCGAATCTACATTTACGATAATTTGATTGTGCGCTTCTAGATCTCATCTTTTTGTGGGGTAATTAGTAGTACCACAGTTCATCACAATGAAATCTTCATTAATATGATGTTTGGGAATCTATAAAATTGAATTGTGTTTTCTTGGCTTAAAATAGGGCTATAGTGCGTTCTATTGTGGAGTGGAACAAATAGGAATTATGTATTAGGAATTATGAATTAAGTATAAATTTGTACCAATGCTTACTTCACGCCTATCAATCGCGTACTATTGTCACGTATGTGGTTAACATTTGCCCTATTTGCATCATTACTGTTCGGTATTATTCATATACTGGATTCATATTGTGTTAATGAAGTCTTTGATAAGCCATGGATGGGTGCAATCACTAGCTCTATTGCAACTCTGGTTGCTGTTTTTTTGCCACTAATTTTTTTATTACCTTTCATGGAAATTGTTATTCCAAGTTGGAAAGTAATATTGCTTGGAATAAGCGCAGGGGTACTAATTCAAATAAGCCAAGTACTTTATTTTCAATCCCTTGGTTATAGCGAAGCAGGTATTGTTTCTGCCTATTGGAATCTAATACCTGTATTCATAATACTAATTGGTTTTATTGTATTTGGTAGAACAATGTCCCTAATACATATTATTGGAGTAGCTATCTTAATAGTTGCTTCTACATTTATGATCAAACTAGATAGTAATTTTGATTCTAAGTTAATCACATTCTTTTTAATGGTTGCTGCAAGCTTGCTTCAAGCAATTGCTTATATATTTGAGGATATAGTTTTTGATTATATATCTTTCACTCATGGATTTATTTTGTTGAGTATAGGACTTGTAATAGCGGGGCTCTCTCCATTGCTACTACCGTCAATACGTACAGAACTTAAAAAGAATACTATTAAATTAGCACCTGTTTGGAAAATATTTTTAATTATGGAAATTATTAACCTTATGGCTCTTGCTTTTGCTCAAGGATCTGTATCTATTGGAAATCCTGCCTTTGTATCAGCAGTAGAAACTACTATTCCTGCCTTTGTATTTATACTATCTATATCCTTATTCCTCTTAACTAAAAATAAATTTGGAGATCCTAGAAGTTCTACAAAACTTCCTGCAAAAATAATTATAGTTGGAACTATGGTTATAGGAGTTTTTCTTATTTCCCTTTCTTAGCATCAGAAGGAGATACAACAGGCAATTCAACAATAAATGTTGTTCCTTTACCCTCTTTGCTTACAAAACTGATTGTTCCACCTTGTGCTTCTACAGCACCTTTTGCTACGTATAAACCAAATCCGTTTCCTTTTACTTTCTGTACGTTACTGGCTCTATAAAGCTTTTGGAACATCTTTGATTGATCTTCTTTTGGAATACCACAACCAGTATCTTTTACTGTGATTAATATCTTTTTAGCATTGATTTTTACACTCAAAGATACATCTCCTCCATTTGGAGTATATTTAACTGCATTGCTTAATAAGTTCTCTGTAACCATTCTCATTAGTCTTCTATCTAGCATTGCCTCTAGCATCTTTTTAGGTATTGATACTTCTAATTTAATCTTCTTCTCTTTTGCTTTTGGTTCTATTACATTCAGGATCTCTTTAAAGAACTCATTTAAGTTAAGTGCCATGCGAGTCACATTCATTCTACCAAGCTGAACTCTAGATACATCCAAAATCATGCTTACCAAATCTGTTAGGCTACCAACAATTGATTGGATTGATTTAATATGTTTTTTTTGCTCGCCAGTTAGTTTGCCTATATCTCCGTCATGAAGCATTTCTAAGTACCACTTAGTAGAAGAAATAGGTGTAGCGAGCTGATGACTTACAATTCCAAGCAATTCATCTTTCTGTCTATCAATCTCCCTCATTACTTCTACTCTTTCTGTATTTAATCTAACAAGTATCAACATCTGCAACGTAAGTAGCAAGATTAGGAAGAAAATAAAGTACATAAATGGCAAAAGTGTTGCCTGTGTTCTCTGTCTAAAATCATCAATTGTTACGTCTATTCCTAATATTGCAATCGCTTCATCATATTCACTATAGATTGGTGCATATGCAGAAAGCTGTACTGACCACTGATCTTCTTCTAAATCATTTGCTGCAACAGGATGAAAAAATGCTTCATCTCTAAGTGTTGGATATTCATCCACCTCAAATGGATCTCCTGGTAATGGTGCAACCTCTAAATCATCTACTACACCATCTTCATTCATATCTAAATCCTCATCTGGCAAAAGACTGTCTGCATCTGCAACAAAAGCAAATGTATTTGGATCCTGTGTTCTGCGCATTATATATGCATATGTAATATCAGAATTTGCCTCACGCATTCTTTCTAATTGATCAACTACTGTTACTAAACTTTGATTTTCGTCCCAATCCCCTTCATGTATCTGCGAAATATCATTTACATCAAATTCCTTTGCTGCTGTTGCAACAATAGCAACTAGTCGCTCCTGCATACGCTCTTTAAGTAGTGTTTGTGTATAGTTATACAAAACATATGTAATAGCAGCAGTAGTTACTGCACATATTGCTAAAATTGCTAGGACTTGAATCTGGGATACAAATGATCTCAGTTGCTTTGAACACTTTGCTAGTCCTATTTCAAACATTTCTAATTATTATAGCACTTTCTGCAACTTTTTTCTAGTAAAACAATAGTCTAAAATAGCTATTGGCTTAAGTATTTATGCATTTAGGCATGTTTTCTTTATAATTTTCGATTACTTACTTAATAAAGAGATGTAAACTTGATTAGTCAGTATGGATAACACTTTTGACCCAAACGGCGCAGCCATAGAAGGATCAGGTATTTTTGGACTCCCCTATTTTGAAGATGAATCCGAAATAGTAATTATTCCTGTTCCATGGGAAGCAACTGTTTCATGTGGAGGTGGATGCTCATATGGCCCAGAAGCTATATTGGAAGCTAGTATGTATACAGAATTATTTATTCCGAAGTTTGGATCTTTTTACGAAAAAGGAATTCATATGAGACCAGTCAATTCAAGGATTGAAATATTAAATAAGAAATCAAAGAAATTAACGAGATCAATAAGAAAAGATCCTGAAAGCAATAAACCATCACTTATAAAGAAAAGGAATGCAATTAATGCTCTTTCTAAAGAGTTATACATATTGGTAGAACAAGAAGTTAACTCTGTATTAAAAAGTGGAAAGATTCCTGCAGTTCTTGGTGGTGAACATTCTGTTTCACTTGGAGCTATATCTGCATTAAATAAGAAGTTTCCAGATATGAGTGTTTTGCAGATTGATGCACATAATGATCTTAGGAATAACTTTGAAGGCTTTGCACATTCACATGCATCTGTGATGCGAAATGTTCTTTCTAACACAAAAGTTTCTAATTTAGTTCAGGTAGGTATTCGTGCGTTTTGCCAAGAGGAAAGCGAATACATTGAACAGTCAGAGGGAAGAGTGGTTCCTTTTTATGACGAAGATATATATACAAAATTATTTAATAATGAAACATGGGATTCAATATGTGACCAAATTGTATCTAATCTATCTGAACATGTTTATATAAGTTTAGATATTGATGGTATGGACCCCTCTATGTGTCCAAATACTGGAACACCAGTTATTGGAGGCCTAAGCTTTAATCAATTGCAACACCTGTTGGCTGCTATAAATAAATCCAATAAATCAATTGCTGGTTTTGATTTAGTAGAAGTCGCCCCAGTATCAATAAGAAATAAATCTTATGAAAATGATTGGAATGCTATTTGTGGAGCTCGAATTCTATATGAACTCTGCGGATCAGCAATTGTCTGATAAATAATTTTTTGGCAATTTTCTAACAAATTTATATTCTATTTTTTCATTATATATTTTAGAAGATCTTGCTATCAAGATACACACAATAAATAAAATATATAACAACCCAAATAATACCATCGGCTTATAATCCTCCATTACAAACCTAAATATATATCTAGAATCCATATCTATACCAAGAGTAGCAACCACATTTCCATTACCATCAATAATAGGAGCATGACCAGATATCCATGTCCCCCATGGATCCTTTTCTGGAATGCTATCAACAGCTGTTACTCCTAAATTCGCGTGTACTAAAGGAGAAATATCTGGATTTGGATCAAAGAATACATGCCCTGGTGCAACTATGTCATTTCTTAATCCATCTTCGTTTAAGTCTTCTTTGTTTCGGATATTTACAGACTCTGCATCTGCAACAAATTCATAAAAGTATGGGTCATCTGTACGACGCATTATATATGCATACATAATGTCTGGATTTCTTCTTTTTATACTCATTAGTTTCCTTATTACGTATACATATTCAGGGCGCTGTGCATCTTGCCAAGACTGCAGATTAACTAACTCTTCTGCATTAAATTCAATTACAGAATTAGCAGCGATTGCTTTCACTCTTTCCTGTACTCTATGAGTATTAACTTGATATTGTTGTTTATAAGAGAAGAAAGTAACTGCACATGCTAAAACTGCAGTCCCAACTGCAGTAAATATAATCGGTCTACTTAAATTAAGTAGTCTAATAAATATTGAGTTTGTATTTTGTGTTTCTTCTACTGAAACTGGTTTTGCTTTTTCTAGTCTTTTCTTTTCTTTTTTAGCCCACGCACTTTCAAATATTTCCCTTTCACATGCTGCAAGGTCTGGAAAACGTAAAAAACATGCACGGTTCTCGTCAAAATTAAAACAAGCAATTATGTCTCCACATATAATTTTTTCTAGTGGTATTGGTAATGCATCTTTGTGCACTAGCCTAGTTTTACGGTCTTCATAACAGTCTCTGGACTTATAACGCATACCCCTGGGGGTATACTCTGTTATTACTCGAAAAATAATTTTGTTACGTTTTCGCTGCCTAGAGAAATTTGTATAAATCTCTGCCATGGGATGTTCTTCCTCTTTCCATTTATCCGGTAAAAACTGTAATAGCTCTTTTGGTTTTTGGTTGATTAGTTCTGTGTATGCTTTTTCTATCCCCTTTTCTCCATCAAAGTATTCTACTTTTGGCCTATTGATTCCCTGCTCCAAAGAATTCATAAACAATTGTATGTCTTTCTTTTTCCTTAACAATCCATCGGTTTTATTTTGAATATCCATCTCCATCCATTTCATAACTGCATCGTTAGAAGAAAGAACATATTTGAAAGTACCATTAAACTTTCTTCTTATGATTATCTTTCTATTAAGCAGCTTTTTCATTGCCTGATCCAGTACTCCTGTGCTTTTTCCGTTCTCTAGGCCTATTTCTCGTAAAGATCTAGCTTTTCCATCCAGTGACGTACGAAGTATGACCAGTTCTGTCGCAGTAAAGCCAGCTTCTGCTAAGTGCGCTTCTATGCTTGATGGAATAGTCATGCAAACAAGTACGATACTTTAATATTTTATTATGTACAGTATTTTTAACGTTTTTATATTTTAACAGTCAAAAGACAAAGGTCGAATGTCTAAAAGACTTCCAACTTTCAGATACTCTTTGTATATATTGCTACAACAACTTAGTTAAATAGTTGTTGGATTTATTTTTATTAATATTTAATTTTCGTATCCCCTCTCCCGACGGGAGAGGGTTAGGGTGAGGGGGTGATCACTAAGAAATATCTAGAAACCTCTTAAGTTCACCAAAAATATAATCAATATTTTCTAATGCTGTACTATTTTTAAATCGAATAACTTTAAATCCTTTCTTTATTAAATAATCTTCTCTCTTCTTGTCTTTTTCTGCAGCCCCTTCTTCAAAATGAGTATAGCCATCTATTTCTATAATAAGTTTTTTATCAATGCATAAGAAATCAGCGATATATGGACCAATAGGTACTTGTCTACGAAATTTAAAACCATAAAATCTTCTAGATCTTATTTTTCTCCAAAGAGCCTTCTCTCCTGGGGTTTGATCTTTTCTTAGTACCTTAGCAAAGGCTGTTTTAGATGGACTGGATTTAATAGAATTCCTAAGCATTATGTATGTAATTATACACCAGACCCCCTCACCCTGCCCTCTCCCACAGGGAGAGGGTGTCTAAAATAATAGTTTTAATTGGATTTATAGATACGTTAAATTCTAAGCTCAAGTCTTATAGCTTAAAGCTTAAAGCTTTTTATTCCTACAAAAGTTAACTAAGAGGTAAAATCATCGACTAACTCATTCTATTCTCCTAATGATGCTGGAGGTAATGACTCTTCATCGAATGAAGCTCCAACTGTTGGCTCTTCTTCTGGTAGTTCTTCTTCTACAGGTTCAATTGTTACTATTGGCTCTGGCTCCTCCTCTACAACTGGAGTCTCTATTACTTCTTCTACAACAGGTTCTGGTTCTACTGGAGTCTCTTCTACAACTGGATCTGGTGTTACAGGATCTACTGGGTCTACTGGGTCTGTAGTAACTGGATCAACCTCTGAACCTGAACCTGTTGGATCGGTAGTAACTGGATCAACCTCTGAACCTGAACCTGTTGGATCGGTAGTAACTGGAT
>JABGQH010000015.1:29019-34806 GCA_018648865.1 Candidatus Peregrinibacteria bacterium
CAACTGGATCTGTTGTTACTGGTGGCTCTTCCTCTTCTGGTGTTTCTTCCTCAGGTTCTGAATCCAGATCTAGTTCTATAATGATGTATCCATCTTGAAGAATTAATTTAGGATCATTTCCTGGGTCCCATATGAATTCAATCATTAGATCTGGATGTGTCCAAAGATCTTCTTCGTGATACCTACTACAGTTAAATGGTTGACCTGTTAGATCTAATGTAACTTGGTTTCTAATACAGCTATTCCAAATATCACTGCTACTTAGTGGATAACCAAGTGTATCTACTGGGAACTCTATCACCTTGACTCCTCCGATATCTCCAATTGTTGTCTTGGCTTCTTCTGTTGCTAGTACATGCCAACTAAATGTGATGTCAGATGGTGCTGGATCTGCAAGTTCGATAGTAAATTTCTCTGTATCTTGATCACTTACTCTCCATGGTTCATAGCTATTGCTGCTAGCAGTTACTATAGGATCAGCTGTAAATGGATGTGTGAATTCGATTGTTACAGATGTTCCTGTCATTGGGATCATTGCGTATCCTGCTTGATCCTGATTTACAATCAGTGATCCTGTAACAGTTAGATTTCCTCTAATCATTACATCACTCATGAATGTTGATAGACCCTCTATTGTTATATCACCAAGTACATACAAAGCTTCTCTTACTGTGATCTCTGCAATATCCAAAATGCTTTCTTCGTCTAACATTAATCTTTCTGCATCAATAGTAATTCCATTTAGTGTGAACTCTCCTGTGATATTTACAGAACCACTAGCTGTGATTGCAGAGGAATGAAGTGATTCGAATCCTGCATTTATTGCATCTAGATTTTCTATAGGTTCAGTACTTCCAGTTGCAGATAGAATAGTCACTTGTTCTGTTAGAGAAGCAATCAGGCTCTGCATGCTCTGAATCTGTGGCATTAATTGTGATGCAAAGATTGTTTCACCAGTGCCAGTAACTACGCTTCCGGATTCTGCAACCTGATCACCTAGGCTTGTAAGTGCATCTGTAACCATTTGTTCCATATCTATTTCTCCCATTCTTGTATCTATTTCTTCATCTATATCAATCTTTGCGACTGCATCTGATACTAGAATCTCTACTTCGTCCTCTATTTCCATTGCAGCGATCTGACTTACAATCTTAGATTCAACCTGATCAACTGTAATTGATGAATTCCTACGTGAGATCAAAACATTTACTGTTCCTTCTGATCCATCTGAACCTGAGAATCCTTCTAATGCGACACCAACTGTTGGCTCACCTGGTAATGCACGTCTTGCGTATCCTGCTCTGCTTGCAGATGTAAGTGCATCACCTGGGCGGATTGTTAGCAGTTCTCCTGTTCCTGATACTACTTGTTCTACTAGAACCTTGGCAGGGACCTGTCCAATCAATCCAACTAGAACGTAACCTGGAATATCTATTCCTAAGCCTTCTGCTCCCCCTAGATTGTTACCTATAAATGCTGGATTTGTAGATACAATACCCATTACATTTGCATCTGCATTGCGCTCACAACGCTTAACTGTATTACCTTCTGACACATCTATACATACAACATCACCAGGTAGTAGATCACCATCAGAGGATGAAGACTTGAACCATTCAGCGTAATCAGCACCTGCGCTAGAGTAAGCATTGTCTGAGTATGTACTTCCGTTTGCTGTAATTCTGAATGCAGCGTCGTCTGTACTAGCAACATCACTAATGATCTTGAATACGTCTTGTGTCCCTGTTGTTTCGTCTGTGTTGATCAACAATGCCTCATTGTTGTATGCATCTCCTGTGTAAATAGTTGTTTTTGCACTTAGACCTGAGGTTACTCCAATACCAATATCACCCTTTAGGTATGTATCTGTTACTGTATCTGCACCTAGAACAACCGAATTTGCACCCAAACCAACGGCATTGTATCCAATAACTATTTCGCTACTTGTTGTAGCTGCAGAAGCTCTTGTGGAGTCACCAAGCAAGGTATTATAATTTCCACCTGTTCTAGAGCTTGTACCTGATCCATAGTACCTACCTGCATTGCGACCTATCATAACATTATAAGCACCTGCATTTTGATTAATTCCTGCTGCGTAACCTATAGCTACATTATAATTTTCAGTATCTATTTGATTCAATGCACCATAACCAAGACCAACATTACCTGCACCTGTAGAAACACTACCTAGAGAAGCAATACCAACACCAACATTATTCGCACCAGAAGTTATAGCACCACCAACAGCATAACCAATCAACATATTGTTGTAACCTGTTGTTATTGCTACACCAGCAGAACCACCTAAACCAACATTGTTTGAACCATGAGAAGTAGATGTAGCTGTAGAACCTATGTCAAAGTTACCAGCAAATCTACCCATGAATAAGTTGTTTCCATTAGGTCTGGCTGTATCGCCAGTTGAATGTCTTTGTTCATACAAGAATCTAACTCCATCTTTATATATTACCCCTTGTCCATTTTCATCAGTACGTTCAAGGTTCATATTGTTAGCAATAGATACTAGTCCATCTCTATTAATTGTTACTCTCTCCTGTAATGATTCATCAACAGCATCTGCTGTGTAGAATATCAAATCACCACCTAATGCATTTGTTCTCTTATCTTTTCCTTTAATCGCAGCCTTTGGAACATCCAGATAACCTAGGAAGTTCAAGGAAGTATACTTTGGTGATAGTGTAGAACCAGGCAATCCATTTGTAGATAGGCTCATTGAGCCACCAGAGTTATGAGCTATTTCTAACATATCTACTGGATTAATAGTATGTATACCTACATTTCCATCCTTGAAGTAGAAGTCTCCCGTTCCAACTTCCTGACTATCAAATACCATATCATCGCCGTCATAATAGATTGAGGCATCTTGAGATGCACCAAATAACAACTTCTGGTCATCTTTTAGCAATCGTACTGACTCATCATAGTTTATCTCAAACACTGCATTATCTGCTGCATCATCAGCTGTAACTGCACCAGATTTTACATTAAACTGTATACCATCATCCCAACCTGCTTTCATATAAGCGTATCCCACTGTTCCATTTGTTGTTGCAACTACAGGTGTAGATGAATCTGCAGGAGCCTTTGCATTATATCCCACTATTACAGCACCAGCAGAATATGTTTGACCAAGATATGCATATGAACTTAAGCGCAAGTTTTCACCAAGGCCAGCAGCCATTTCAAGGTCTAATTTTTCTTGTGGATCTGCTGATCCTATTCCAAGATATCCAGTTCCATTATTTAGCTTCATTGTCTGTGTCTGACCAGCAGACCAAACATGATCATATTGAGTATCTGTAGTGTCATATCTAAGGTGATTCGTGTTGGCTAATATGTTGCTGTAAGTAACATCGTCCGAGAACGTGAATCCACCTACAGTCATATCCCCTGCACTTGTGATAATCAATCTATCAGTACCACCTGTAGTAAGTGCTACTGAATCTGCACCCACTCGATTCAATCCACTATCTGTATCACCTGCGAAACTAAGAGCTGGGTTCGCTTCTGAACTTGTTGTCCTAATCAATCCACCACCTACACTAGAAGAACCTAGTGAAGTAGAAGCCAGTGCGAACCTAGTAGAACCAGAAACATAAAATGATACCTGATTGTCTGCTGTTTCGTAGAATCCAGTATTACCGTCACCGAACATTAAACCGTTTGCAGCAGTGAAAGTTCCATTATTATCAATATGTAGTTTAGACAATGGATTATCTGTTCCGATACCTACTTTTCCACTATCTGTATATAGTGTTGGGGTAGATCCTGTTCCACTTATATATAGTTGTTCACCAGACATTGTTCCTGCTACTTCTAGTTTTGTAGATGGGGCAGTTGTACCGATGCCAACATTACCCTTTAGCGCAGTTGTTGTAACACTATCATTACCAAGAACAACACTGTTGCTACCTATACCTATTGCATTGTAACCAAATACATTCTCGTTAGTAACATTACCTGTGGATGACTTAGTGTAGTAACCAACATAAGTAGAGTTTCCTGTTGTTTCATTTCCTGTTGCACTGTCTGATGCGAAACGTCCTGCGTTGTAACCAATAGCGACATTGCTGCTACCTGTTATATTCTCATATAAGGATCCAAAACCTTGAGCTACGTTATTAGCACCAGAAGTATTGGACATTAAAGATGTATAACCAATCGCAGAATTGTTGTGCCCAGTTGTATAGCGAAGAGCATAACCACCAAGAGCAGTGTTATAATTTCCAGACTCGTTAAATCTAAGAGAATGAGAACCAATAGCAGTATTGTAAATTCCAGTTGTATTAGCATACGCAGCATAGTAACCATTTGCAGTATTGTAGTAACCAGTTGTATTTGAATATAGAGCACGGTTACCGACTCCAGTGTTATACCAACCTTCTGACCCTGTTGAATGAGACATGTTTCCGGCCCCTGCAACCTCTACACCAAGTAATGTATTTGTATTTGAATTTAGATATCCATCTGTAAATATGTCACCGTAAATTGATAGTGCAGAACCAGAGATTGTTCCAAGTACTTCTAGCTTAGTTGTTGGAGAAGCTAGACCAATACCAACGTTACCTGTATTGAAATAACTATTGCTAGAAGTATCACCATTCAATCTGATTGATTCAACTCCATTATCGTATAGAGATAAGTTTCCATCTCTACCAGCGCCAGCATTGCTATCATATAATTTTGCTACGGTATCACCAGAAGCTAAGTCTGATAATATGATTCCATTATCGCTATACCCACCAGATACTTCTAGTTTTGCAGATGGTGATCCTGTACCAATACCAACGTTACCCATTACATTTAATGCTGCGCCAGAGATAGTTCCTAGTATTTCTAAGTAACCTGATCCAACTTCTTTAGGATTAATGATCATGTTAGTTTCGTCATAGTAGATTGAGGCATCTTGAGTTGCACCGAATAATACTTTGCTATTATCTGTAGTTAAGGAAATATCAGTGGAGACTTTTAATGTATCTTTACTAATTTTTAATTGAGTTCCTATTGCACCATTATCATTTACACTAAACCAAAGTTCACCAGCTTCTGAGCCATCTGTAACATTTGTAGCCAAAGCACTAATATCTGCATAAACTGTGTTATCAAAATTACTATTATTTCCCGAAAATACAAACGCTCCTGGCACATCATTATTAGCAGGACTTGGACTATCATGTTGGAAATAGAATTGAGGGCCTTCTTGATATTGCCCTTTAGATTTATAAATAAATCCTGTTCCTGGAATACTTGTTTCAAATCTCATCACTGTCCCAGAGAAGGAAAACTCTCCATCAGAATCAAACTGCATATCTGTTCCGTCATAGTAAATGGATGCATTTTGAGCTGCACCTAGTAATAGCTTCTTGTTGTCTGCATTTATACTTAGATCATCATTTAGTGTTGATGTTCCTTCTACTACTAATGTTCCAGAGGAAGCTAGAGTTGCAGAGGCATGTAGTAGAGATCCTGTTACTGTTTCTGATAATACGAATAATGATCCATTTAGTACTAATCCCTCGCCTGCTGAGTATGTTGTGTTTATATCTGAGCTCCAACTTAGCTGTCCTGCAGAGTCAGTCTTAAGCACTCTTCCAGAAGCTGAACCGTCACTAGTTGGGAATGTGTATGTGACTCCTCCAAGTGAGACAGTTGAGGCGAATGTTGCTGCACCGGTTATCAGAAGTGCTGTACCAGAGATACCACCTGCTACATCTAGTTTTGTTTGTGGGGTTGTATTTCCAATACCAACATCACCACCTGTAAGAA
>JABGQH010000013.1 GCA_018648865.1 Candidatus Peregrinibacteria bacterium
TTTTGGGATAAATTCTTTATTGATCGAATAAAAGAAATATTTGAGAATGGAGGATTAATAGTAGATATAGGCGGTGGAATAAGGATTGATGGATCACGAGGGAACAAAATAAACGAAAAGAATAAGAAAGAATTCTCTAAATATCTTTCTAATCCAAACGTTAAATACAAAGTAACTGATTACACAGACAAGTATTCTCCAGATTTCGTAGAGGATATTCATAACCTAAGCTTTCAAGATGGCTCAATAGATTCCATCTTCTGTATTGCAATTTTAGAACATGTTTACGATCCAAAAAAAGCAACGGGAGAAATGGTAAGAGTATTAAAGGATGGAGGAATGGGTCTGATTTATGTTCCGTTTATATACAGATACCATTCACACAAAGATGACTACAAAGATTACTTCCGATACTCCAAGGACGGCATTGCATATCTGTTCCGTGACTGTGACTCAATAGAAATATGCCCTGTACGTGGGATATTTGAGTCACTGTTAAGGTTTTTGCCACTACATAATTTCGCTCCATTTAAGTATTTAATGAGGATGATTGATATTTTCACTCCTCAAATAAGAAGGGTTTCGGAAACTCAGACCTCTGGATATTTTATATTTATAAAGAAATAGCTTATTGGCGTGCCAATTAATTTTTAAAAGTCTCACGAAGCATATGCTTCAAAGCACGTTTTCCTAAGGTGGTTTTAAGATATTTTTCTCTGCGCAATGCATCTTTTTGAGAGATATATGCTTCTGCAAAGATTAATACAAATGGCCTCCTATTTTTTGTTGATTTAACACTTCCTTTATTATGAGTAGCAATCCTATTCCTTAAATTAGAAGTATAACCAACATATAAATGTTGATCTTTCTGGCTCTGAAGAACATAAACTATGTACATAGTCCATAAGCATGGATTGTAAATAATTTGTATACAAGAGAAGGCGTAGTACTTTTTTTGCCTTGCAGTATGTGCTTCGCACAACTACATGGCACTCAGTACTCCGATATATGAGATTGAGCTGGTGGTTTACCATGAAGTCGTTAAGCGCAGCGAAACGTACTTCGTGGTAGCCCCAAGCGGAATCGAACCGCTGTTACCAGGATGAAAACCTGGCGTCCTAACCACTAGACGATGGGGCC
Organism: Candidatus Peregrinibacteria bacterium; assembly: GCA_018648865.1. Taxonomy (GTDB): domain Bacteria; phylum Patescibacteriota; class Gracilibacteria; order Peribacterales; family Peribacteraceae; genus JABGQH01. The sequence continues at coordinate 1,141 of JABGQH010000013.1, forward strand.
ACGGGGAGATAAAAGAGCGGTAGCAGAAACATCTGCTAATTAACGAGCTATAGTGTAAGAGTTCATTGCGAACTTGCAAAGCATCTAATTGAGAGTTTTTGTCACTAAAGACCTACAAAAGAATATTAAACACATATCCAATAAATATGATGCCTATTGTTACAGTTCCAAAAAATGCAGCAAGTAGTTTAAAGCTCATTATTCTACGCAAGATAAGTGCTTCTGGTAGAGATAGCCCAACTACCGCCATCATAAATGCGAGTGCTGTACCAAGTTCCACACCCTTTGCGATTAGAGCTTCTATTATAGGTATAACCCCACTGGCATTTGCATACAAAGGAACAGCCATGATTACTGCAATAGGTACCGAGAATATGTTTTCTTTGGAAAGAAAACCTTCAAAGTAACCTTCTGGAACATAGCCATGGATAGCAGCACCGAGTGCTACTCCAATAATTACAAATGGTGCAACCTTAGTAGTTATGGAACGTGCCTCTTTGGAGGCAGATCTAATAACTGATTGTTTTTTACCACACTTACATGAGCATGCGCATGGTTTCTTTTCATCTAAAAAGATATCCATGTTTATCTCTTTCTCTAATCCCATTTTACCAAGAACAGCTCCGCTAACCATTCCAATACCTATGCCTGCTACTGCATATAGAATCGTAATCTTCCAACCAAATATGCTTAAAAATAGTACTAAAGCTATTTCATTAACTAGTGGAGACGTAGCAAGAAATGAGAACGTAAGCCCTAGTGGGATCTTAGCCTGAACAAACCCAACAAATAGTGGAATAGAAGAACAAGAGCAGAAAGGAGTAATGGCTCCAAAAAGTGATGCAAAGAAATAATCCAAACCAAAGAAGCGCCTAGAAGTAAGAAAAGATCGCATTTTGGATACTGGCAAATAATATCTAACTAAACTCATTAAATGAGTCATTATCAGCAAAAGAGCTAATATTTTAACCGTATCATATATAAAGAAATGCAAAGCCTCACTCAAATGAGTATCTGGTGATATCTGCAGAACTGAAAACACAAACCAAGACGAAAATTGATCAATCATAAGTAAAATGAATAATAGTGAACAAATTCTTGTATTACAATGTAATACAAATACAAATCCTTGTGTGACAATGTATTACAAACAGAGTACTTTGTAATACATTGTATTACATTCCAATCCTCTAAAATGACATCTACTGATACAACATTGTCTGTTCGTGTTTCTGAAAGAATAAAAAAATCTGCAGAGACTCAGGCGAAACGAAATGAGTTATCTCTATCGGATGTTATAAGGGTTTTGCTAAAAGAGTACGCACAAGGAAAGATACGCATAAAGATTGAGCAAGATAAATAAATTGTTATCTAAAACTCATGTTTTCTACCAACACTGTCTCTGTGATATTTGCCAAACTCTGTGATCTGTTCACACACCTCCCCTTTTACAACTGGCCCTTCTTTGCAAAGCCTAATTCCTAGTGGATCTACGGTACAATTTCCACAAAGTCCGTAACCACACTTCATATACCGTTCAAGTGATAGTTGGCATGGGATTCCTGAAGCCTTAGAGACATCTAGAACTGCTTTTAGCATCATCTCTGGGCCGCAAGCAAAGATCTGATCAAATGACTTACCTTGATCTAATAACGACTTAATGACCTGAACGTTATATCCCTTTTCTCCTTCGGACCCATCATCAGTTGCTACGTGGAGAGTGGTATTTGATAGTGAGGAAAGTTCTGAAAGATACAAAAGATGTTTTTTACTTCTAGCACCTACAATTACATCTATCTCTGCATCATCTTTAACAGCTTCGTTTGCTACAAAATACATAGGAGCAGCACCATATCCACCTGCTAGTAGTGCTAGCTTCTGCTTTGGTTCCCATTCATAATTAGTTCCAAATGGGCCACGAACTCCTACCAACTCCCCTACTTTCATTTTAGAAAGTGCAGTAGACATAGGTCCAACTGCAAAAAATGTAACTTTTAAGCTTTTGCCGTCATCCCCTGCAATAGAGAAAGGCTTTTCATCTACACCTGGGATCCAAAGCATTACAAACTGCCCTGGCAAAGCACCAAGCGAAACATCAAATGTAAAAGTTTGTACGTCTTCTGTCTCTTTTTGAATATGCAAAATCCTACAGGTCTTTGGCAATCGTGTTTGTAGTGGTATACGTGACACGCAGGAAGTGTAGCAGCGAAAAAAGCTTTGAGCTATAAGCTATAAGACTTAAGCATAACTCAAAGCTCACAGCTTAAAGCTTAAAGCTATTTAAACTGTTTTATTGCTCTACTGTTTTACTTAATCGAACCTATTATTTCCGAAATATCCTTAATCCCTTCCTTCTCACACCATTCATTCATTTCATCACAAACTTTTTTAAACACATCTTGCCCCCTATCCCCAACCGCAGTGCCAATTCCTATTAGGGATGCACCTGCAATCATCATTTCTAGAGCGTCTTCCCCTGTATATACGCCTCCTGTACCAATGATTGGGAGTTTACCTTCTGTTGCCTTGTAAATGTCTGCTACGCACCTAACTGCTACAGGTTTTATACCTGGGCCAGATAACCCACCAACTCCGTTTGCTAGGATTGGTTTTCTACTGAGTAAATCAATCGCCATACCTGGACCAACTGTGTTGATAGCTGTAAATCCATCTGCACCAGCCTGAGCGCAGGCTAAAGCAACCTCTGCAATGCTAAGCGCATTAGGCGAGAGTTTAACAAACACAGGGATACCACCGCTTACTTCTTTTACAGCTTTAGTTACAGCAGCGGCATCTGGCGCGCTGCACGCAAAAGGTTTCCCAAATTCATTTTCTACATTTGGGCACGATATATTAACCTCCAAGAAATCTGGTTTAAGTGGAACGATTTTTTCTGCGATAGAAACGAAGTCCTCTACGCATCCTGCAACAATATTTGCAATAAGTGGCACTGGCTTATCTTGGTTGTAGCCTTCTATCTCTTCTTTTGCCTTCTCTGGCCCTGCATCTGGTAACCCAACTGCATTTAGTGTCCAATGCTCTGTAGAAATGACTGAAGGATTTGGATGCCCTTTGTGTTCACGAATCCAAAGTGATTTAGAAGTCACCCCTCCTGCTCCGTTTTCTGCAACTCTGCGCCAGCTAGATGCTGTAACACCCCAAATGCCAGAAGCTAGTACTGTTGGATTACTAAATTCAACTCCTAATATGTTTTGGGAAAGATTCATGATAGAAGTGTAGCAGTAGAAAAAGCTTTGAGCTATAAGCTATAAGACTTGAGCAGCATACAAATCACAGGAAATTTCCTTATCCTTGGCCTCCTAAATTCTTTTGCTAAAAGCTAAAAGCTTAAGTCTTAAAGCTAATTAAATTTTTCTCTCTTTAGGAAAAACAGTATCCCTACGTATCCAAACAGAAATAAATAGGATTGCACCGAATAGTAACAATTGAACAGGGCCTATGTAACTAGGTGATATAGAAACAAATCGAATACCCTCACGCAAAAAGACAAGTGCAGTTGTAGCCCCTAAAACACCCCACAATTTACCCGGCCCACCTGCTACAACACACATCACATAAAATATCATTTGAGGAAAATGAAAATCAGATGGTGTAAGTAATCCCTGATAAGGCGAAAACAAAATAGAAGAAATCAATGATCCACCAGATGCAATTGAGAATGCAATTGCATGTACTCTGGCACGACTAACTCCAAGAGACTGCGCATGCCATTCATTTTCAGATAATGCTGATAGGTTTCTACTAAATGATCCTTTATCCACCCTCCATAGAAAAAATACCCAAGCTGCCAGTACCGCCACACACACAATTGCATAACCAAATGTAGTACTAGGTAATATACCTCTTGGGATCTTTGGTATCCCAAGTGCACCACGAGTAACACTGTTCCAGTTTAGAACAATCGCAATTATTATTAGATGAAGTGCGATAGAAAGAACGCCATATCCATCTGGCTCCAAACGCATAGACAACCAAGAAAGTAACAACGTAACTATTAATAATAAAGAAATCGAAATGCACAATCCTACAAAGAATGGCTGCCCGTACTGAGTTATTGGCACCCACAAACCATATGCAGCCACCATCGTTTGTACTAATTGACCAAAGTGTAAGATTTTCCCCTTTCCAAATACAAAATTATATCCAAGAGTCACACATGATGTGACAGAAGATATTACAAGAACATGTAATAGAAATTGGATCATGCCTTACGAGAGGAAGAAACAAAAAGTCCGTTTGGTTTCCAAAGTAAAAATAGAATAATGACGAGTAATGCCACAGTTTGCTGGTATCCAGCAGAGATATAGAAAGTGCCAAACCAATGTACCCCAATTGCAAACTGCTCTAGCAAAGATATTAAATACGCACAGAGTATTGCGCCCCAAATATTTCCTTTTCCTCCTGCGATAATGGCTGCGTAAGCTTTAATTGTGAGAGAGAACGCAAGAACAGGAGTTAGGCTTGTATCAATTCCAATATATATACCTCCAGCTGCTGCTAGTACTCCACTAATAATAAATATAATTCTATGCATTAAGCCAGATCGAATACCCAAACTAGATGCAGCAATATCGTTTTGAGTTACTGCACGAATCTTTCTACCAAATGACGTTGAATGCAAAAAGTAAGCAAGTAAGAAAAGGAAAACAAGTGTTGTACAGATCATAACAATCTGCACAGGACTGATGGTAATTCCAAATCCGCTTATTTGCTCTTTTACTCCCGGTAATATACTACGCGGACGCTCCCTAAATACCATTAGGATTACAGCATCCAATATCATACTAAGAGCAATAGTCGTAACTAAAGGTAAAAACCTATGGCGTTTATAAAATGGATTGATAAAGACTTCAAATATTAGCCAAGACACCAGTGCTCCAAAGGCCATCCCACAAATAATACTTACGGGGAGTGGAACAGAATGAACCTGATACAACCACCAAGTTGTGTATCCACCAATTAAAGCTATTTGACCTAGTGCCAAATTAAACACGCCTAATATTCCATATACAAAAGCAAGCCCCCCAGCGATAAGTGCCGCTAGAGAGCCAGCTATGAATGCATTTATAACAAGTTGCATAAAATTCTATACGATACTACTGATCAATAGAGATATCTGCAATTGTAACCCACTCTCCGTCTTTTACTTCCTTAAGTGCATAAGAGATTCCAACTACGTCTCCATTTTCATCAAAAGAGAAATCACCAACAACACCATTGTAGACTTCTAAATCATTTAGATAATCACGAACAGTTAGCTCTTCATCTAAATCTGCAGCAATGAGTGCATCAATTAGAAGATTAACAGCATCATATGAATGAGAAACAAATGGGATACCCATTACTGGATCTCCGAACTTCTCTATAAATTTAGCTTCTAATTCTGTTCCAACACCAACTGAAGGAACATTAATTGCTCGCATACCATCTACTGCTTCTAGCCCGATAGTAATCAATTCTGCAGTATCTGCAACATCATGAGAAACAGCAGGCTGTTCAAGACCCTGTTCACGCAATTGCTGCATGAAAGCAGCAATATTTGCTGGGGTTTGTAGATTTGGGAATACAACATCAAAATCTAAATCTTTTAGTCGTGTTACTAGAGTTCTAAAGTCTTTTGTCCCTGGCTCTACAACCTCATCAAAAACAACAACATCTTCTGGTAGCTCCGCCTTTATAGCATCACGGAATGCAGATCCAAAATCTGTATTTTCTGTAATGATTGCGACCTTAGTGTATTCCTCGGATGCAAAATATCCTGCCATAGCAGTGCTTTTTAAAGCATCATTAGGATAGTTTCTAAAAATATACTCACCAGCATCTGTTACATCTGGGCTACTAGAGATAGGTGATAGAGCAACAATCTCTCCAACTTCTATTATAGGAGCTGCAGCTAGAGTTTCACCGCTACACATTCCTCCAAAAATTACGTCTACCTGATCTACATTAACAATCTTCTGAGCAGCAGATGCTGCATCTGAGCCATTGCAACGTCCATCAGCTGGTACAATTACTATTTCACGACCATTTACTCCTCCTGCTGCGTTACGCTCTTCTACAACCATTTCTAAAGTATTTAATGTATCTGATCCTAATCCAGAAAAGTCTCCTGTTAGAGGACCAATATATCCAATTTTAACCGGTTCTTGTGATGCAGGGGAGCAAGCAGCCATAACTGCTGCGCATACCACACCTATCGAAAATAATTTCTTCATAAAATATGTGGGGAAATTTCAATAATTATTCTGCTTACTTTTTCCCTATATGGCAAGTTTTCTAAAAACTAATTTATTTGGGTCTTAAGTAGTAGGATCTGCTCCAAAATATATTTCTTGCAGTTCTTTACTCTGCTTTACATTTTGTGGAGTGTCACTTAAAACAATATGCCCAACATCAAGTACGATTACACGATCACAAATCTTTCCTATAAAAGGAAGATCATGCTCAATAATCAGAACAGTCTTGCCATCCTTTTTTAGAGTACTGATCATGTCTGCAATCTGGTTTGTCATTTTAGGGGAAACTCCTGCTGTTGGCTCATCTAATAGGAATAAATTGTTGCCACTCTTTAATGTTCTAGCAATTTCTAGCAATCTCATTTGCCCACCAGAAAGGGAGGAAGCCTTCTTTTTTGCACTATCTTGTAAACCTGCAATCTCTAGAGTTTCTTTTACAACTTTTTTTAAGTCCCCTAGTTCTCTTTTTTGATTTTTTGGCAAAGCCTCCAGTGCTACTTGCACATTTTCTTCTAATGTCATTTCTCTAAAAATTCCAAAATTCTGGAAAACTCTACCAATACCCATATGTGCTCTTTTATATGGTGAAAGATTCGTTATATCTGATTCTTTATAAGTAATTGATCCAGAAGTCTGATTTAAAAATCCAGAAAGAACATTAAAAAGAGTAGTTTTACCAGATCCATTTGGACCAATAAGCCCTATTACTTCACCTTCTTTAACAGAAAAGGATACATCACTAAGAATTGGTTGGTTGCCGATAGAAAAACTAAGGCCTTTGACGTCTAACACAATAGAAGTCTAGCATTAGTAGAAGCTTTAGAAAAAGCTTAAAAATAGCTTTAAGACTTGAGCTATGAGCTTTAAGCAATTATATAAAATCTGCTCATAGCTTACAGCTAACCAATTGCTGCTTTCATCATTCCATAAAACAAAGGATGTGGCCTGTGTGGCCTACTCTTAAATTCTGGATGAAATTGTGAACCGATCATAAATGGATGATCTTCTACTTCTACTATCTCCATTAGATTAGATTCTGGCCAAGAACCAGAGAATATAAGACCTTTCTTTTCTAAATCTGATCGGAATTCATTATTAAACTCGTATCTATGACGATGCCTTTCAGAAATCATATCATCTGCACCTATTGCACCCAGCTCATCATAAGCTTTGTATGCTTTGCTTCCTTTTTTAAGCTTACATTCATATGCACCTAGGCGAAGTGTCCCACCCTTAGCTCTATCTTTGTGCTGACCTGGTAGAAAATGCACTAGATATTTACTGTTTGGGATTTTTGATTCTTCATCAAATTCTTCACTAGTAATTTGTGGATCATTTAAAACAGATCTAGCAAATTCTATAGCTAATATTTGTGAACCCAGACATAAACCCAAATATGGAACCTTATTTGTTCTAGCATAATTTGCTGCAGCTATTTTCCCTTCTATCCCTCTTAATCCAAATCCTCCTGGTACTACCATCCCTGCACATCTTTTTAAATTCGCCCAAGTTTCTTCATCTTTCTGATCTAGTTTTTCGCTATCTATCCAAACTATTTCTGCTTTTCTGCCATTATGTGCAGCAGCAGATTTTATTGATTCTATTACACTCAAATAAGCATCTTCTAAATGTGTGTATTTTCCAACTAAAGCAATTGGAACAGGTTCTTTGCCGACTGATTCTTCGTGTCTCTTATGACCTTTTTCCCATTCAGACATATCTGGTTTTAAATCATCAAATCCAAGCTTGTTCCCAATAATGCTTGCGATATTGTATTTTTGAAAATTAAGTGGAACATCATAAATAGAACCAACAGTTTGAGCAGGAATAACTGCATCCCTAGAAACATCACAGAACTTACTAATTTTATCTAGTAACTCTTTTGGAATCTTGTAATCCGCTCTAGCAAGTATCATATCTGGTTGTAGCCCGATACGACGCAGCTCTCTAACAGATAACTGTGTTGGCTTTGTTTTAAGTTCTTTTGATCCTTTTAAATAAGGTAGAAGTGTTAGATGGACATGATATAAATGTCCTGTCTCTAAATCTGATCTTAGTTGGCGAACTGCCTCTAAGAATGGCTCTCCTTCTATATCCCCTACTGTTCCACCAATTTCTACCATCATTATGTCTGCATTAGATTCTGATGCAGCATTCTTTATTGCATTCTTTATTGCATCTGTAATATGTGGAACAACTTGAATTGTTCCACCGAGGAAATCACCCTTACGCTCCTTTGCTAAAACATCTGTATAAATCTTTCCTGTTGTCATACTAGACAACTTACTCATTGGCTCATCTATAAATCTTTCATAATGACCTAGGTCCAAATCTGTTTCTGCTCCATCGTCTGTTACAAATACCTCACCATGTTGAAACGGACTCATGGTTCCTGGATCTACATTTAGATACGGATCAAGCTTTTGAACAAATACCTTTAATCCAGAAGCCTTTAAGATTGCTCCAATACTAGACATAGCAATTCCTTTACCAAGAGAACTACAAACACCACCCGTAACTATTATAAATCGAGGGTCTTTTTTGGGCCCTGCCGGACGAAGCGCAGAGCGCGCAGTCTGGTTCCCAGTTGGGTTCTTTTCATTCTTTGATGCTTTTGTATTATGTGGATTCATACTAATAAAAAAGGGCAACGATCGATGGTTCTCTGGGGGCGGCTCTGCCGCTCATACCACCTGTAGCCCGCAAAGAATTCTACTCAATAAAGAAAATAATGCAAGTTTTTGACAAAAATATAAATAGTTGTATATATATTCCCTTTATGGAAGATCCAAATAATACATCATCCATCATTATCCCCGAGATACTGGTACCTGCTGCAGATACTTTGCAATATCTACGAGAATCTGACATCGAACACTTAGTAAATGGAGCTAGTGACAATCTACGTAGATGTGCTCTCGGAATAGCCCATACTGGACAATCAACTGATAATACTGAAAAACTGTTTCAAATGCATCCAAACTTTGGAATAGAAATAACAAAAGTAAGAAAGGGAATTAGCTTTCTTTTGCGCAACGTACCTAGATCTTGTTTTATTGAACGAGAAGAACAATTAGTATGTAAAAGGAACGTTATGGAATTTCTTTCATCTGTTGTTAGAGATCTATTATTTTCAACAATTGCAATAGGTGAAAAGCAGGAATCAGGGCAGGAAATAACCGATGCAATATTCTATATACTAAAAAATGCAGATTTTTTTAAGGGTAAGATGAGACAAAATGGAAAAGATTTAGAACGAAGAAGAGTTTTTGCTTGGGGTGGGCACTCAATTAATAATAATGAATACGATTATTCAAAAAGTGTAGGTACACAACTTGCTTATCAATTTCTTGAAATAATTACAGGAGGAGGCCCCGGAGTAATGAGAGGAACACCAAGTGGAGCACTTGCTGGCTATCAAGCTGAGTGTGTAGATTTTGCACGGCAATTTGGTTTTAATTGCCCAAGTATTATTACTTCAGAGCCACCAAATAATATAATTAATTCGCTAATCACTCTCCCTGATATAGAAAAACGATTAGAAGCGTTTATAAGAGGTTCTCTTGGTGGGGTTGTATTCCCTGGAGGACCAGGAACAGCTGAAGAAATATTAACAATGGTTTCTATACTTTTGCATCCAAAGAATAACTCAGCTCAATGCCCACTAGTTTTTACAGCACCAGAAAAATCAAAATCCTATTTCTTAGCTATAGATAATTTTCTTAAAAAGATTTTTGGAGACGCCTTAACTGATAGATCTCATCCTCTATATGAAATAGTAATAGATGATCCAGAGCTTGCAGCACAAACACTTGCTAAAAAATGCAAAATAACAACCGATGTACGTGCTGCACTACAAATAGATACAATCGATTGGAATAGCAGCTTACACGTTCCAGAAGAAATACAAATACCATTTGAACCAACCCATGAAGGGGTAGCAAAATTAAATCTAAACCGTGATCAAAACCCACATATATTGGCTGCAGAACTTAGACGCCTCTTTTCTGCAATTGTATACGGAAATGTGTCAGATAAAGGGATAAAAATGATTCGTGACAAAGGACCATTCCAAATAGCTGGAGATAAAGAAATTATTGATGAATTAGATAAATTACTTAGAATATTTGTTGCAGAAGGACGCATGAAAATCGAAGGAGAATATAATCCTTGTTACCAGCTTCATACAGCTTAAAAATAACAAAAACCCCACAACTGAAAGTCACGGGGCTCTATAAAATTTAAAATAAATAAACTATCCAAATAGTCCTCCTGCAGAGTAAAGACCTACAGTTAGAACTGAAACAATTGTCATAAGCTTAACCAAGATATTGATGGATGGTCCTGATGTGTCTTTGAATGGATCACCAACGGTATCACCTACAACAGCTGCTTTGTGTGTATCACTTCCCTTTCCTCCTAGGTTACCTGCTTCTATGTACTTTTTAGCGTTGTCCCATGCACCTCCACTATTTGCCATAGAGATAGCAAGTAATATTCCACTAACAAGTGCACCTGCAAGTAATCCACCAAGTGCTTCTGTTCCAAGTACAAAACCAACAGCAATTGGAGTAGCAACTGCTAGGAAGCCTGGGAGCATCATTTCTTTAATTGCAGCATCCGTTGCGATAGATACACAACGAGCACTGTCTCCTTCTGCTTTTCCTTCCATTAGTCCTTCAATCTCTTTGAACTGTCTGCGTACTTCTTCGATCATTGCAAATGCAGCACGTCCAACAGCATTCATTGTCATAGAAGAGAAAACGTATGGAAGTGTTCCTCCAATTAGTAGACCGATAAGTGTCATTGGATTCATTAAGTTGATAGAAGTTAAAGCTGCTGCCTCACTAAATGCAGCAAATAATGCTAATGCAGTAAGGGCTGCAGAACCGATAGCAAAACCTTTTCCTATTGCTGCAGTTGTGTTTCCTGCACTGTCTAATGCGTCTGTTCTAGTTCTAACTTGCTTTGGGAGTGAAGCCATTTCTGCAAGCCCTCCTGCGTTGTCTGCAACTGGACCATAAGCATCAATTGCCAAACTAATACCAAGTGTAGAAAGCATTCCAACTGCAGAGATAGCAATTCCATATAATCCTGCCTGGCTATATGCAATACCAATTGCAGCACAGATTAATAGTATTGGAAGTAATGTAGACATGTACCCAAGAGCAAGACCGCTAATTATTGTTGTTGCAGCTCCTGTTTGAGCTGATGCAGCAAGGTTTTTAACAGGAGAGAAATGGTCAGAGGTGTAATACTCTGTGATTGTTCCGATTAGAACACCAACAACAAGCCCTGATAGAAGTGCAAAGAAAACACCCAACCAAACAGATGCTGGCAACATTTGTTTAGCTGCAAAGAAAGAACCAGCTATAACAATGACAGATGAAAGGTATAAACCATTTTTTAATGCTTTATGAACATCTGCATTTCCTTTTTTAGTTCTAACAATAAACGTTCCAATAATACTGGCGACAATACCAATTGCAGAAACAAGTAATGGGAACAAGATTGCTCGCTCTACAGATAGAGCAGATCCACCCCATACTACTGTGCTACCAATAAGCATTGCAGCTACCAATGAACCAACATAACTTTCAAATAGATCTGCACCCATTCCAGCTACGTCTCCTACATTGTCTCCTACATTATCTGCGATAACTGCAGGGTTTCTAGGGTCATCTTCTGGGATACCTGCTTCTACCTTTCCAACTAAGTCTGCTCCAACATCTGCAGCCTTAGTAAATATTCCTCCTCCAACACGAGCAAACAGAGCAACAGTAGAAGCTCCGAAACTAAATCCTGCAAGTATCTGTAATGTATCTGGAAGTGAGACTTGGTACTTTTGAGTTAATACGAGCATTACTCCTGTAATACCAATTATTCCTAGTCCAACAACAGAAAGGCCCATTGTTGCACCACTTAAGAAAGCAACTCTAAGAGCTTGCCCTAAGCTAGTTCTGGCAGCTTGAGTTGTACGAACATTTGCAGCAGTTGCTGTACGCATACCAATGAATCCAGCAAGTACAGAACAAAATGCACCTAGTACAAAACTAATAGCTGTATATGGTAGAGGCCATTGCCCAGCTGCAATATTTGCAATAGAAGAATCTAGGAACACATACAAAAGCAAAGCGATTATTACAACAAAGATTGCAATAACCTTGTATTCCTGACGAAGAAAAGCCATAGCTCCTTTTCGTACTTGAAGAGCAATGCTCTGCATTTTTTCTGTTCCACATCCACGCATGCCAATTAGCAATCTAAAAATCCATGCAGTAAAAAGGGCAAGTATTCCGCATGAAAACACGACACCAAGTGACTGTGCGAGTGAAGTTGTAAACACATTTGTCATATATAAAGAGAGAAAATAAACGAAGAAAGTAAAGTAGATGTTTCAACAAAGAAATCATCTTGTCTGGCACATTGTAATTGAAGACAAACAAAAAACCACCCTGTTTCCCACACAATAAGTGAGAAAAACAAAGTGGTTAAATATTCTATTTAAATTATCTCTGATTATTTGTCATTTCCTCCAAAATATCACGATTTCGATCGTTAACTTGATTGAAGAATGAGTTCTCTCGAATATCTCTTCTAGTTGGCCTATCATAATTAGAGCCTCCAGTTGTAATTAAAGAACTTGGCAACCAAGATTGATCTTCTGCTTCTGAACGAAGAAACCTAGTATTAGGACGAAGATCAAGAATGCGATACCTGTCGCTACCTGGCTTTGGCATACGATTGAATCTTCTAAAACGACGAATTGATGCTCTTCTTAGAAGAGATAGTCCTGTGTCTTCTGGGGATGCAGATCTACGAATACCACTACGATCTGTGGAATTACCATACTGAGTCATTATCAAGCGCCTAGCAGGACGACCCTCATGATAAGGAGAAGTTTGTACTTTTATATCATCGTCATTTGTAATATATGCAAAAGCTGGGGAAACCATTCCTAGGCTTAGTGCAACGGAAACTGTTGAAATTAGAAAGCGTTTCATACGTACTTGGGGGGAAGGAAACCAAAATAAGCGTATTATCTTATAAAAGCTGAATCAACAAAAATACTATACTTAATTTGATTAAGATAACTTTCTTGTTTTCGTCTGCACTCTCTTTTTTACTTTCTTTGCAGTCTTCTTTGCTTTCTTCTTAGCAGTACCTGCAGCTGACTTAGCAGCAGTCTTAGCAGCTGTGGTTGCTTTCTTGCCACCTGTCTTTGCTGCTTTATGCAATTCTTTCCTAGCCTGATCACCCTTGTCCTTTGCATATTTTTTAGCTTTGCCTACATTTTGTTGAAAATCTTCACTCTCAATAAACTTCTGCATTTCACATGCTAATTTTTTTCCATCTTTCTGCAAATGCTTTGCAAGTGATTTGGCAGCTGCCTCTGGATCTTTTGAATTAGAGAGTTCTTCTCTTAATTTTTTGTTGCTAAATAAATACCCAGCCATTGCACCACCAAGTGTACTTATAAGCAGAGAAACTTTTTTCATATGTAATGAGGTTAAAGGGTAAAAATATGATACCGCACTTTGAATAGCAATTCAAAGAACAAATATGTTAGAATCCAGCCGTATGAAAACAGGAGTATTCATCGGACGTTTTCAGCCCTTCCACGATGGGCATAAAAAATGCATCGAAAAGATTCTTGAAAAGTGTGACCGATGCATTGTTATGATGAGAGAAACAGAAAAAACAGATAAAAATCCTTTTGATCTAGCTCAACGTAAAGCGATGATTCGTTCAACTTTCCCAAATAAGGATCAAGTTACTATTACTAACTTCTATGATGTAGGTGCAGAACTATCGGTTTTTATTGGTCGCGATGTAGGATACGAACTTATTCAGTTGGATGAAAATACCGAATCAATCTCTGCAACAGATATTAGAAAAAAGCTCTATGAAGGTGCAAATAAAGAATATGACAAAGATGCCCATCTAAAAGTAAAATGAAATTCGACGCCATAATCAACAAACGTTTCCCCGTAATATGGCTCACAGGAAATGCTGGCGCAGGCAAAAGTACACTTTCTTTTAAAATGCGCGACCTATTCAACGAAGATGACCTTCTCTCCTCCCCTCTATCACGGCGTATTGTTGTTCTAGATGGTGACGAAATGCGTGCAACGGTTTCGGTAGATGAAGGGTTTTCTAAAGAAGATCGTCGACGTCACAATCTACGAGTCGCTCGCCTTGCTAATTTACTTAGAGATCATGGTTTTTGCGTGATTATTTCCGTAATCGCACCTTTTGAAAGTATACGAGAGGAGCTGTCTGTAATCTGTGACCCAGTTTGGATATATATAAAACGTAGCGGACTAGAGAAACATGATCGTCCATACGAACCACCAAAAGAACCGAATTTACTTATAGATAACGATATTTTGTCTATTAAAGAAGCAGAAGAAAAATTCAAAGAATTCCTTACGAATCTGATACAGGAATAGTCTCATTCTTCATATGTGATGAATAGAACGATAAAATTTCATCATCATATACTGTAGATGGAGTTTGATATTTATTATTAATCTGCACACGAGAATCTATAGATTGCATATCTATACCTTCTTCTGAAAGACCTGCCCACTTTAGTACATTCCTTAAATACTCAGATGGATTTTCTAGGAAATCCTCTTGTCTAAACCAGAAAATATTCGGATTACTGGCAAATTGTCTATTTACAGTACTATAAACGTCCTTCCACTGCAGTAAATACCCTTCGTAGTCCTCTTGCTTACTCCAATGATCCATCGTCTCATCAGATTTACCATTAGGTAATATTATTGGCTTTCGTTGTGGCCCAAATTCTAAATGTCCAAGTTCTGCAAGTTGTGAAGGAAGGAAGGGATATTTTTTCGAAAGATCAACAAAATGTTTATGTACCCTTGCAAGAGACATCGCCTGTTGGAATGGATCTCGCACACATATTATAATTTTTGCATCCGGGAATAGATTCAAAAGATACTCAATACGAAAAATATTATAATTTCCTTTGCTTAGATATCGTGATTTCTTTCCCCTGGTATATAGAATCTTGTTAATTACTACAGGCAACTCCTGCGTAATTCCTAACAGATCATCTGCTGCAGAAATTAATTTACAAAAACCTCCATCTTTATATCTATGGATATGTTTTTTCCAAACGAGCTCCTCGAATGCATCTGGGGAACTTTGGCTAATATGCAATCCATCCTTGTGGAGCCTAGTCTGAGAGATATCTTTTCCGTAATACAGTCCGCTACATTTACTCCAAAGGTATGGGATTTCAATAAATGGGAGATCTTTGTAAAGAATTGATCCTGTATCGATGTGCTCATTAAGGATTTGCGTAAGGATCGTGGTACCCGAACGAGCAAGTCCACAAACAAAGATTGGCGTTTTTATTGGTTCATGTATGTGCTTTCTTAAAAGAGCATTCTCTAAGTTGGACCACATAGAAAGTAACCAGAGGTTTTTTCTGATGAAAGAAAGACTACGAAGATTTTTTACGCTTTGCATAAGATTTTCTGGTACGCACATGCTTAATAAACGAAATTATTGGATAGAATATTAATCCAAAGAATGACATTCCTAATACGAAAAGCAATAACACTCCACTCCCAATTGCAGGAACAAGCGGCCCCATGCCAGCATAAGCAAATGCGGATGGAGCTAACAAAAAGAAAACACTACAAGATCTAATCAAAGTGGTAGAAAATTTTATAAGTAGATTCATAGAAAAATAATGAATTATTAGTTTGAATGTAATATAGCACCATGACTGATTTCATGTTTTGAACGGAAGATCGTAGTTTTTTTGCATGCATTGCTTACGTATTTATCTGGACAATCCAAAAAGAATATTGATGTAAGTGAATCATCGGTAGATCGCTGCTCTTGAACAAGAATTCGATCACCAACCATATCAACCGAACCTGCTACTTTACTTTCAAAGAAATCATCACCTTGTGCTTCGTAGAAACCAACTAATTTTTTTGTTGCTATATCGATCTCTACAACACGCGATTTTCCATTAATTTCATCTGATCCAAGATTGTCGAACACTATAATAGTGCCTCTATCAGTAATACGAGGACTATGTTGTCGTATGAATGCTTTATTAGCATTGCCTCTAACAAACCACTTTACTACAAACGTATTCTTATCAAGGAGTAAGACAGTGTGAATATTACGGAAAGAAACCAGTATGTCTCCTACGCTTGCATCAGGAAAATATGATGCATGCTCATTTGTCTTTATTATCTGAATATCATTGAAATGCAAAGGATCCTTGCAATCGACTATGCTTTTTCGCAAAATATCCAAATCACCTTCTAGCCCTGCGATTATATTAAGGATATCCACTGAACCAGTTAATTGACCTGTCTCTAAATCAAAAAAATCTATTCTATCGGAATTAACAGCCCTCTCCTGACATTCTGCGAATTTATGCCCAATTGCATTAGAAAGCTTATTTGGGACAGAAATAAAGGAACGATTAGGTTGATAAAGTATGCCATCAAGTACATCCCCCCAATGATGAAGCCCATATGGAGCATCAATAGTCTTAATAGTTTTTAATTCATCGCCGTCTACCTTAGCAATATTTATCGTGCGCCTATCATTATTCAGAAATAAAATAACATTGTCATCTGACAAAATACGCAGAAAAAACGCATCGTTACCACCCTCATGCATGCGAAATGCCCGATCGCCGTCTAACATAACAAGACCATATTTTTTAAAAGAAGTAATAATCCTCAAAGGATCCCCATAATCCGAAACAAAGAAATCTTCAAAGAACATCTCATCAAGTTTTTTCTGAGAAGTAATAATAGGTATATCCTGCTCAATCACTGGAAGAAGATCTTTGCTTCCCTCCTCTCTATAAACCTGAATATTTAATTCTACAAGAGATGCGTCTATCCAATTACTAACAACATCGTAATCAATCTGGAAACAAAAAATTCCCAAAAACAATCCCATACAAACCGATATATATTGCAAGGCACCATGTATCTTGTTGAACCTGCGCAATGTATACAAACTAGCAGCAATATATATAACAAGAATTCCCAATATAAATTGGTGCACAGAAAAACCAAGTTTATCTATTGCCCATAGCAACAAAAGGCTAGAAAAAACCAAAGAAGCCTGGAACCAAAGTTTTATAGCAATACGCAAATAAATTTGCATTGATGGACGCATAAACAAAGCTTAACACAATCTCTATTTAAGTGAATCTTTGATTTCTTTTATAGGAATTATTTCTAACTTCTCACTTCCCCTCATTTTTAACTCTGCACCTTCATTTTGTTCTAATGTTTTTGCAGAAATAACAACTCTGGCAGGCACTCCAATTAAATCTGCATCTGCCAATTTGGAACCAACTGAAACAGATAGACGATCATCCAATAAGCACTCAATGCCAGATTCAGAAAGATCCTTGTATAAGGCAAGTGCACTTTTAAATGATTGATCTTCTTCTGACCTTGCAATTGGAACAATATGTACTTTCGCCGGAGCAACTGCAGATGGCCAGATTAGACCATGTTCATCATGGAAAACCTCAGCCAATACACCCATTACCCTAGTAGTACCAAGTCCATAACATCCCATATATACAGGCTTATCTTTCCCGTCTTTGTCTTTGTACATAAAACCAAATGCATCACTGAACTTGGTATACAAAGTAAACACATTCCCGACCTCAGATGCCCTATACGTATTATATGTCTCACCAGTTTCTGGATACAAATCTCCTTCCTTAGCTATCGCAATATCATTAAATTCTTTTGGCTCTGGAACGTCTCTACCAAAATTAACGTTAATTGAATGCTCATCTGTTTTATTAGCTCCACATTCAAAATTCTTTCGCCCTGCGCAAGAAGAATCCCAAACAACTCGTACATCTTTAGGTAAACCAATAGGACCTGCATATCCAACCTCGGATCCTGTTACTTTTCTTACAGTATCGGCTGATACCAGTTGAATAGAAGTACATCCAAGTAAAGTACATAACTTCTCTTCATTTACATCATAGTCACCACGTACCGCTGCAGCGACTATTGAACCATCATTAGTTTCATAAAGAAGTGTCTTTGTTGTTCTTTCTACATCAATTTTTAAGAACTTTGCTAGTTCTTTTACTCCAATAATCCCCTTACCAATTACATCTTCTTTTTCTTTCTCTGCTTCTTTTGGATCACCCCATGCAGGTGCAATCCTAGGAGCAATCTCTTTGTTGTAATTAGTATCTTTGCCTGGAACACCAAACAATAGATCTTCTCCATTATCACAAATCGTTTGGAACTCTCTAGATGGCTCTTTACTAAAACTACCACCAGATGCAAGTGCAATTACTGTCTTCCCAGATAATCCAAGGCGCTCGAATACAGTTTTATATGCAGGTATAGCTTTGTTATGAAAATAATCCAACATGTCCTCCTCTGTCGCATGAAAGCTATATAAATCTTTCATTCGGAATTCTCTTCCACGCAGTATCCCCGACTTTGGCCTTTGTTCATTCCTAAATTTAGTTTGAATTTGATACGCAGCACATGGCAGATCCTGATAGCTATTAACAAAACTCTGTAATATAGGAGTAATTACCTCTTCGTGAGTAGAATTTAGAACATATGCACAATCATTTGTTCTTTTAGAGGCTGGATTAGCTGGAGTTGCAGAGAATAAAACATCAATAGAATCTAATCTGCCTGTTTTTTTCCAATTTTCTGCAGGTGAAAGTGCAGACATAAATACTTCACTACCGATCTTATCCATTTCTTCCCTTACTATTGCTTCTATCTTTTGTAATACCTTATTTCCTAATGGTAGGAATGAATAAACACCAGCCATTGTTTTATGAATAAATCCTGCTCGTGTAAGTAGATCAGCATTTGTACTACTTGCATCACTTTTTGATTCCTTTGTAGTTTTAGTAAAAATTGTAGATAGACGCATGCAAACAGTGTAGCAGCGAAATAAGCTATGAGCTATGAGCTGTAAGCTTTAAGTAATAAAAAAATATTTACACAATTTTCTTATATAGAGCCTCTAATGATTTACCAGATTTATCTATGCTATACAGATCAAGAACTTTTTTTCTATATTCATTTCCTTTTTCCATACGATCAGATTCAGATAACGATAAATAGCTTTCTATCTTAGAAACTATAGAATCTATATCTCTTGGTGGTGAGATAATCGAATCATCTATTGGTTCTAACACCTCTCGTATTGCCCCAACATCAAATGCAAAAGCGGGACGCCCGGCAGATAAGGCCTCAATAATTGAAAGACCAAAACCCTCGTATAAAGCCGTTAATACAAGGCAAGATGAATCCTGCATCAAACCTATTAACTTGTCCTGATCTATAGTCCCAAAGGTTGTTACATTGGGAATACTATTTAGAATATTTTGTTGCTCATTCGATCGTCTACCAACATCTGCTATGCAATAACCTTTTGATGAGAGTTCTTTATATATTTTTTCTAAGTATTTAAATCCCTTCCTAGGATGTATAAAAGAGCCAAGAGCAATTACATCATAATTTGTTTCTTTGTTTCCAAGAGTAAATATGTCTCCATCTACTCCATTATAAACAACGTTAATATTCTTATTCTTACATTTATAATCTTTCTTTATCTGATTAGAAGACGAATTAGATACAGTCATTATATTCGGCATCTTTCTGCAAAGCATTTTTTGCCATTTTCGCAACAATGCATACCTTGCTCTCCAGCGAAGCCCTTCTAAGAATGTGCTTTCTTTTATAGCTATCATTCGATCTACAGACACAGGATGATGAATAGAATATAAAACTGGCACCCCGGTTTTATTAAGCTTTTTAAGCTGGGGACTAAGTGTCTGATTTAAATGGATTAAATCAAATTGTTTCCAAAATTTGCTACTTACAGGATATTTTTTTAATAGATAATGTGCATACAGAAAATGAGCAAATCCATAATAAAAAGGACCAGACCTTTTATTTAAAGTTATAACCTTAGTGTTACTGGGCAGATCAGGACTCTTTGGATTTGTACGATTGGTTACAATCGTAAATTGTGTATCTTTACACGCAGCAAAAAGAGATAAATGGTTTCCGCCTTTAAATACATCTAAAATAGGATCAAGAATGCACACATTCATAAACACATTGTACTTCAACAATAAATCAATAGAAAACTTAGCTCGCTAGAAATATTCCGACAGCTGTAACTGCAGCTCCAAATGCAATACCTGCCAGTACCTCTTTTAAAGAATGACCCAATCGTTCTGCGAAATGCTGCCAATGTTGCAATCTGTTAAGTAGCTTCCCCTGCTCACCAAGTACTTTGCGAGTTACTACAGCGTCATACCAAACAATCCCTGCAAAACAAATCGCTATAGCAAACTCTACGGATTCTATCCCTGTTTTCTTCCAAACAATTATTGCGAGTGACGTTACAAAAGCACTGTGCGAACTTGGCATACCACCTGCCTGAAAAACATTTTGATGCCACTGCCCTGTTTTAATCCCCTCAAAAAATAGTTTTACCGATTCGGATAGGAATAAAACAATAAACGGAATAAGGAAAAGATGAGAATGTAATAATTGCATATAAGAATTGTAACAATGCAAATAGATATGGGCTATGTGGTTTTTGGATGCATGAAAGATAAATAGTCAAAGGTCAAAGGTCGAATGTCTAAAAAACTTTTGGACATTAGACTTTAGACTTTCAGACTTTCGACATTATAATTCATCAACTAGCCATATCACACACATTTCTATAAGGGCACCAGTTGCAAGTCCTCTTACTTGGAGTGGGGCGAAAATCTTTTGATTCTATTGCCTTATCCACAAACAGGATCTGCTTCTTTGAATCTGAAAGCTGGCTATCATTTCTTTTTGTTAAAACTTCTGTTACCCCATCCTCTCTTAAAAAGAGGAAACAAAGTTCCTTACATGGTAAATCGAATACTTTTTCACAAGCCATTGCATAAACAGAAAGCTGTAAGTCTGCATCCACTTGATCCTGAGTTCTAACTGCAGAAGTTTTAAAATCAATAACCTTAACTCCGCCTTCTACCATTTCCACACGATCAAATCTGCCAGAGAGCTCCATGCCCTCTAGATCCAAACGAAATCCTTTTTCTACAGCAAGCACAGACAGATCCTGCTGTTGCCACCAATCAAAGTAATATCTAAGAATCTCTGCTCCTCTGTTTCGTGCCATATCTGCCTCTACCCTTGTCTCGTAACCCTCTACAACAAAAGATGAATACCAATATTCATGTAACAAATCTATATTCAACTCTCTCTGCTCTACTGCAGAAGGAGTCTCGAACATAGTTATTTGATCTTCTTTTGGAACTCCACTATGCGCAGAGCCAAGCTCTGCGTTCCCCCACTTTTGCAGTGTGCTGTGCATACTAATGCCAAAACTTTCACCCGCAGATATATGACCTTTTGGAATTTTTTTTACACAACCAAACTCGTACTGCCTAGGGCAAGTGCGATACATCTGTAATTGAGAAAATGATCTTGGCACATGCCAAGTATACTAAAGCAAATACTTTTAATCACTAAGTAGTTGTTGATGTTGTTTCTGCACTGTCTATTCCTAGAGAGTTAATGAAATTAATAAGATCGTTTTTCCTTATCGGGACTCCAATATAATCAGCAAAATATTCTCCATAACCAATCCCAATCCCAAATAATAATCTATTCTCTTGGATTATTACTCTTTTGCTTTGATCATTTGTATATATATGAGATTCACCATCAATTATGAGAACTAATTCATTTGAATCATTTAATTCAAACAATACATCTTTACCGGATATAGATATAGGTCCCATAGGATTTAAAACATTAAAATTAACAAGATCTGGAGTATCTAAAGTAGTTGGACTTGTTGTATCACAATTCTGAATAAAATTAATTATATCGGAATCAAGGTATGCACCAGAATCGCTTTGAGAAAAATGACTTCCATGCTCATTGTTATTTCTTCTTATAAAATTGTCAGTAGTAAGTTCTACTTTGTCTTTTCTGCCATTATCCCATGTATATTCATAAATACGAGGATGTCCATCAATTATAAGAACTAATTCCCCCAAACCATTTGTTCTAAACAAAACATCTTTCCCATCAATCGAAATAGGCTTTGTAAGATCTAAAACGTTAATTCCTTCAAGGCTTGTATCATTCAATGCAATTGTTGGAACATCTGAATTATTCAATTCAGCAAGCCTTGCTTCTAATTCTGTTTCTTCATCAGCAGCATCTTCTTCTACTTCAGTCTCAGGTGTAGATTCTTCTGCAGTTGTTTCTGCATCTTCAATTGAAGATTCAGAAGATTCAGATGAAGGTGTGGTGTACCATTCATATGCACGATGCGCACCATTAACAATCAGAGAAGCTACATATATGGCTCCAGAAATCTTTGCAATTTTATACAATGATTCACCAACAAATCGCGCACCTTTACTGAATGAATTATCATGCTCTGGGTCAGGAGCTTCTCTATTATTCGGAATCAAATTTAATAATCCCGAACCAATTTTGTATAAACCGTATGAAAGACCTGCAGTTATACCCAACTTAACAGGAGTTAATTCTCCTCTTGAATCAACAGCAACATTAATAACACTTTCTGCAGCACCCCTTGCTGATTCTCTAATAGACTCTGGCATATTACTTAAACGCTCACCAACTGAAAGTTCAGAAAGCACTTCTAATCTTGATTCAAGAGATCCCAAATTAATTATTCCACTTTCTATTTCACTTCTTTCAATCCTTTCTTTCAAATCATTTAATGTGTCACACATTAATTCGCTTTCTTCTCTATTATTTGGATCAAATTCCAGAAGTGCTTCAAATGCAGGTTGGATGGTTTCAGGAACTCTGAATTGTTCTAATGTATTTCTCTTATCGTTTAAATAATCTATTCTGCTTTCCGCCAAGTGCTCTATTCTATCTTCTGACATTTATAATATTTAGAAAAAAGTTTTAAGAAGTAATAAGTGAAATATCTATATTAGTATTACCAATTTTTGTATCCATTGCTAAATTCAAGTTTTCCGCTGCAGCAACAAGTTCTGCAAGACTAAAACTACCAATATTTTCTATTTCAACTTGATACTGTTCTGGACTGCCTGAGCTTATAACCTTTGAAAGAGATAGGACCGTACCATTTTGACTCAATTCATAATCATTATATAGAGATGTACCTAGGGCTACTCTCGCTTTATTGTCTGTTAATTCGACCCTAGCGCCAGATAATACAACCGAAACAGGAGTAGTTCCTAAAGCTCTTTCTGTAGTACCTGCAGCAAAAATCCCTTCATTAGGATCTGGTGTATCTGCTGTCTCAGCTGCAACTGGTACATTACTTACAATTGCGATTAATGATGGGCGGTTGCCTGACTGATTAGACATCATCCAAGTTCTATAAGCTGTATACCAACTATTTTTATGTACTTCCTGATCATAGCTAGCTTTAATTTCTGGATGTACTTCTAATCCAGCAAGTTCACCTTCGAACCGTCTATCTGCTAAATCTCTAACATCTGCTTCGCTAAGCAAATCAATCTTTTGACCAAAGAAATCCATAGAAGCAATCTTCTCTGCAAAAGAAAGAATTATACCTCTGGCAATTCTACTAACAGACGAACCAATCCCCTCTTCTGGTTTTCCGTTTTCATCCTTGCTCTCTAACCCTGCAAACATGGAATCTGCAAAAGCCAGAACACCAGCTATCATTGTTCCATTCTCAGCTGATAAGCTTTCTGGAATCTCAGATGGATTATCTGCACTAACCACTGCTGCTGTTGCAGCTAATTCAACGCGAGCACTTGCAAATTCATTTAGAATAGATCTAAGTGATTCAACTTCTGCAGGAGTATCAATTAAATCATCAATCTCACGAGTAATATTCTCTATTGCCGTCTCTTGATCTTCAACAGAAAGTTGCGCTAATGCTCCTAATGCATCATCGATATTGGCTATCTCATTTCCTTGTGAATTAGTGTCCATTGAATTTTTCAATGTATTCAACTGCGAACGGATATCATTAATGGATTGCTCTCTTTCTAAAGAGGCTGGATTGCTCTCATCTGGAGACTGTGGAGCTACTTCTATTTGATCTGACATATTTTGTTTGTGAAATGTATTTTTATTTTTTAAGTTAGTTTTTCTGCTGCACTAGCAATAATAGAGAAATACTTCTGGACCTGTGCTGTCCAAGGAATGCTCTCTGCTCTTTGCAAAATGCCTTCTAGTTTAATCATTTGTGTAGAAGTCATTTTAGACAAACTGGCAGACCAATATGCACGTTCTGCATCAGTTAATATTCTGCTATTAGATATAAGCGATTTTATTGCATTTTTGTTCATATAGATTTTGTGTGTGTTTTCGTAAGAATTATAGCATAAAACAGCGATTTAAGGAATAGATAACTACCTCATATATAACGTTTTTATGTGCTTTTTGGGTGCAATTATCTGCTATACTTTCCGCATCTTTCCCACCATATATTTATGAAGGTAATACACTTTGAAAAGAACTTTCAATACACAGATAAAGATCTGCTTGTTGTAGCACGAAAGATCGGAAAATTGGCTACATATTGCAAAAGAATAAAGGATGAGAGTTCTATTATAAGAGTAGATACAGAAAGAAGGAGTACTAAAAAGGATAGAGATTCACTAAAAATGACAATTACGATTGATCTGCCTAACAAAAAGCTTCGTGCAGAATCGCGTCGTTTATCTGTGTTAGAAGCAATTGATAGATGTATGGAAAAACTAGAACCTCAAGTTAAGAAATATAAGGAGAAAAGCCAGAAAGATAGAAAAAAGGCTAAACCATCGAAGAAATAATTTAATTTCTACTTAAAAGTTTATGACTATCTATTCACGATTTAAAAACTTTGAAAAAATTCTATTAACACTTGCTTGTGTTGCCCTATTTCCATTGCAATTACAGGCAGCAACAGGAGATATTATTAACTCAAATGTTCCACTTAGACCTATAATTAGTGGACCAGACGATGTTGCAATACGTAGAACATTGGTTTTAGAAGCATCTGCGTCCCTTGGCATTGGGGAAGACACAACATATAGGTGGTACAGAGACAATATTTCCTTTCCTATTAGCAAAACTGTAGAAGCCGTATACACTCCAGAAAAAGCAGGAACTACAACTATTAAGCTAGTAATAAGTACAACAATAGACGGAGAGGTAGTTGAATCTGAAACTGAAAAAACAATAACGGTATACGAGAGAAAAATAGTATTAATAGCAGATGAAACTGTATCTATTGATAAACTAAATATTCACCAAAAAGCTGCAGAGGAAAAAGGGATTTTTCTGCCAGTATTAAAACCTTCCAGTGCAGCCAGTGTTCCCCTGGCATCAGAAGAGCCGTTGATTAAATTTATAAAAGAACAATCATCAATATTAAATGGAGCAGAAGCAATAGTGCTTTGGACAGATGGTATTACAGGGTTGCAAGCATTTATGCGTGCCATAGAAGGTGACGCAGAACTAATGCAATCTATTAAGACTCAAACAATAATCCTTATTTCTAATAGAAGTATTCAAACACTTGGAAGGATTGCAAATGGTCCATTCGCAGTACTTCGACCAGACAGCATTTTAATTACAAGAAAAAACGCACTTAATCCTCTTTTTGATACAGCAAATATTCAAGAGTTCGTATCTGAATTAGAGCAAAGAGATAATGATTATTTGATAGTGAATGCATCTAATGCAGGAATACGTCCTTGGAACCTGCTTTCATCATTAGTTAATTACATGCTTACGCATGGAGTATCTAGTCAGACGGTAATCCTACTATTGATGCTACCTGTTATTGCAATGATTCTTGCGTTCTTAAAACAAGTAGTTGGAGTTACAACTTTTGGTTTATATACACCTTCTGTCATTGCTCTAAGTTTCTTGGTACTTGGTTGGCATATTGGATTACTTTTCTTAGTATTCATAATAGCAACAGGATACGCGACCAGGGCATTTATGCGCAGGTGGCGGCTGCTTTATATACCAAAAGTGGCAATAATAATAACTGTTGTTAGTATCACGTTACTGTTTATGTTGGGCATAGGTACCGCATTTAATATAGTGCTTGGAAGAGACACAGTATTTGTACTTCTAATAATGTCTACACTTTCAGAAAGCTTCTTGAATGTTAAAACAGAACAAGGTTTATACAGTGCAGTTTTAGGTACAGGAGAAACAATTCTAGCAGCACTATTGTGTGTATTTATTGCACAATGGCCATGGCTTCAATCAATAATTTTGGCTTATCCTGAACTAATTCTATTCACCATTTTGGTTGATGTATTCCTAGGCAGATGGACAGGGCTAAGGCTAGTTGAATACATCCGATTTAGAGAAGCTTTCAAGCACCTACAGGAAGAATAGTCTAAACATTATGCCTCCTTTCTTTTCATCTCACGGCCTTCTTGGATTAAATGCGCGAAACCTTTTGTATGTTAAGCCGTTCAACAAAAAAGCTGCAATTGCATTCGCAGATGATAAGCTAAAAACCAAAGCATTTTTAGCAACCAGAGGAATACCAACAGCAAAAATCTATGCTCGAATAGAAAGCAGAGATCAGCTAAGAGAATTTGATTTTAGTACCCTGCCAAATGAGTGTGTGCTTAAGCCAAATTTTGGTTCAGGAGGAGATGGAATACTCATATTGAAAGGAAGAACTAAACAAGGAGATTTTTTAAAGAATGGAAAATACCCAATTACTACGAATCAAATTTTTAATCATATAGAAGATACCTTGGATGGAATGTTCTCTGTAAATGGAAGAAGAGACACTGCATTTTTTGAAGAGATTCTTTTGCCGCATCAATGCTTTGCAAGATTCAGACCAGCGGGACTACCAGATATACGTGTAATTGTATTTAATATGATACCTGTAATGGCGATGCTTCGTATTCCCACAATAGAAAGCCAAGGTAAGGCAAATGTGCACCTTGGAGGAATAGGAATAGGAATTGATTTAGCAAAAGGAGTAACAACTCATGCAGCCCAATATCACAGCATAATAACAACTCTCCCTCATGGGGGATCACCATCTGGAATAGAGATTCCATACTGGGATGAAATTTTACTTATATGTTCAAAAATCCAACAAATTACAAATATTGGATACTTAGCATGTGATATCACAATAGACGAAAACATGGGGCCTGCACTATTAGAGGTTAATGCCAGAGCAGGATTGATGGTTCAGATTGCAAATCTGGCACCACTTAAAACTAGACTAGAAAAAGTAAAAGGAATTCAGGTTGGATCTGCAGAAAAAGGTGTAAGGATGGGTAAGGATCTATTTGGAAGCACAGAGACAAAGGATACCTCTGCACAAAAGATCTCACAAAAACCTATTCTTGGAACACATGAAGTAATAAACATTGCATGTGATGGAGCAAATATAGAAGCTCCATGCATAATTACTCCTGATCAGGAACGAACAATATTCTCTAAAAAATTAATTGAACATGTACAAGAAAAAGGAGGAGCAGAAATAGCAGATGAAAACGAACAAACTTATAGAATTAAATTCTCACTATCTGGAGAAAAAATACAAACACTTGTTAATGTTGGAGTAATTCCTGGTACAGATCGTGCCCAAATAGGCAGAAGAGATTTGAGTAGATTTCTAATTGATCCATCCAGAGAAAAACCTCAGGCACCACGAAGGGAATCTGTGAAAAAAGATCTAAGAGCAATAGATAGCATGCTATCTGGGATAGATAGAGAATTGCTACTATTAAAATATATTAAACCAACTAATTTAGAAGAAGAGCGTCAAAGACTAGAGCAAGATATTAACTACAATCCAATCTTTAATTATGCAGAACCAAATGTAGACATAGATGATGTTGTAAAAAAACTAGAGAAACTGCGAGCAGATAAATCTCCTCTTGGGATATTGCTAGAAAAAAAGAGGAAAGAACTCTTAACGCGAATATCTCTTATTAGGAACAGAGGTGATGCACACAAATTTACAGAAGCATCTAGATCCCTTTATGGATCACCTACATCTGCATTATTAAAATCTGCAGCGGCAGTTATGCAACAACGAGTTGCATGTGATTTGCCACCACCAAAAAACAAGATTAAGAATGCAGAAGAAGCACAAAAGATATTTGATGAAGCATTAAATAAATTTGGCTTACATGATTGGCAATCATCAGTTCGCAAAAAAATAGTCGCAGACTGTACTGTTGGAGGTAAAAATATTTATATAAGAGATGATGCATCATTCTCTGAAATAGAAATTGAAGCTTTAATATCTCACGAAATTGAGACTCATATTTTTTGTGCAGAAAACGGATCTAACCAGCCATACTCATTGTTTAGAAACGGGTGTGCAAACTATCTAGATACTCAAGAAGGGCTAGCAATATACAATCAAAATAGGCTTTACGGGCCGTATCACAACAAGAGATTCAATCCGCCTAGTAATGTACTAGGTGTAGCGTTCGCACTAGATCATTCATTTGCAGAAACACGAAAATATCTAGAAGACGAACTGGGGTATCCTCCATACAAAGCTATTGCAAGTACCATATCTATGAAACGTGGACTTACAGACACGTCTGAACCAGGGGGCTTTACCAAGAGTATTGTGTACTTTCGGGGCTACAGAGCAGTACTACAATTTATTGATGATGGAGGAGATTTAAAAGATCTATATATTGGAAAAATCGCGATGGAGGATCTAGATAACATCAAAAAGATTCCTGAGTTACAAGCTCCATTGTTGCTACCGAATTTCCTTTGGAAAAAGGAAGAAAAACCAAAAAAGAAATCTACAAAAAATAAGAATACTAAGAAGCAAAAGAAGAATATCGACTCAGAGGAAAGAAAGGAATAAGCAATTAATCTTCCCAGCTTACTTTTTGCAAAGAATCTACTGAAGTAATCCAAATTTGCCCTGTGGCAAAAATAATTGGTTCTCCATTTAAATTAGAAAATGTAAATGAATCTCTTTCATTATTCCTACTCCATATACCTTTATAAATAACTCCAGAACGGAAAAATAGAGCATCACCTCTACCGATTGTATCAATCTTTAACCTGCCAAATGGACCGATTTCTTCTGTGCTCATTTGTAAAAAGATTAGATTAGAAGGTTTGGCAGAACTAAGAATATTACCGTTAAGACGATTATATGATCTAGAGAATTCGTTATAGGTATATGTAATATTATGAATAGTGCTAAAGAAATTTACATCAATCGTAGAAGCACCGGATCCATGTGCAGCTCTACCTGTTTCATAAATGGGCCAAGAAACTGGTACTAAATAATCATCTGATTGTTCCAAGAGCTTAGAAGTATCTTTCTTACTTAAGAAGAGATCATGAGGAGCAGATACATTGCTATCTCTTTCAAAATAATCATCCTCTAGATATAGAGCATTGAAATTTAAAAAATCATTATGATCTTCTACCCGTTCTAAAGCTTCTGGACTACCGCCTGCGTGGAAAACAACAGAAGTCCAAGGGGCAATAGACTGCAAAAAATACGGACGTAAAGAGCGCACTGGGCCAATTCGTTTTGGGATTGAGCGCGAATCAAACAAAGCAACAAATCTAGATATAAATCCTTCTACAAAATACTCATGAACCATTACCGCCTTTTCTATCCCCTCGTGATTCAATCTAGCAATTTGGTGATTCTCTATCATCACTGCAAATAAAGATTTTTCTTTTTTATACCAAGGCAAAACAGAAAGCCTAGAAATAGCCTCAGGAGAAGCTAACGAAATATTGTTGGTATTACTGCGCGGCACATCGCGCTTAGTAGTGCCTTCTTTATCAATTGGTTGTAAAAATGATATGAATGCAAAAAGTACAATCGCAACAAAAGTACTAAGTGCAATTACAATCCCCGAAAGAATACGTGCGATAAAAGACATAATTTAAAAATTAATTAACTTTATTTATTTTCCTTATCTGCTGATTCACCTTCTTTACCCTCTTCGCCTCCTTCTTTACCCTCTTCGCTACCCTCTTCTCCTTCTACAGGCTCTTCATCTTCCTGCTTCTCTTCTACAGCGCTTCTTGGCTCTTGAGCTGTAAGCAAGACAACAGTTGGATCATCCAATATCTCTACACCGTTCATTGGCGTAATATCAGATACTTGTAATGAAGATCCAATCTCTAATACTGATTCAACAGAAATACTAATTTTGTGAGGTAGATTTGATGGCAAACAACGAACCTGTACATGATCCTGCGCTGTAACAAGCATTGCTCCTAAGTCTTTTACTGCAGGAGATTCTCCTTCAAATTCCAAAGGAATCTGAGCTTCAATCTCTTTCTTCATGTTTACAGCAAAGAAATCAACATGGATAACTTTATCTGTTACAGGATCCTGTTGTATTTCATGGAAAAGCACTGGGATCATTGTATCCCCTAGTATTAATTCAACAATTGTACTTTCACCAGCACTCGCATATGCCTTATAAACTTCTCCGTAAACGCATTCTAATGCTTGATTACCCTGCTCATTACCATAAATGACACATGGTACCTTTCCGTCTCTGCGTAGAGCAGAAACAGTTACATCAGAAGACCTAGCCGTTACTGTGAGTGAGATTGTATCCATAAACAGCTGGAATAGGCTATGGAATGTAAGCAACAAGGTCAACAGAAACGTGTGTTTTTAATTTGGTTTATATTATCTAGGCATTGGAACACCTCTCCATTTCCAAAAATACTGAAAAGCACTCTTTATATGGAATCTAACCGTTTTCTTGGTAAAGAATGTGATTAATCCACCCTGACTTAGGCGCTCTTTACCATCTTTAGCAATAATATTTGGCGAAAAAACAACCCTCTTTCCCTTATCCCAAATTCTTCTACATAGATCAATATCTTCAAAAAATAAGAAAAATCTAGGATCAAAGCCCTCAAGATCCTTATATAAACTACTTTTCATCAAAAAACACGCACCAGCGATCCAATCGTAGTCAGTTTCTGTCTCTGGAACTATCCCCCCACCTGTATATTCTTTCATTCTATTGGGGAAAAGATGCCTAAGTGGTGTGCGCTTAATGCAAACATCAAAAGCGCGTGGAAAAGGACGGAATGAATCACGAATTGTTCCATCTGGATACACAAGCTTTGGCGCGATTAACCCAATTGAATCATCTGTTTCTAATATAGAGACCATCTTAGATAGGCCTTCTTTCTCTAAGATATTATCTGGATTAATAACTAGAAAATACTCACCTTTAGCAAATTCAGACGCATAATTATTTCCTCTGCCAAATCCCCTATGTTGTGGGACTTCTACAATGGAAACTGATTCTAAATCAGAAAGCTGATTGCGTAGGATTCCAATTGAATCATCCTCTGAGTGGTTATCTGCAACTATTATTTCTATTTGGTCTGCGATGCTCTGCTGTAACAAACTATGAACACATTGAACTGTATCGCGGGCACGTCGGCCCCCGTAACTAAGAACAATGACTGAAACTAAAGGTGTATTCATATAGGTAACAGTTAGATGGTACCATAAGCACGAATGGCGAACGTGAAAAATCCAAATCTAGCTGAACTAAAATCTCGTGTGGCAAAAATGCCAACTGAGCCTGGTGTGTATCGTTGGCTAAACAAAAACAAGGAAGTTCTATATATAGGGAAAGCAAAGAATCTTAAAAACAGACTAAAGTCTTATTTAATAGAATCAAAAAATGGAATGGGGCCTTGGAAACAATCATTAATGGATAATGTAGAAGATATTGATATAACAATCACAAAAAACGAATTAGAAGCATTGATACTAGAAACAAATCTGATTAAGGAGAAAAAGCCAAAATATAATGTAATGATGAAAGACGGTAAGAATTACGTATACATAAAAATTTCTACAAATGAACCATATCCAAATGTATCTGTTGTTAGAAAAATGGAAGACGATGGTGCCAAATATTTTGGACCATTTTTAAGCGCAATAGATACTAGATTAATCATTGATACTCTCCATCTAATTTATAACTTTAAAGAGGACGAAAAAGCATTAGCCAAGCTAAATACAGCAGAGAAAAAAGGGAGCCAACCAATCAATATAAAACCATCACTTTACTTACAAATAGGGCAATCTTGCGGCGTTGCACAAGGAAAGATAACTAAAGAAGAATATGTATCACGTATTAATTCTGTTGTTCAATTCTGTAAGGGGTCTACAAAAGAAGCGAAACAAAGAGCAACTGAGCTGATGAAAGAAGCAGCAAAAAATAATAAATTTGAGAAGGCAGCAAAATTAAGAGACTCAATATCTATAATAGAATCACGGGAACAAAAACAGTTTGCATCCGACACATCTGGACAAAACACAGACTGCATAGGAATAGTAACCTTGAATGGCAGGTCTCAAGCAGTTGTATTAAGAGAAAGAGGAGGAAAAATAATTGATGAACATTCGCATCAACTAAAAGGAGAATCCGAAACCTTAGGAGAGATAGTAAAACAATTCTTGCAGCAATATTATACAGCTACACCAGATATCCCAGACACAATTGTTGTATCCGAATTAATTGAAGAAGCAGAGCTCTTAATGCAGTGGCTAACAAAAAGAAAAGGTAGAAAGGTAGAAATAATAGTCCCTGAGCGGGGTAAAAAAGCTCAACTACTAGAAATGGCACAAAAGAATGCAGCCGAGAAACTAAAACAACAAGAAGCAAAATGGGAAGCAGCAGCAAAGAATGTAAAAAAAGCACTAGAGGAATTAAAAGATGTTTTAGACCTCCCTAGCATTCCAAAAAGAATAGAGGGGTACGATATTTCTCATTTAGGTGGCACGGAAACTGTAGGAAGCATGTCTGTTTGTATTAATGGCAAACCTGCAAATAAACAATATAGATCGTTTACTATAAAGAGCTTAAAAGAAGGAGACATAGACGATTACAAAGCGCTTGCAGAGATGTTGAAGCGAAGACTGAAACATTTAGAGATAGATATAAAAAATGAAGAAACAAAATTAGAAGAAAAAGAAATTACATTTAAAAAGGGTAAAAAATCTGAGCAGGAAGAGATTGAATCTCTCATAATAGAACACTGTAAGAATGTATCTATAAAAAGTGTAAATTATGAAAATTTTATAGTAGGTAGGGATAAAGAAGAAATAATCTCATTATCCTCCCTTTTCCCTTTAAATGGAGGGAATCTACTATTTCAGTGCCTATGGGTATCGCCTGATTATGATAAAGAGTTAAGGAGTTTCTTGGTTAGAAAAATGTTAGAAAAAGCTAAGAAAGAAAAGGTGTATATATTCAGTAATTCAGAAGAAGAATCATTCTTCTTGGACCTAAGTTTTAGGAATGTAATAAAGCCCCCAAAATCTATAGAAGATATCCTTAAAAAAATTAAAGGAAAGAAACCAAATGTTTTAGTAAGCATTTCAGGTGAAAGAGTTGTTGATTCGTCCCTTACCCATACGCCAGATCTATTAGTTATAGATGGCGGCAAAGGACAACTAAGTTCCATAACAAAAGTGCTAAAAGAAATGGATCTAAAAATTCCCGTTATAGGCCTCGCTAAGAGGGAGGAAGAAATATTCGTACCAGATGAAAAATATCCAATCTCATTTAAAAAAGATTCTGAAGGCAGGTTTCTGCTTATGCGACTGCGAAACGAAGCACACCGTTTTGCGAACCTCCACAGAGAAAAGCGCCTAAACAAGAAGTCTATTGGCTCTGTGCTAGATGATATTGATGGCATTGGTCCTAAGACTAGGCAAGAACTACTGCAGAAGTTTGGCTCTGTAGATGGGATTAAAAATGCAAATGATAAAGAACTATCTGCAATCTTGAGTGCAGAACAGTTTAAAGCGATAAGACTAAAACTTTAGGTTATGAATATCTAAAAAGGAGGGGCATGCGCACCACTGGGGCCTGCCTGCCGAAGATCCAAAGGACGTTGGTAGGGTGAAGGGGCAGGCGGGAGGGTTTGGTGCGCAGGCGTTTTGGTTCCACCTTTTTCGCCGGAAAAAGGTGGTGAAGAAAGGAGAAACCAATAAGGGTTATAGATTTATAAAATCATAAACCCCCTCTCCCTGCCCTCTCCCTAAGGGGGAGGGTGTATAAAAAAAGCTTGTAAGTAAGGATACAAACAATTCAAGGTTCACGAAGGTTGGTTTACCATGAGCGAGGAGTTGTTGCCTGAGCAACAACGACGAGTCGAATGGTACCGCCACGGGGAATCGAACCCCGGTTACCAGGATGAGAACCTGGCGTCCTAACCACTAGACGACAGCGGCGAAGTAAAGGAAGTGTACGAAGAATATGTATTTCACGCAAAAATTCTATTCAATAAAAAAGAGGATCTAATGATGATACCCACTTCCTTTTAATATCTCTTGAGCACGATACATCTGCTCTAAAAATATCAATCTGCAAAGCTCATGAGGAAAAGTCATTTTACTAAGTGCGAAGGTTCTATCTGCTCTATCTCTAACTGAATCTGTTAGTCCAAATGCACCACCCAAAACAAAGGTAATCGATTCACCTTTATCGGAGAGTGATTCCAGTTCGGATGCGAATGAGGAGGAAGTGAACTCTTTGCCAACCTCATCTAACGCCCAAACAGAGCCATTTAGTGAGTCTAATCGTTTTAATAATGAAGCAGACTCCTCTTCCTTCTGTTTAGCTGGATCACGATTCTTACTTGCGGAGACTTCTACAATTTCAAATGTAAATGGGCTGCGCAAACGATCTGAATACAGGTTACAACCACGCAGTATCCAATCAGTTTTAACAGAACCGACTGTTAACAAAGTTATTTTCATTTCTTTTGTAGGACACTAACAGTTTCTATATGTGCAGTGTGTGGGAACAGATCTACAGGCTGTACTGTGCGTAGTTCGTACCCACCCTTTAGGAAAGATGCGATGTCTCTAACCATTGTTGATGTATTACATGAAACATAGACAATCTTATTTGGAGTATGAGCAAGTACTGCTTCGGTAGCTTTTGGATGTAACCCTGCACGAGGAGGATCTAAAATAACCGTAGAGAAATTATATTTGCCACCTGGTTTTAACTGCTCATTTAATACTTTTTCTGTACGTCCTTTGTAGAAACTTATATTTCCTATTCTGTTTTTACCTGCACTACGCAATGCATCATCTATTGCATCTGGGTGGCTCTCTATTCCTACTACCTTTTCGCAGAATCTAGATAGATACTGACCAATAGTACCCATCCCACAATAAGCATCCAGAACTATATCTTTCTGAGTTAAATCTGCGCCCTCTGCAATCGCCCGATAGAGCTTTTCTGCAGCTAATGTATTCGTTTGGAAGAAAGAGGTAGGTGAAATTTCAAACTGCAAATCAAACAGACGTTCTGTAATACTTGGCTTGCCAACTAGGGTGTGGATTTTTGGACTCTCTGGCTTGTCGTTCATTCCCATATTCTCAATAACCATTAATGAAGCAAGACCGGAGCGACCACCAAACTGCATAAAATGTTGAAAGAGTGGTTCTAATTCTTTCTTTCTTGCCTTCACATAAAAGGCAA
This sequence comes from Candidatus Peregrinibacteria bacterium, assembly GCA_018648865.1. Classification (GTDB taxonomy): domain Bacteria; phylum Patescibacteriota; class Gracilibacteria; order Peribacterales; family Peribacteraceae; genus JABGQH01. The sequence goes on from JABGQH010000013.1 coordinate 36,943, forward strand.
CCATCAACTCACCAGTTTGCACACCTCTACGAACAAGTAATGACCGAAGCATTCCATTGTGTGTTTTTGGATTGTAAACAGGAAGTCTGGTCTTCTCCATAAATTTATTTACATCTAATAGAAGAGACGATAGTTGCTCATCAAAAAGATGACATTCATTAATAGGTTGAACAGTTGCCCATTCCCCTGGCTTATGGAATCCAATACTTGGGTTTTTATCAAAAAATATCCTCTTCCCGTTCTTATCCTCTTCACCAGTATCCTGAAAACCAAAACTAAGCTCTATTTTGTTCCTATAATAATAAACCTGAGGACTTGGAATGATTTTTAACACTCTACCTGCAAGAGTAGATCTAATATCTTCATCTACAGGGGTTAGATGGCCTAGTGTTTCTCGAACTATGTCTTCTTTGTACTCAATTTGCTTATTATAAGGGATATTCTGCCAAACACAGCCCCCACACTCATGGAAATGCTTACAACGAGGCATAACTTCATCAATAGCCTTTTTTATGACTTTTTCGGTCCTAGCTTCACAGAAATTTGGCTTACACTTGCGCAAAACCACTTCTACCTTCTGCCCAGGGATAGCCCCAGGGACAAATATCGCTTTCCCGTCTATATGAGCCAAACCAGCGCCACCATGGGTGAGCTTTTCAATGCTAACAGTATGCTGCTGTCCGGGGCTCAAAACCCCATTCTGATCGGTTGACATATATTTAAGAATATTGTAGAGTTCTATCCTTTTAATTCATAAATGAAAGAAAGACTATATTTATTCACTGGCGTTGCTTTTCTCCTCTGGAGCACATATAGCATGCTCTCTGTAAGTACAATCTTAGCAGAGGCATCTATCTCTGCAAGCGAGAATCAACCTATTCTTGCAAGTATTACAAATGAAGGGAGCAAAGAAGATTCCGAAAATATAGATGCTCATTCTGTAGCTCCTATTAGGCGCGCTCTAGTTGCACTAAAAAATGCTGAAGAAAAGAAGAATAATGAGCCAGAGATTTTGTATGTTAAAAAAAGAAAAAGAACACCAGTAAATATTGTTAAACCACTATCAATTCACCCTGCTATAGATAAGCCAGATATAAAAATTGAACACAGGCTTTTAATAGATGAGGCAATTAAAATCATGCCAATAAAATGTCAAAACAGTCTTCGTAACTTTTATGTAAGGTACGACACAAAAGATAGAGGCCTAGGTGGAAAATCAACAATAATACTAAACGGAAATATAGAGACAGAAGAGTTACGTGCCCTATTTATGCATGAGTTTGGTCACGTAGTAGATTTAGGATGCATGCAGGGAACAGAGGAAGCTGGCATGACAAGCTTTAAGGATGGGCCAGAAATAATGTATGCAAATGATCCAAGTATTTCGTTTTACAAAATATCTTGGTTAAGTAGCCACACTCAACGTACAGGGAGTAATAGAGAAGACTTTGTTTCTGGATATGCAGCTTGGGATGTATTTGAAGATTTTGCAGAAAGCTTTGTGTATTACGTATTACACAAAAATGAATTTGCCAAGCGTGCACAAAAAAACGCTGCTCTTTCTGCAAAATATGAATGGTTCCAAAAAAACCTACCAAGTATTCCAAATGTTTCAAGTGGAGATACAGAGTGGAGTGGAGTTATACCTTGGGACATAACAAAACTGCAGTACACATGGCGAGCAACGCAAGAAGTTGCTAGGCTTCAACCATGAGCCGCCCCAAACTACTCCTAATCATTTGGTTTATTAGTGACTTAATACTGTTTCAAGTTGCTTTTGCTTTTGCATACTTCCTTCGGGTTGGATTTATTTTGTCTTCTGATTTTCCTTTTAATAAATTCATATTAATTACATCAGCTATTGCTCCTTTATGGCTCTTGGTTCTTTCTACTACTAGAACATTCTCTTTTACTAGATCACAACAAACCATCCGCAACACTGCCTATATTGGATACAGTGTACTTGTAGGTGTAGCGCTATTCTCACTTGGATACTATTTTACATACGAAGCATTCTTTAGCCGATTACTACTAGTATATGCATTTGCTATTACTGCTATTGGAGTTTTGGTTTGGCATATTTTGTATTCCAAAATTATTAGATCAGCGTTAAGAAGCAATCCCCCATCTTTCCCAACCTTGATAATTGGACTAACAAGAGAATCAAAAAAACTTATTGAGACTTTAAATGCTAAAAAAAATCCACTTGTACCTGTAGCAATACTGGATGGCAGAGGAACAAAAGAAAAAGAAGTTGACGGAGTACCAGTGCTCGGAAAACTGAATAAGTTAGAAGATGTATTGGAAGAAAAGAAGATCACACACTTAATTCAGTGCAGTGATTTGGAACAAAGTATTAATTTATTAAGTGCATGTAGATCTAAATCTATAACTTATATGCTACTTCCTTCTGTTTTAGGAATAGTAGAAAGAGATGAAAAGATAGATTCATTAGAGGGGCTACCTGTTACAACTGTTAAGCCTAATAAAAAATAAGTTGTATTGCATTTGTAATACAATTTCTAGTTTTGTAATACATTGTATTACAAATATTTATCTCTGTATTACATTGTAATACAAAATGAATCGCTACTTCTATTTCTCAATTATTAGTCATCATCTATAGTTTATTGGTATGCATGCATTCATATTAGCTGGAGGATTCGCCACAAGGCTGTGGCCGATAACAGAAAGAAGGGCAAAACCTCTTCTGCCTTTGGCAGGACAACCATTAATCTCTCATTTAATTGATAGGATTCCTAAAAATATTCCAATAACTGTAAGTACGAATGAAGCATTCGGAGAGGACTTTGAGCAATGGAATAAAAATCAAAATAGAGACGGGATTAAGATAGTCGTAGAAAAGACAGCTAACGATGATCAAAAGCTAGGTGCCCTAGGAGCTGTAGCTCAGTGGATAAAACAAGAAGACATACAAGATGATTTACTACTCCTTACAGGAGACAATTATATTGGGTTCTCTGTAAAAGACTTTCTTTCCCATGCAACACCAGGGGTTTCCCTACTTGCAACACACGATATTGGCAGCAAGGAACAAGCAAAGGCATTTGGAACCGTAATATTAAAAGAGGACGGAAAACGCATTGCAGCCTTTGAAGAAAAACCAAAAGAACCTAAATCCACACTAGTAAGCACAGGATGCTCCTTGCTATCTAGTGAGATCCTACCAGTACTACTAGAGTATGCGCACGAACATCCAGACAATGTAGGAGGTATATTTGAGGAGCTATTACAAAGGAATATTCCAATTGAATGTTATCACTTTGAAGAACCATGGTTCGATATCGGATCATTTGATGCATATCTAGAGGCAACAAATAAACTTGTAGGAGACAATCTACTTATAGAACCAAGCTCCGAAATAAAGAACACCGATCATAATGGAGCAATAGTAATAGGGGCAAAATCTACTGTAGCCGGTAGCTCACTACGAAATGTAGTTATATTTAATGAATGTAAAATAGAAGATTGCGTTCTAGAAAACTGTGTTATAGACAACAATTGCACCCTTAAAGGGGTAGATTTAAACAAAAAAATGATAAGAGAAGGTACAAATCTCAATCAAAAACTATGAAGCTCCACCAATATACAAAGGAATTATCTTATAACTAGACTTAAACGTTAAACGCGAAATCCGCCATAGCAATACCAAAGATCCCAAAAAAATGTATTCATTTTGGAAATTATTTTGAAGATTTTTTGCGAAGGTGGATAAAATTACGCTATCTAATTTATTGCACCTTGAACGATGCTTCCCTAGACTCGAAAACCAGTGAGACGACTATTTTTGATTTCGGCAATATTACCAGTGCTAACCGCCTGCGGTAGTGCATCTGTAACTTACAATTTAGAGGTCAATATAGAAAGCCCAGATCAAGTCAGTCCTCTCTTACTTGCATCTAAACGTGTAGTAGAAAGAAGGATGCAAAGTATAGGAGAAGATATAATTGATTTAAATCTAAAACGAGTAGGAGAAGACGCACAAATATACGTAGAAGCAGAAGAAAAGATCGCATTAGAACTGCTATCTGAAAATCTCATGGAACCTTTCGTATTAGAAGTAATGGAAGAGGCACCGTCAGATACAGCAGATATAACCATAGAATCACATGGAGGATTCTCCTCAACTGGAGTTAATGGTAGCCATATATTATGGATGCAATCTGATGAACAAGCTAACGGAAGAGGCAAAATAACTATTAGCTTCTCTGAAGAAGGAAGAGAATTAATGGGGAAAGTATTTAAAAAGAATATAGGTAAATCAATCGGCCTATTTGTAAGAGGGCAATTAGTTTCTAAGCTACTAGTAGAAACTGATGAATTGAAAGACGATATAATCATTACAGACATCCCATCTATAGACCTAGCAAATGTTTTTGCAGACGATGTGAACGTAGGAGTTCACGTGATATTTACAATTCTTGAATAAATCAATATGGCAAACAGAAAAAATACAGCGCATTGGCCTATTATTACTGTAGTTGCAGGAGTTTTATTGCTTTTGGTAGCAATGCCAGAATCAAAGAAACAATGGCTTCCAGAAATAGTTAGGAATACATCATTTCATTTTGGACTAGATTTAGTAGGTGGAACACAATTGGATTTCCGTATCTCTGAACAAGAGATAAATGATCAAGTCCTAAGCCTTGCCGCTGATTTAAAAGAGGCAGAGGAGCTAGAAAAATCAAGTGAAGAAATTGCTCTTATACAGCAGCAATTAAACGCTGTAGAAGAGCAAAAACGTACAGTAGTTGAATCTATTCGCACTGTACTAGAGAGAAGAATAAATGCTCTAGGAGTTAGTGAAGCACTTATTACTCCATCTTATTTTGGAAACGAAAAACATCTACTGGTTGAATGCCCAGGTGTAGTTGATACTCAAGAATGTATAAATATTGTTGGTAAAACAATTACTTTAGAATTTAAAGAAGAACTAATAGAGCCAACCGAAGAATTCGAATCAGACGTAAGACAAAAAGCGGATTACTCCGCTAGAAGAGTAACCGAGAGCGGAGAAACATTGCAGGTTGTTGGAGAAGATGTAGGAGACGATTTAGGTGTTGTATATACAGAAAATGCAATTTACTTTAAGGAGCAAGTCCCAGATGGACTTAATCATCTTTGGAACAAAAAGGTAGGAGACAAGGTATATACAGACGAAGGCTCTATCACTGTTACTCAACAAGATGAGAATGGTAATAATGTGCCTAATGAAATCCCAGGAATATTTTTATCTCAAGTAATCAAAGAAAGAACATCAACAGGTCGTGTTATTAATGAAGCACCAACTGCATTTACCCTTCTAAGCGAAGAGAGTGAAGACATGACTTACAATAGTCATCTAGATAAGGATGCAACAGACATAGATGAAAATACAGTGATAGTAATGCAACAATTGACTCCAGGAAGCATGATGACTACATCTTTAGAAGATGGAAAAGCTGGAATAGTTTTTTTAAGATCATATGTGCCAGGAATAGAAAAAATGGAAGCAAGTCACATACTAATAGCATATAAAGGAGCTTCATCCGCAGACACGTCTATAACTAGAACTAAAGAGGAAGCTGAATTACTAGCCGAGGAAACAAAGGCAAAGATTGATACAGGTGAAAGCTTTGAATCACTTGTTGCTGAGCTCTCTGATGGACCATCTAAAGATAAAGGAGGAAGCCTAGGTTCTTTCTCTAGAGAATCAATGGTCGCAGCATTCTCGCAAGCATCATTTGACCTAGGAGCAAATGAAATAAGTGATGTTGTAGAAACAGCATTTGGTTTCCATATAATTCGAGCAGATGTTAGCCCTTATATTATTCCTGATGTGTTCTCTTATGATGAGTTAATAATCGGAGGAGAAAACGCATCACAATTAGCACAGGAAACAATCGAAAAGCTCCAGAATGGAGATGTAAAAAGCTATGAAGACATAATTACACTCAAGCAGATCTTCTTCTCTCTTCAACCAACAGGATGGAAAGACACATCGTTAGATGGAAAACATTTCCGTAGTGCAACAGTTACATTGGATCCAACAACTAATATCCCAGTAGTTCAAATCAGCTTTAATGATGAAGGAGCAAAATTGTTCCAAGAGTTAACAGCAAATAATATCGAGAAAAGAATCGCAATATTTGTAGGAGGACAATTAGTATCTGCCCCAACTGTTCAAACAGAAATAATTGGTGGCATTGCAATCATTACAGGTATGCAAAGCTTTGACGAAGCAAAAACCTTAGCTCAAAACTTAAATACAGGAGCAATACCTGCACCTATTTATCTATCAGGACAAAGAACTGTAGAGGCAACACTGGGTGCAAGTGCTTTGAATTCTGCACTAAAAGCTGCGTTAATAGGAATCGCACTACTTATGCTATACATGATTATTATGTATCGCCTACTAGGATTACTAGCAGCCATGGCTCTATCTACTTATGCATTTATATTCTTCGCTCTACTTAAGCTCCCACTCTTCTTGGTCTCTAGCCAATACATTGTTCTAACATTAGCTGGAATGGCAGGAATCATATTGGGCATTGGAATGGCAGTAGATGCTAATGTTCTAATTTTTGAAAGAATGAAAGAGGAGCTAAGGAAAAATAAAGCATTATCTACATCAGCAGAAACAGGATTTAAACGAGCTTGGCCAAGTATTAGAGATGGTAATGTATCCACTCTTATTACATGCGCAGTTCTATTCACTATAGGAACATCTATTGTTAGAGGATTCGCCATTACACTAGGTATTGGAGTATTACTTTCTATGTTTACAGCAATCGTTATTACTAGATGGATGGTCCGCAAGGTTTCTGAAACACCTCTCGCAGAAAAAAGATGGCTCTTTATCTCTTCTAGAGGAAAGAGTGAATGATTCTATCTCTATTGTAGAACTAGAAGTAATGACCCAAATAGGGATTGGGGAAGAGGAAAGAAAAACTAAGCAGAAGCTACTTATATCTGTGGATATGTTTTTAGATACTCTGCAAGCGGGGAAACAAGATGACTTAAATTTGAGTGTAGATTACTCAGTGATCTCGAATAAGATTAATAAACTCGCAAAAGAAGAGAGAAGAACAATTGAATCTTTTGCAGAGGATATTGCAAAAAAAATATTAGAAGAAGAAGCAGTAGATTCAGTAAATGTTGAAGTTAAGAAATTTATTATGCCTAATACAAAACATGTATCTGTATCCATAAAAAGACCATAGCAAAAATATTTATCGGTATCGGCTCTAATATAAATGCAGAAGAAAACTTAATTAATGCATCTAGGTTAATCAGATCAAATTGGCCAGAAGTATCATTCTCTTCTGTATATAAAACATCCCCTCAGGATGAAATAAACCAAGATGATTTTTTAAATGCTGTAGCGATGATTGATTCGTCAGATTCGATCGAAGATATATTTAAATCAATGCAATTAATAGAGGAACGGCTTGAGAAAAATATTACTTCTCCAAAGGGGCCACGAACAATCGACTTAGACTTATTACTAACAGAACCTTTGAGCCTTTCATCCTTAGATCTAATCATCCCCCACCCAAGTCTTCATAAAAGGAGGTTTGTATTAGAGCCACTATGTGAATTAATTGATAAAGAACAGCTACACCCAACACTTAATGAGTCTTTTGGTTCTCTGCTTAAAAAAACAATGGACCAATCTTGTACTAAAACTAACATTGTCCTCTAAAATAGAATCGCTATGGAACAGAATATTAAAGACATCATATTAAAGATTGGGGAAGACCCCGAAAGAGAAGGATTAAAAAAGACTCCAAAGAGATGGGCAGAAGCTATGAAATTTTTAACTTCTGGATATGATAAAACATTAGAAGAAGTAGTTAATGGAGCTCTGTTCCCCTCTGATACAGACGGAATGGTTATAGTAAAAGATATTGAGTGCTATTCACTTTGTGAACATCACTTGCTTCCTTTTATAGGCAAGGTGCATGTGGGATACATCCCAGACAAACATGTAATAGGCTTGAGTAAAATTTCTCGCATTATAGAAATGTATGCCAGAAGATTGCAGGTGCAAGAAAGGCTAGGGCAAGAAATTTGTGATGCACTCTACAAAGTATTAAAACCAAAGGGAATTGGCATCGTAATTGAGGCAGATCACCTATGCATGATGATGCGCGGTGTAGAAAAACAACACAGCAAGGCTGTAACCAGCCAGGTAAAAGGAATATTTAAAAAAGACCAAAGGACAAGGCAAGAGTTCTTGGATCTAATAGGTTACTAGAGACTTAAACAAAAGACACCGGAGCATCATCCCCTTCGAATACACCTTCTTGTAAACCTTCATTCTCTTCTTCATCTTCGTTTAAGTCTAGATCGTCTAGTAATTCTTCTGGATCTGCCAATGCAAAATCGTCATCCTCTTCTGCAAATTCTTGCATGAACTCTTTCTTCTCTTTTTTAGAAAAGCCTGCCATATCAACAATTTTTGCGAGTCGCTTGGTATCAGCTGTATCAATATTCGATTCTTTAACTACGTGCTCCTGTAGCTTTACCCTATCTCCAGCATTTTCTCCTGTACCAAGTGCAAATTCATTAAATGCTTCTGCGGCACCATATTGATCTACAAATTTAGTACCCTTCTGCTCATAATAATCAGACTCCTCTCTATTTTGTCCTTTGCCTCTGTATTTTTCATTGGCTTCGGAGGATATAACTCCATCAGAGATTTCTTCAGTAGAGATTATTCTACCTGTCTTTGGATCCACAACGCGTTCCACCCGTACATGTCTTGACCTTTCTTGCGCCCTATTTGCGACTTCGTCTAAGTTATCAGCAGATTGGCTGTCTTGAATCTCTGCGGCTGTCTGCGAGCCAATATGAGGAGATTTTCCAATAGTAGAAGTTTCATTCTCTCCATCATCTAATTGCATACCACCGTGACCTGGCAGCGCGCCATGCTCTAGGCGACGGCGCGCCCTAAGCATTTCATCTTTTGTATCACTATCTTCCTCCAAAGATTTTTGATGAAGATCGTTATACAAACGAACATCATACTCAGATAATGTCGCACTTTCCTTGGCTGCTTGGTCAATAATCTCGTGTGCACGTTCGTGGCTATCACCTAAAGTCTCTGGTGGAGCTTCGGATGGCTTGTCCTTCGGATGATTATTTTGGTGTGGTTGTTCAAACACTTAAGTATTATTATACTACATTTTGCATCTTTTTGAAACTACGCAACCAATTGATTCTCTTTCGAGAATGAAGATTCAGTCGTCTCGGCTCTAACCTGATCAATAACATGCAATATTTGTGATTTTGAAGCCTTCTCTGCCGCGTCCTCAATATCTTCAACCCTGTCTGGCCTATCTTCCATTAATTCGGTTATAGCTATTTTTATGAGGTGCTCTTGAAAACCAACTTCGTCATCATTTTCTATTAGACGTTTACTCGCAGTTTCAATATTAACTCCAGCATGTTCACCACGCTCTTCTAAGTCCTTTACAGTCTTCCAATGAGTCTCTCTATAAGCATCTGGAATGTCACTTGAAGCATCCATAGCTCTCTCTTCTAATACATCTCTCCTAACCCCAATGTCCTTCATCTGCTCATCTAATTCTAAGATACCTGTTTCCTCAAACAGCGCATCATCTAATCTCTCATCAATACCATCCGATTCGTGCTGTCTCTCGTGTAAATAAACTGTCTTATCAATATATTCTGTATCTAAAACTATATCTGCTCCATCATAATATCCTGCAACAGAGCCATCTAAGAAACCAACCTTTGCTCTAGTGTCACCGCTTATCTCTACCATTCTTTCAGAGTGAAATAATTCTAATCTGTTTAGTACTTCATCTGTATCTACTCTTGCACCACTTTCTAAAACTTCTGAAACAATCTTTTTTTGTTCATCTGCGATAGATGCAATTGTCCCCTTAACTTCTGATACTTTTCCTAGGGCGATTAGATCAATTTCTCTAGCCATTACCGCTGCATCAATTCGCCCCTCGGAATCTGTGATTATGTTCGAGCCAATATTTTCAAATCTTTGTGATTTCATCGTGCCCTAAGTATCTTAAATTTATTTATCAGATGAAAGCACTGAGCTAAGACAAGTTGAAGAAGGTGTGTTTTTTGGCTTAAATAAGCCCAAATAAATAGTATTAGTATCTTACTTTCTTTCTAAAACTAAAAATGTAAATGAGTATTTATGTCGATCATCTGCAGGATGATTTTCTGCAAAAACCTGTTTCCATTCTTCTGAAAGTTCAGAAAAATACACATCGCCATCTATATTTGCATGAACTTTTGTTAGGTAAATCTTTTCTGCCATTGGCATAAATAGATTGTAAATCTGACCACCACCAATTATAAAAATTTCAGAAGGATCATCCGTCTTTGCTAAATCAATCGCCTCTTCTACAGAACAAACAACTTCGCATCCATCTGATGAATAATCTGGCTGACGAGATATAATAATATTTTTGCGACCTGGTAGTGCCCTACCAATTGATTCGTGATTCTTTCTTCCCATTATGATAGGACACCCATTTGTAACCTGCTTAAAGTATTTTAAATCATCAGGCAGGCTCCATGGCAGATCTCCGTCTTTTCCAATTACGTTGTTCTCCGATGCTGCAACTATCATAGATATCACACGGATATCGTAACATAATTAGATTGATATTGGTGCACGTATTACAGGATGAGGATCGTAATTTTCTATCTCGATATCCTCATATTTAAAATCAAATAGATCACGAACATTTTGATTTAGCTTGAGTGTAGGCAAAGAACGAGTATCTCGACTAAGCTGCTCATTAACTTGTTCTAAATGATTACTGTATATGTGTGCGTCCCCAAATGTGTGAACAAAGTCACCAAGCTTTAGGTCACAAACCTGAGCAATCATTGCTGTCAAAAGAGAATAACTAGCAATATTAAATGGAACTCCTAAAAATATATCTGCGCTCCTTTGATATAGCTGACACGATAGTTCTCCTTCTGATACATAAAATTGAAATAAACAATGACATGGTGGCAGTGCCATCCTCCCATTCTTTGCATTCTCCTGAGGAGAAATAGATTCGTCTGGCAGGAATGATGGATTCCAAGCAGATACAATCATTCGCCTAGAGCTTGGTCGTGATTTAATTAGCTTTAAAAGATCTGCGATCTGATCAATTGTTGAACCATCGGAACATTCCCAACTTCTCCATTGTTTTCCATAAACAGGACCTAGATCACCTTCTTCTGTAGCCCATTCATCCCATATTCTAACTTTGTTTTCATGTAGATATTCAATATTCGTTTCGCCTTTTAAAAACCAAAGTAGTTCATGAATTATTGAACGGGTATGAACTTTTTTTGTAGTTAGAAGTGGGAAACTCTCACGCAAGTTAAACCGCATTTGATAGCCAAAAACACTGTATGTTCCTGTTCCTGTTCTATCATCTTTAAAAACACCATTGTCTTTTACATGCTGCAAAAAATCTAAGTATTGTTTCATGGGGTTATTGTACTTAGGATTCAAGCTACTTGCTAGTAACCATTTTATCCCCTCTCCCCAACCCTCTCCCCTCGGGAGAGGGAGACGAAATCCACATTACTTTTTATACATAGGTAAAATTCCATACTCATAACTCAAAACCCATAACCCAAAACTATTAAGACTGTTTCACTGCATTTCGCAACGCTGACTTCGACCTTAAATCATCAAGGCTTGAGATGTTTCCCATTTCAATCATCTTTAACAAAGCCTGAGCCGTAAGCAAAACATCAGGAAGTGCCCTGTGTCTAGATTCTGGAATTTGCAATCCTAAACGATGAGAGATTATGTCTAAATTATGTCTAAACTCATGAGGGAAAATAACCTTGCTAAGTTTCATTGTGCAGAAACATTCAGGGATCTGAATGTACCCCCAGCAAAGCTCTTTTTCTGTCTCTAGGAAATTCATATCAAAGTTCGCATTCTGAGCAACTAAAATAGAGCCTTGCGCGAACTCCAAAAATGATGGAAGCACCTGATCTATTGTTGGTGCATTTGCTACATCTTCATCTTGAATATTATTAACTCTTTTAGCCTCCCATGGAATGGTCCGTTCAGGATTTACAAACTGTGTGAATGCTGTTTCCTCTTTTATAATTCCGCTTTCGATGCGAACCCCAGCAATTTCAATTATGCGGTCACCCCTACGTGGGTCTAGCCCCGTTGTTTCAACATCAAAAACTGTAAAATCCGAAAAAGACATACTTGCCAAGTGTATAAGCTAGCATGGCTATATGCTAGAGAGTTCCACTTGATTCTGAGTCATACAAAACGAATTACTATCATTCGTTTAGTTTTCCTTGCACACTGTAAGCATGAGTTCACCTAGGTTAAGTGTCGAGCAGGTAATTAAAGATCTAAAAAAACTATATCCAAAAGCAAAATGTACTCTAGATTGGCAAGCTCCACTCGATCTACTTGTTGCAACAATACTATCTGCACAGTGCACAGATAAGAGGGTAAACACAGTTACAAAGTCGCTATTTAAAAAATACAAAACTGCACAAGACTATGTAGATGTATCCATTAAAGAATTAGAAAATGACATCCATTCATGTGGAACTTTTCATGTAAAAGCAGTATCTATACAAGAAAGTTGCAAGATCCTGATAAAAGAATTTGATTCTGAGCCACCAAAAACAATGGAAGGAATGATTAAATTAAAAGGAGTAGGTAGAAAAACAGGAGCAGTGGTACTGGGAACTGCATACGGAGTAATAGAAGGAATCCCGATCGATACTCACAACATACGGCTTATTCATAGACTTGGATTAAGTGAAAAGAAAACACAAAGTGCAATAGAGAAAGAAATGATGAAAAAAACAGAACAAAAACACTGGGCTGCGCTTTCTCATCTGCTTATTGCCCATGGCAGAGCGATATGCACCGCCAGAAATCCGGCTTGCGAAAAATGCGTGTTCGCGCACACATGCCCTAGCTCGACTGTACGCAAGCGAAAGAGCTGATGTACAATGCCTCTGAACCTTTACTCCCCCGAACTATGAACAGGCGCTTAATTATCTCTAGTCTTATAATGGTTACTGCATTAACTGGATGCGGATACATAAAACAATTAATGCCAGAAAAAGAACCAGAAGTTCAAGTGCCAATAGAAAATGTTGCGCCGCCTGTTAAAACAGATGCAGAGCGTGCAGCACGAACAGAAGCAGAGATTAAAACAAAAGAAGAGTTTGGAGAAGAAGGAGGAAGCTACAAAGAATTTGAAAATGGAATTATAGGTAATGGGGAAGAATCCATACTCTTTTTCCATGATCCAGATAACAGTGCATGTGAAAGGCTAGATGCATCATTAACTGATTGGTATGCCGCAAATTATATTCCACTAAGCATTTATAAAGTAGACCATAAATCTTCTGCAGGGCTTAGAAACCGATTCAATGTAGTACAAGAAAATACTTTTGTCCGTATAAATGGATCAGGAGATCCAGTTATGGTTAAGAGTTTTCCATCTGAAATTGAGCTGTTAAATATGCTAAGACCGTAGATCTTGATCTTTTAATTGCTTACTAAATGCCTTTTTAGGCGTATTATGTAACCGATGGCAGTTTTACCAATAATCACAGGGCAAGATAATCCAGTATTACGAAAGAAAAATGCTGCAGTTCCATTTGTTTCAAAAGAGATTAAAAAGCTAATAAAAGACATGGAAGATACAGTAAACGCAGCCGATGGAGCAGGGTTAGCTGCCCCACAAATTAATCAATCTATTAGGCTTTGCCTAGCTCTAATTAGTGGACAAATAGTTCCACTAATTAACCCCGAAATTATGTGGAGGAGCGTAGAAAAAGAAATATTAGAAGAAGGCTGCCTAAGCCTGCCAAAAATCTGGAGGAATATAGAGCGCCACTTAGGGATAATAATCCAATACACAGACGTAAAAGGGCAACCACAGGAACGTAAACTAACTGGGTTTGATGCCAGAGCTGTACAACACGAATTAGACCATTTAGATGGTGTGCTAATTGTTGATTATCCAGAGTTAAAAATTAACAAAGAAGAGAGCAAAGAAAACTCAGTATTGTAATAAATACTATGCAGTATAAGACTGTTCAAGTTGATCTTCATTGAGCTCTAGGTTCCTTAGAGCAGCATGAACACGAGATTTAACAGTGCCAACCGGTATACCTAACTCTTCTGCTGCTTCCCTATATTTCATACCATTTAAAAATATTAACGTAATAACATTCCTGCTATTTTCTGGCAAAGACTCAACTGCATTTCTAACATCTTCTTTAGTCTCATCACACATAGCAGGTATTGATGGCTCTAAATCTTCAGGAGCCTCAATCAAATCTCCAAAAGTATCATGACCAAAGTCAGGAGAGCCAGCTAACGGAACATCAAGAGAATATTGATTCCAATGCCTTTTATATTTTCTATGCAAATCAACCGCAGCATGGTCAGCAACTCCAAATATCCAAGGTCTAAATCTGCGGCTTGAGTCAAAAAAATGACATTTCCTCCAAAGATTAGCGAATGTATCTATCACAACTTCCTCTGCAAATTCATGGCTAAAGCCTTTTCTATAATGAATAAAGTCATAGATTTGACCTGCATATCTATTATAAAGCTTTGTGTATGCGGGTTCGCTACCTATTTTAACTAATTCCATCAATTCCTCATCTATATCTTCTTTAGGAATGTCTACATTAGATGCAACTCGTACATCTTTTCCGCCGTATGGTGGTGCTTCAGAAATCATAAATATTATTCATCAAAAGAATCAAGCCCAACATCTAAATGGGTCAATAAATAATTAAGCCTATTTCGTGCAGAATCAAGACGAGATTTAACTGTACCAACTGGGATACGGAGGCTTTCTGCTATTTCTTTAATTTTTAAACCTTCATAATAAAATAAATTTATTACTTCACTTTCCTCATCTCTTAACCATTCGCTATCTATAATTTTTCTTAGTCTATTGCGAGTCTCATTACACATTGCAGAAGCTAGCGGGGTAAAATCTTCTGATGAAGGATCCCAATCTGAAGCATCCGAATCTGTTGTAAGAGAGACGTTTTTACTATGCCTATTTAGTCTTCTCTGTATATCGATTGCTCTATTTCTTGCGATTCTAAAAATCCAAGCGTTAAAATTTGATTCTTCATTAAGAGAATCAATATTTTCCCAAGCATTCATAAGTGTTTCACTAAGTGCATCCTCTTCTAGTCTTGATCCATCCGGGAAAAAACCATGTAAAAATGCGAGCAATCTTGACCGATAAATATCGCAAAGAGTGTCGAATGCCAATCCATCACCTTCCATTACTCTTAGTACTAACTGATTTTCTTTTATCTTGTTATCATCATCTAAATCCACAATAGATTCAACTCGTGCTTTTTCATCAACTAAATCTGTTTGGCCGCATGCTGATGCATTAATACTCATAAATGTTAAGCATATTAGACATAGTTATTCTCTTATTGTCAAGTATTTCATACCTTAATCAGTCAACAATTTGCCTAACACACTAGGGCACCTGTAGCCTAACACAAGCAAATGCCTATAGAACTAGAAACAATCATAGGGTTAGAGGTGCACGCACAAATGAGTACCAAAACTAAGATGTTTTGTTCGTGTGATAATGATGCATTTGGCAAAGCGCCAAACACTACTGTTTGCCCAATTTGTATGGGGCATCCAGGCACCCTACCTGTGCCAAATGAAGAGGCAATAAACAAAGCTATTATGGCTTCCCTTGCTATAAAGTGTGAGATTGGTGAACAAAATCACTTTGATAGAAAACATTACTTTTACCCAGATCTACCTGCTGGTTTTCAGATATCTCAATATGATTTCCCTTTGGCTGAACGAGGCACTGTTACTTATGATCAGACAGATAGCAGTGGAAAAATTATTGCGACAAAAGTGTGCAAAATAACTAGGCTGCATATGGAAAACGATGCAGGGAAACTAATGCACAGAGGGACAACTAGTTTGGTTGATTATAATCGTGCAGGGACTCCATTAATGGAAATAGTTACCGAGCCAGATCTACGAAACGCAGAAGAGGCAGTAGCCTTTGTACAAGAGCTTAGACGAATACTAATTGCAGTTAATGCATCAGAGGCAGATATGTTTAAAGGAATGATGAGGTTTGATGCGTCTATATCTTTACGAGAAGTAGGTACAGAAAAACTAAATCCAAGAAGTGAGATAAAGAATCTAAACTCTTATAAGTCGCTAGAGAGAGCCCTAAAGTATGAAGAGAGGAGGCTACGAAAACTATGGGATAAAGACGGAGGACCGCCACCAAATGATATAACCGTAGGATGGGTAGATGATGAAGAAAAGACAAAGATGCTAAGGAACAAAGAAACAGCAGACGATTACAGATATTTCCCAGAACCAGATATCCCACCACTTCGTTTCTCTAAAGAAGAGGTATCTGCCTTCGCTAAGGAACTACCAACTTTGCCAAGAGAGCAAAGGGAAGAATATTTAAAACTAGGTATAGACGAGAAACAGGCAATGCAATTAATTGATCAGCCAAAGCTACGTGTAATATTCGATTCTGTTTATAAAAAAACAAACGATGCGAAAAGGACAAGCAGTATTGTTCTAACTCAGCTACTTGGATTCTTAAACTCAGAAGAAAAAAATATTGAGCAAGCACCAGAAGCAAACATGATTTTAGAATTACTAGAGTGTATAGATTCAGGAACGATTTCTGCAAATGCAGGAAAAGAAGTATTAGGGAAAATGGTACAAACAGGCAAAACACCTAAAGAAATAATTAAAGATGAGGGGATGCAACAAATTAGTGATGACAGCGCGATAGAGGAGTTAGTACAAAAGGCTATAGAAGCTAACCCTAAAGCGATTGAATCATTTAAGAGCGGCAAAGAAGCAGCCCTAGGTGCAATAGTCGGTTGGGTAATGAAAGAAAGCAAAGGTCAGGCAAACCCAGCAAAGGTTAATGAGATATTGAGAAACAAACTCTAAATTCTCTCCATATAATCCCCAGTGTCTGTATTAATCTTTACAGTATCACCTTCGTTTATAAATAGAGGAACGTTAACTGTTAATCCACTTTCTAGCGTAGCTGGTTTGGTACCACCAGTAGCCGTGTCCCCTTTTACTCCTGGGATAGTCTCTACTACTTTTAATTCTGCAGTTGCAGGAATTCTAATTCCAATAGGATTATTTTCAAAAACCATTGCGTCACACTCACTGCCTTCAACTAAATATTTTGATGCATCGCCAATAATATCCGCGGAAAGATCAAACTGATCATAAGAATTCAAATCCATAAATGTATATGCATCGCCTGATGCATATAAGTACTGAACTTTTAGGTACCCAACATCTGCCTGTTCCAATTTATCGTTACCTTGGAATGTTTTTTGAATAACCGCACCTGTTTTTAAGTTCTTCATTTTAGTAGCCATTACACCACCTTGCCTGGCAGCCTTACCAAACTGTGACCAAGTAATTAGATATGGATCACCATCTACTACTACGGCACGACCTTGTTTTAATTCAGCAATTGTATACATAAAAACAGTTTGCGTGTAGAAGCATCTAACTGCAAGAAACAAGCCAAGAATTATGGATTATTAAAGTGTTTCTACAGCTGTTTTCCAGCGCAACTTTGTAATTTCTTTTTTGATCCTATCTGGGAAATTCTCTGGACCATTTGGCAATTCTGTATACAAACGACGTAAGATTCTACCTTCTTCTGGGTGTCCACTAAGTGCTTTTAGCTCAACAATTAATTGATTCAATCTAGAGCGTTGCATGTGATATAAGAATATACGACCTCTAATTCCTTGCACTATATCTACAAGCTCCTGTTCGCTAAGCAAAACGATTGGCTCATACTCTGGGGTTGGAATGTATGGAGCAACTTGAGAAATCAATGTAGGAGAAATTGCTTCAAATTCTGCTAAGTGATCTTGAACAAGGGCTGCAAAATTATTTAATAAAGCTAACACTTCTCTACGCACATCAGATGGGAACTGTTCGTCGGAAAGAATGTCCAAAGACTCTTGAATATTGTTCCATTCTTCAACTACTTGTTCTAACTCTGCTTGAGAAACCAAACGATTCAAATATGCGAGTGCATCCATTAGTAATATGCCCTCTAACTCATTTATTCCACCATCTGTTGTGTTTAAGGCTGTACTAGCCTCTAATACGGCAAGCTTGAGCAGGTAAGCATCATCCTCTGGTTGTACAGCTGCAACTTCTGCACTGGCCTCTGTAAGAGATTGTTGTAAAAGGAAATCTGTTAGGCCTCCATCAGTATTTTCAGATAGCTGTTGTAACTCATCTGTATATTCAGAAAGATGATCCATTGCATCTTGGTTATTGTTTGTAGCTAATAATGCTGCCACTTCATCTAACCTGCGCCCTGCATTTTCTAGACGTTTTTGTGCACGAGCATCTGAACCAAATGTCATTAATACATCAACTGTTTCTGCAACACGCTTAATCGAGTATAACTTGGAAGTTGGTAATATTCCTGCTCTAGAAGCACGACGCTCTTGTTGCATCTGAGCTATTTCTTTTCTGTGAACAGCGTCTCTGGCTAAGTTTTGTCTTGGCCATTTATCATCATATTCTTTGTCTGATACTTTTTTTAGAAGTGGCACATTTCCATCCCACATCTGTGTTTTCTCACCAGAAACCATAGCAATTAATTGTCCTTCGTGAACTGCGGTAGCCCTGCGATTAAATACAGACACCTCCATAACATCGTCTTCTGATATTAATACACTTCCCTCATTTATGGTTATATCGCTAAATGAAGTAGAAATAGTTAAACCTTTAATTTGTGATGGAATCAGGCCCTGAACCCAAACACTACCAACATAAAGTGTAATTGTAGGAGTGTCTTCAATCTCCTCTGAACCAGAACGATCAACTGTTTCGTGAATTTGAATTGTAGTATTTTCAGATAATCGAATAACACCATCATCATGGAAAAGAATACTTGCCTCCCCATCTCTTGTTCTAAGCATTGCACCAGGTTCCAAAGTTATTTCATTTGAAACTGGTTGCCACAATCCTCCAACAGAAATAGATACCTCGCCTCTTGTTGGTAACAAAGAAACCTTAGATTCTGCAACAGTAGGAGAAGCAATGAACAAAAATGGACTCATGCGAACAACTAATCCAATAAGAGCAAAAGCTGCAGTTAATTTTATAAAGCGATGGGGCAAAGCATTAACAGGAAAAGCTGCAGGCAAATAGGATACCTTTTGAGAAAGCCTCTCTTTCGCATAAGTAGCAGGAGAAAGATAAGAACATATTTTTTCTAAGGCTGTAGTCGCATGTGGATTATGAATACGGGAATAAACATGATCCCAAATATTCTTTTTTATCTCTGATGTAGGTGCAATCGCTTTTCTTGTTTCAGACAATTCTAAAACTAATGAATTCTGATTTTTAATATTCTGCATCACACGGCGTTTTATACGTGTTTTTACGGCCCCTTTTACTAGGAGTTCTCTTCTAAGCCGACTAAATACTGGATCAGACATATTGCTGGCAATCTTTAAAACGTCAAAAAGCCCATTCTGTTACACTTTTTCACAGATTTCTGGGGGAAGAAGTAATTCAAGCTTTTTTAATGCTCTAGATTTTTGAGTGCGAACTGCGCCCTCTCTCATGCGTAAAACACGGGCAATCTCTGCATTTGGCAATTCTGCCATAAATGAAAGCTCTAGGATGTCTCTGTACTTCTTAGGCAATTCACCCATTGCAGATCTAACAGTATGTAGCAGATGCTTGCGCTTAACTCTGGTCTCTGCACGATTAAATACATCTTCGTCTTCTATATCCTCTGGTACTTCTTCTAAAGTTTGATGTGATCTATACGAATCGATAACTGTATAACGAGCAATTCTAAAGAGCCAAGCTCCAAATGGAACATTCTTTTGAGGTTTATACGAATTAAGTTTCTCCCAAGCTTTTACAAAAATATCAGAAACCAAGTCTTCTGCTAACTCTTCTTGGACTCTAAAAGATGTATACCTATAAATCTGATCAAAGAACAGATCATACAGAGTACCAAACGCATCACAGTCGCCGCCTTGAGCCATTCTAACCAATTGCTGTAACTCTAACTCAGTTGACTTAGGAGATTCCATAAGGGGAGAAAGTATACTCCCTTTTAAACGTAAAAAGCAGGAAATTGTTACTGAATATCGGTTGCTATATCTATATATTTACTAAAAATAAAGTATGGATACCTTTAAACCTTTCAATTGAAAGGTTGAATAGTATATTTTAACTAAAAGCAATAATTCATTGTCATATATTGAGTTAAAAGCCCTGTTTGACATATTATTTTCTATGCATTTATTGCTATTCCCACTCTATTGTTCCTGGTGGTTTGTTTGTTAGATCTATAAAAACCATGTCTATTCCTTCTATATCTAAAATTCGATTTGTCATTTTTTTCAATACATCAGGTGGAAGAACTACCGCACTCGCAGACATAGCATCTTTGGAATCAATGGGACGCAATACAATGGATTGACCTCCTTCATTTTCTCCAAAGGGAAGTAGTACTACAGGGAACTGCCAAATCTCTTCGTATAATCCAGCATTTTTCATTTCTTCATCTGCAATTGCATCTGCTTCACGAAGAAGTTCTGCTCTCTCTGGAGTTATATATCCTGACGTAAATTTAAGTTTAGTCGCCTCAGAATGAGAAGTGCAAAAAACCATTCGATTTATATTAACCAAAGAATTGACCGCACTAACTGCTGTTCTATACGCAAATTCATTAGGGGTACGTTCATCAGAAAACATAGCTTGAGCAAGCCTATAAGTTCTACCATCACCTTGAACACCTACAGAATTAATTGGAAGAGTCTTCACCCTCTTATTATTTTCATCTGGGACTAATGATACGGGTGCATTATCAGAAGGGCTAAAAGCAACTTTCTCTGCACAAAGGATTCGAACACCTAGGCCTGGACCTGGGAAAGGATGCCTCCAAACAAAATCATGTGGTAGGCCAAGCTCTTCGCCCAACTCTCGCACTTCATCTTTATAAAGATCTTTTAATGGCTCAATTACTAAGCCCTCATCAATCATCTTTTGCACAGCATCTACACGATTGTGATGTGTCTTTATCTTGTCTGCATGCTTGGTAGCTCCAGTTTCAATCGTATCTGGGTAAATAGTCCCCTGACCTAGTATCCATCCATCTTCTATGGATAATCCCATCTGCTCACTTACTCTTTTTTGAACATCTAAAAATGTTTGCCCAATAATTTTACGTTTCTCTTCTGGTTCATAAACACCTTCTAGTTTTGCAAAAAATTCTTCAGAAGCATCCTCTACTCGTAAATTTGTAATACCAAGTTTATCAAATGCATCTTTCACTTCTGCTACCTCATCCTTTCTCATTAGTCCTGTATCAACCAGTAATCCCTGTACACGATCTGCACCAAGTACATTGTTAAGTAGAGTGAAAGCAACACTAGAATCTACTCCTCCAGATACAAGCATAAATACATTTCTATCACCTACTTCTTTTAATATTTCAGTTGATACATTTTCTTTGTAACTATTCATAGACCAGCCTGATGTATTACAACATTCAACAAAATTATTTAATATCTGGTTCCCATGTTCTGTGTGTGTAACTTCTGGATGAAATTGGATTGCATAAAAATTTCTAGATACATCTGCAAAAGCAGCATTTGCACAAGAATCAGACGTTCCAAAGCGTTCAAACCCCTCTGGCAACCTAGTAGCTTCGTCTCCATGAGACATCCAAACTGTAATTTCATTAGGAAGATCTTTTGTAATTTGAACATCAGTATTTTCAATACTCAATTTTGCACTTCCATATTCTTTTACTTTCCCTTGGCTTACTTCTCCACCTAACACTTTGGTTATATATTGAAGCCCATAACAAATACCTAGTACTGGAATACCAAGATCAAAAATCTTTGGATTAGCCTTTGGACTGTTTTCGTCATACACACTTTGTGGCCCACCAGAAAGAATAATCCCCGCAGCATCTTTTAATAATTCTGCAGATGTTTCTGGTTCCAGGATTTGAGTAAAAGCACCTAGCCTACGAACACGGCTAGAGATCAGATGAGCGTATTGACCGCCAAAATCCAAAATGACTATGCTTCCTTTAATCGTACTCATGCGCATATGGTACACAAAATAATCCCAATAAACGAAAAGATAATCTTTTTAGATTTTTAAGAATCAAAATTTTCAACCTCTTTACTTAAATACTTTTTACAAAGCACAGTGGCCAAAAGTATCCAAACTGTATATGCCAATGCTGCATCCTCGAAACTATGTAGTAAGAGAGCAGAAATTGAAACACCTAAGAAAATGGCAAACATCTCTTCATAAGATTCATCTTTTATTTTCCAAAGCCTCATCAAGATTAAAACAATCAAAGAACTAAATATTAAAAACCCAATAAACCCAAGCTCCACTCCAATTTGAATATACCAGTTCTCTGTGACGAATGGGCAACTGCAAATTTTCCCAATTGGTTGCATTTGAATTCCCCCTGCAAATACGCAAAGATCTGTTCTGTCTTTTGCCCAAGAAATATCTGCTCCGTCTGGTAAGAAAACACATGAATCACTTAAATGATTACTAGCAGGACCAGCAGATGAAAGCCCTTTACCTAGCGGATTCTGGACCATTGAATAAATCCCTTCTATAGGCTTACGGATATGATCAACACTAGATGCAGCGCGTAGCACAACTTCTGGTGCAATAATTATTATTAATGCAAATGCGAATATAAGTGGCGCGATTGCTCGAATGCTAATTCTCTGAATACTTTTTGCTGAGTATTTAGTAAATAGAAAAAGTACAAAAACAGAAAAGGAGGCAATCCATGCACTACGAGAGAATGTAAGGAAAATTGCAGTAGCGATCAGGAGTAGACACAAAACATATGTATAAATTGAATGTTTGCTTCTTGGTTTAATAGAGAATATTCGAGACAAAAAATGTGAGTCTGTATTTAAAGATTTAGCCAGCCCAAACAAGCACACACTCCAAGGAATAAGTAACCACAAACCAAACTGATTTGGTCCACTCATTGTACTTTGTATCCTACGAATTCCAGTACCTCCAATCTGTTGATAAGCTGCAAGTGGAGCATTAGGTAAATAAAGAGAATGCAGGTTACTGTAGCCAAGAAATTGAAAGAATCCCGAAGGCAAAAGTATACTTATAACTCCAATAACTGCAGTAGCTAACCCCGCCATAAGCAATACAAAAAATGCAATATGAGTGAAGTTAGCAGACCATTTTACACGCCTGAGTAAGAAGAAAACACCAAGAGGGAAAATGTCATATTTGATCCCAAGAAATACTGATTTTAAATCGTAAAAAGTAAAAGCAGTGACTATTAATGCGAGTGCTAAAAAAGAAATAATGAGCCAATCAATTGTATCTAATTTAAGTACTTTCTTTCGACTTTCTGGATGCAGAATTAATTTATAAACCTCTACACATGCGATTAATAAAATAATCACAATTAGCATCTCTTTCCAAAGTGCTAACAGAGTAAGTGGAGCATTACCATTACCTTTTATTATTTTTGTAAAAACAGTTACCAAAAAAGCATGGAATGGTAACAAGCCAATTAATACAAGAGTTAAATACTCTCTAACACGTTGCATACTAGTGCGCAGTGTACATGTTCTATGTAATGTAATCACTTATAAAAATACATACTTAAATTGACATCAAATAAGCTTGTAGTACCCTTTTGCCCCCCTATAACCCCTTTTCTATCAGGGCTTATAAATGATTCGCTTAGGGGAGTGAATTATTTCAGAGAAAAGGGCATATATACCCTAGCGCCTGTCAAAAAGAAGCAATCCTACTCATATTTAGTTAGCCCTACTAAATACTGAGTACGGATGCCTCCAACCAATCTGACAGGCGCTTCTTTTAAATAAGTTTTTGACAAATGTTAAAGAATATTTACCATATCACAGCTTTCTCGAGGAGTTTCCTTGGGACCGCCTAAAAATTCCCAAGCGGGAGAGTAGCGTCTGTCAGGCCTCTGGCAGACGTTTTTTTAACAAAAGAAAACTATAGTTGACATACCAAAAAATATGTTTAATATGTGTCGGCTCTCTCCTGAATACATTTTTGGAGAATATACTTTTTATCTCGGATTTAATCCGAAAACAATTATGTACCACATCATTTGTGGAGAGAGCCTAATACACCCCTGCGTCTGTCAGACTTTTCACCCCCGGTGGATTCCTAAGCGTTCTGACAGGCGCTTTTTTAAATATTTAAACGCTCTTCCTCTGCACGGAATACATTCTGATCTTTTATAACTTGCTCAACAGTATCAATACAAACCTTGCTTACATCTTTGCCATAGAGTTTTGGAACTGATCGCATATCTGCATTGCCCCAAGCGTATTCAACTGCGCTCTTTATAAATTCACTATCTACAGGTGGGGCAATTAGGTTGCCTCCATTAATTGAAGACTCTGGCCTGTCTGATCCAAAACGAAGTGTTACACATGGAACACCCATTACATTCATCTCCTCCTGCATAGATCCTGAATCTGTTGCGCAGACTGCAGCCTTGTTCATTGCAGCTATAACATCTACATATTCTGGCCACACAGGGCTATATATAAAGTTTTCATGCTCAGCATCTAGTTGGTCTACCTCTTCTTTTAAACCAAATTCTTTTAACGCACTCTCTGTTTTGAACAGAGAAATAAGTAGAACTTTTCTACCGTCTAGAATTAGAGATTTCATTGCATCGTAAATTGCACGGAATCTTTTTTCGTTACTACAGTTTTCTCCTCTGTGAATACAGAATCGAACAAAGTCTCCATCTGCAAGTTGTGGATGTCTTTCAAATACAGTGGCTTGATCTGCTCGATCAAGTGCCTCATACGTTGCATCTGCAACAGAGTTACCAACAACAAATATACGGTCCTTACTGAATCCTTCGTTCTCTATAAATTCTCTAACCAGTTCTACTGGTGCTAAATGGATTCCTGTAGCTGCTTCGCTACACCTTGTATTGAACTGTTCTGGGTATGGTTCTTGGCTACCTGCCTCCCAGTTATCACGATCCATTAAGTATTCCCTCCACTTTTGCATATCGTTCCCAAACTTCCAGTTTTTAAAAATAGGAGTCAGGGTTCGGATCCCTGCCTCTACATGAACAGATGCAAACCTATTACAGTAACCTGCATTACTAGCTGCCATGGCTGTTGTTGTGTCCCCGTGTACATAAGGAATAACAACCTTTTCTATTTTTTTGATTTCTGAAAATACATATCCCAATCGACCAATAATTTGGCTAACAACCTCGAACGAGCTACCACGAACATTCAAATTAAAATCTGGTTCTACGCCGAACTCTTTCAACATTCCTCCACTTAAGTTTTCGTCATAGTGTTGCCCTGTATGACCAAGAATCACTAAGTGTCCCCTGCTTTTTAGTTCTTTATAAAGCGGAACTTGTTTAATTATATCTGGCTTTGTAGCAATCATTATTACATGCACATGCTTTTGATCACTGCTAGCGATATCTTCTAAAAACGAATCTGATTTGTAACTTATTTCTTGCATAGTGTGAACACTATACCGCAAGAGAAATCCTAGAACATTTAAAAACAATGAATACTTTTGTATGTTTACCCCCTCTCCCCAACCCTCTCCCCACGGGAGAGGGAGACGAAATCCACATTACTTTTTGCAATACGTTTAATTCTATATTTAAAGCTCAAGTCTTAAAGCTTAAAGCTATTTAAACTGCTTAACTGCTATATTGCTACACTGTTTAACTTTTATTGCGTTTCATTTCTTTAGGAATTTCTATTCCAAGAATATTAAGACAAAGTGGTGCGATATCTTTTAGACCTGTGCAAGTAACTAAATCATCAGAACCAGAAATAGTATTTGAATTAACAAATGTCTGCACTTGGTTTGCTGTGTGGCTTGGACAAATTGTTTTACCATCTTCATAAAACATACTTTCTGCGTTACCGTGATCTGCTGTAACTATCCAATCATATCCAGCTTCATTTAAAGCAGGAATAACTCGTTGCAATTCTTGATCCACAGTTTCGCAGGCCTGTACTGCTGCATCTATATCACCCCCATGCCCAACTAAATCTGGATTAGCAAAATTAACGATTATTAAATCATGTTCATCTTTTTCTACATTTTCTAGAACAGTATCTGCAACTTTATGCGCACTCATTTTTGGAGTTAATGAGTAGTTAGAAACCTTTGGAGATTCTATAAGTATTCGATCCTCACCACTAAATGGATCGTGCTTTTGTGAATTAAAGAAGAAAGTAACGTGAGCGAACTTATCTGTTTCTGCAATACGTAATTGTTTTAGGCCTGCATCAGAAACTACTTCCCCTAATGTTTTTTTAACATCTGGAGCGGGGTAAGCAACTGGCAAATGATCTGAATATGGCCCCATACAAGTAACATCTGTTATACGAATTGGGCGAGGGAATTCAGAAAAATCTTCTTCTTCTAATGCGCGAACAATCTGTATCATTCTGTCACTTCTAAAATTAACACAGACAACAGTGTCTTCTGGTTTTATAGATTCAAATTTAGGAGTTTTAAGCGGACGAATATAATAATCAGTATCTTCTGTTTCAGATGCTTGCAAATACCAAGACGCAGCTCCTGCACACAAATCATCTACTTCCTCACCTTCCCCATTTACTAATAAGTCATACGCTACTTTTGTTCTATCTGCATATTGTTTGTCTCTATCCATTGCAAAATATCTACCGACTAAAGATGCAACTATTCCAATTTGCGCGGAATCAATTTCCTTTTTAAGCAAATCAAAATCTGTACAAAAGTACTGCTCCTCTACGTCCCGTCCGTCTCCAAAAAGATGTAGATATACTTTTTCTACCCCGCGATCTTTTGCCAGTTTCAACATTGCATGAAAATGTTCAATAGAACTATGCACACCACCAGATGAATAAAGGCCAATTAGATGGAGTGGTGTCTTTTTTTCTTTGGCACGATCACAAGCACTTACAAGAACTTGATTGTTATAAAATTCATTTGAAGAAATTGAACGAGCGATTTCTGAAAGTGGCTGCCACACAACTCTCCCCGCACCAATAGTTAAATGCCCTGGCTCACTGGCTCCTTGCTGCCCTGCAGGCAGTCCAACTGCCTCACCAGAGGCATCCATAAGGCAATTTGGCACTTCTTGCTCTAATTTATCAATAAAAGGAGTTTTGGCTAGCTCTCGCGCGTTGCCTGGCCCAGAGGGAGCAACACCAAATCCATCAATAATTATAAGACATAGTTTAGACATAACATGTAAAGCATAGTCCATTCCGTCCAAATGAAAAAGATGCTATAATGTAAAGAATTTTTACAAAAACACACAATGGAAATTGAACGCATATCTCGGCTAAGATTCGCATCCACAATTTTATGGGCAATTGTGGGGAGCACTGTCGTAGTAGCTAGTGCTGCAGGCTTGGCCAGAGCAACATTAAATTTAAATGGTGCCCTAGTAGAAAAACCAGAGATTGCTGTGTATTTGCTTATGCCAGAAGAGCACATCACACATGTAGAGGTATTACGAGAGGGGGAAGACACAAAAGATTTATTATTAGAAACAAAGGAAGGAAAAATGCTCGTAACAATGAAAAAAGGAGAAGAAGAATGGTTCATCTCTTACAAAGAACAGCTTCACGAATAGTTATTTCGATTTTGTAAGTACTTTAAAAGGAAAAACGACGACTGCTTTCCAGACACGTTTAAATCGCCAAGGCTGAGTAATAAGCCTAAAAAGCCATTCCAAATTAAGTACTCGCATTATTTTAGGTGCTCGTTTTACTGTACCTGCAATAAAATCTAGTGTCCCACCTATGCCCATTGCAACGCGTACAGATGGCATTTTATTTAAATATTTATCAATCCAAAATTCCTGTGCAGGTGCTCCATAGGCAACAAGCAATATTGATGGTTTGCATTCATTAATCCTATTAATTATTTCTTCTGAATCCTCTGGTTTTGGGCTACCAGAATAAGTACCTGCAATAACTATTTCTGGATTATCTTTTTTTAAGTTTTCAGCTGCCTTCTCAGCCACCCCAGAACCAGCGCCCAGTAAAAAAACTGAATTCTTTGAATCCAATTTAGAGCAGGTTTTCTTAACAGTATCTACACCCGTAACACGTTCAATTAATGGATTTTTTATAAATTTTGAAGCCAATATTAAACCCGCACTATCTGGAATGTTTAGATCTGTGCGATTTAATAAATCTTTGAATGCTTTGTTTTTAGACGCTTCTACAAGCATTTCACTATTTGGAGTGGCTATGTGTTTCTGCTGCGAACCAGAGGTAAATTGCAGAATCAAATCACATACTTGAGCAGACGAAACTTTATCAACTGGAACGCCTAAAATAAACACACGATCTAACACAAATCTATAATACATGTACTAAGAACCTTGCACGAGCCATAGAGTGTTATACTTTATATACATGAGACAACTATTCTTAATTTCATCGGTAATTATTTGCACAGCATGCTTACCCTCAACTCATGTTATTGAAGAAGGTACTGAAACAGGAACAGGAGTAAAAATTGAAGCACCAAAACACGAC
Organism: Candidatus Peregrinibacteria bacterium; assembly: GCA_018648865.1. Classification (GTDB taxonomy): domain Bacteria; phylum Patescibacteriota; class Gracilibacteria; order Peribacterales; family Peribacteraceae; genus JABGQH01. The sequence continues at coordinate 65,593 of JABGQH010000013.1, forward strand.
AGCGAAGCCCCAGAAATTACAGAAACAGGTAGCCTACTATCTACAGAAAGATTACTAGAAACAGGAGTACTAGAAATCGGTAGCAGCAAAGCTCCTCATACATTGCTAATATTCACAGAGCACAATTGCAATTACTGCAGGACCTTTCACAAAGAACAATTACCTATTTTAATATCAGAATTTATAAATAGCGGAGAGCTGAGAATTCAAATATCTCCATTTGTTTTAAACAAATATGCAAATAGCAAAGACCTAGCACAGGCTGCGATTTGTGCATCTAAACAAGGGAAAGGGCTGATTATGCATAACGAATTATTTAGCGAATCGAACAGGGATCTTAAATCAATCAATTCATATGCAAAAGAAATTGAATTAGACGAAGCAGAGTTTGAAATATGCATGAACAATACTGGTTCTGGATCAACTGTTTCCAAAATGCAGGATTGGGCAAAAAGCCTAGGTGTTAAATACGTACCAACATTCTTTTTGGATGGAGAAAAATTCGAAGGCCTACAGTACTATTCAGATCTACGTGGACGCATAGAAAAGGTATTAGAAGATTAATTTAAATCCTTAATTAATATAAGTTTGTGCCTATTTGTTTTGCCAGAAACGATTGAAACTTGGCTAGCAGTTACACCAAACTCAGAAGCCAAGAATTTTATTAACTGAGCATTTGCTTTTCCCTTATCTGCAGGTGCGGCCACAGCAATTTTTATACTTTCATCGTCCATAACCTCTAATATTTTTGTCTTAGGAGCGTCTGGGCGAACCCGCACAGCAAAGCGAACAGAGCCATTTTTTACTAGTTCTTGTTTTAGAGATGTAAACACATAAACAGAGTACATGTGTAATACTTGACTTTATCTATAAAAAGTATATTACTATTGCGTTTCGATCTTTTTCAACCACTCCAAGGAAAAGGAAAATAGTTATGATTAAGTTTATTGTATTTCTTGCCCTAGCAATCGCTGGCACAGCTGCATGTGTAATATGGATGAAACCGAGTGATTACATGATATTATTCGTTGCCCCCACATTTGTACTGTGGCTTGCGACAGGATTTTCTTATCTTGAATATCGGAAGGAGCGCGAAGAGCGCCAAAAGAAGATGAAGCAAGAAGAATAGGCCATCGAAAAATAGGCCTAGGAAGCAAGATCGAACCAATTGGGAGTACTCGTCGTGCTCCCTTTTTTTAATATCTAAAATTAAATAAAACAGCGCAAAACGATTGATACTACAAAGATTATTGGCATACTTGCCGTCCGGTCTTTCACTAAGTTCTTCATAAAAAAAAGGAGATAAATATGAAGAATCTTGTAAAGGAATGGAAGTCCATATTGCCATTGTTACTATTGGCACTTGCACTTCTGTCCACAGCCGCTTTTTATACATTTAAAAAGTGGTACCTAGTAGCAATTGCGATTGTTGCTATTGTTTTCTTAATCTATTCTTTCTTTATTTTTTACAGAAGGAACCACCTTCCGATTGATAAAGAAAAAAGTGAATGAATAGATTAAAAAGGCCTGCGAATTGGAGGTGCCCCGCGTACCTCCTTTTTTTAAAACAAATTTTCTTTTCTCCACTTTTCTATCTCTGCGTGATGGCCAGAAATTAAAACATCTGGCACACGCAAGCTGCGGAACTCGTCTGGTCTTGTGTAGTGTGGATATTCTTTTTTTCTATCCAATGCTGCAGAGAAGCTTTCTTCTTCTGCAGATAGATCTTTACCAAGCACTCCAGGGATTTGGCGAGCAATCGAATCAATTAAAACCATTGCAGGCAATTCCCCTCCTGTTAATACGTAATCTCCAATAGAAATCTCTTCATCTATCCAACCACCATCTATCACACGCTGATCAATCCCCTCATAATGTCCACAAACTAAAATTAACCATTCGTGATCCCTTGCAATCGTTTCAACTTTTGGCTGCGTAAGCCTCTCTCCTCTTGGGGATAAATAAACCTTGTGTGGTTTTGCTCCTTCGTCCTTCGTCCTTCGTCCCTCAACTTCCTCTATAGCATCCACCAATACGTCCGCTCTCATTAGCATCCCAGCACCTCCGCCATAAGGTTTGTCGTCTACTTGTTTGTACTGACCAATCCCAAAATCACGAATGTCGTGAAAGTTAATTTCAAGTAGTTCTTCATCTTGTGCTCGCTGCAAGATACTTTCTGTAAGCGGGCCTGTGAACATGCCAGGGAAGAGAGTTAAAATATCTATTCTCATGGCAAAATTGTAACACTTATCAATTAATTGGTTATATAAACTCCTTCATTAATTCATCTATTTTTTTGATCTCTACCTCTTCTACTGCTGTAGTTTTTCTGCCTTGCCTTGGTAACAAATTTTCGTACAGATTTGGTACTTCTTCATTCTGGTACAAAACACCTGTAGCTATGCGTTCACTAGTATCAGCTACTGCAAGTGCACGCGCAGCTTCAAAATCATTAACGTTGTGATTGTCATCCTTCACGTCGTAACATCTGTCTAATAAATATTTATGAGAAGCAAATTTATTATAGGTAGGGCATGACTGCAAAATATCTACAAACGCAAAACCTCTATGCTTAATTGCCTGCATAAATATTTCTTTCATTTGAGGAATATTCCCACTAAATCCACGAGCTACAAAAGTAGGTTGAAGTGAGAATATAAAATCCATAGAAGGAAGTGTTCTTTCTGGCATTCCATTAGGAGAAGAGTTCATGGCTTGTTCTTGCCAAGTTAAAGCACTTGCCTGTCCAGTTGTTAAACCGTAATTAGCATTGTTATGTAAAACAAATGTAATTGGGTAATTGCTTCTAACTGCATGAACTAGATGTCCAACACCTTCTGAGAAACTTGCACCATCTCCTCCAAAAGCAATTACAGGGACATTAGGATTTGCAATCTTTGCGCCAGCTGCAAAAGGAATCACGCGACCATGTAATCCGTGAAAAGTGTAAGCATTAATTTTATCTGACATGTTTCCATGGCATCCAACATCGTAACAAAGCAATACCTGCCAAGGCTTTATGCCTAGCTCAACTAGAACCTGTTTAGCGGCAGACCAAATACCATAATCTCCGCATCCACTACACCAAGTACACAGATTTTCAGATGAATAATCCTGCATAGAAACGCCGTCTTGATTTAAAGGAATCTTCATATTTAAATGAGCGGGAGAATACGAGAATAAAGCTCATCAGAGAAAAATGGTCGTCCATCATATTTAAGAATCTTATGATCAATATCTTTTCCACATTCCATTTTTATTAGCATGCCCAATTGCCCTTGGTAATTCTGCTCAACCAAAACTACTTTCTTTGCAGAGCTAGAAAGTTTTTCAAATCGATCAGTTTTAATAGGCCACAAATACTGCCAATGCAAATATCCGATACTTTTATCTTTTAGATCATCACTTTTTAACACATCTAAGACAGCACTTTTTGTGCTGCCCCATCCAACAATAAGTAAATCAAATTTCTCGTCTTTACTTATAACTCCATCGCTATTAAATAGTACTGGTTCTGGTAGTGAATCCTTTAGGCTTTGCGCCTTTCTCATGCGCTTTTCCATTTGCTCTATCGCATTTTCAGATGACTCATTAACTGTTCCTTTTGCATCATGCTCGTCTCCTTGAGACGCAAATACTGCAGCTTCTGTACCAGGGAGCCAACGTGAACTAACGCCATCTTTTACAGATGGATCATATCTATCTGTACTCTGTACTACTTTAAGCTTAGATGTATCTGTAATTAATTTTCCCCTCCTCAGCTCTGCACTATTTTGATCATATTGCTGCTGTGTATAAAGCCCTTCTGCAATGTGCTTGTCAGTTAGTACTATTACAGGGATTTGAAATTCTTCTGCAAAGTTAAATGCCTCTGGCATTAAATCGAATGCATCTTGGCTATTACTTAGCCCTATAACTAGTCGTGGAAACTCCCCATGTGCAGAGCCAACTGATAATAATAAATCACCTTGAGCTGTCCAAGTTGGTAAACCTGTTGATGGCCCCGGCCTCTGTGCCAAAGCAAAGACTGCTGGATTTTCTATCAATGCATTCATAGAAACAGTCTCTGTCATTAAATCAAAACCACCACCAGATGTAGCAGTCATAGCTCTAGCTCCCATCAACATAGAACCACTCATCATTTGTGCAGCTGTAATTTCATCTTCTGCTTGCTTTACAACAATACCAGTTTGATTTTGAGTCTTTGAAATATATGTAAGCAAAGGAGAAGCCGGTGTCATTGGGTAACTAACAAAAACTCTACAACCAGCATGAACGACCCCCATACCTTGTGCAGCACTACCAGTTATATATAGAGCATCTTTCCATTTTGGATCTGGCTTTGGCAAAGAAACTAAATTCAGATCAGATTGAGCTGCAAAATATTCTATTGCTGCATCTATACATTTAAAATTCATATTGATTATGTTTTCTCCCTTGTGAGCGAATTGTTCGCGAACCAAATTTTTTAGATCGTCCACACTCTGATTCAATAATGCCCATACAAATGATGTTAAATATATATTTCCTAAAATATTTGGAACATCTAACTCTTTTATAATGTCCTCCATTGGGATGTATAAAGCTTTGACATTGTGATCTGTAAGCCATTTTTCATCTTCTTCAGGAAATTCCCACATAGGGGTTTGATGCAAAATAATCCCACCATCTTTTACGTCTCGTAAATTCTTTTTTAACCCATGATGATTAAAATGGAGCACTACATCAGACCTAGACTCAGAACTTTCTATTCGTTCATCACTAATATCTAACTGATAACTCGAATGTCCTCCTTTAATGAGAGACATATATTCACGATAGCCAAAAACACAGTACCCAGAACGTTTAAGCCCCATGCCACAAATCTCACCTACAGAGTTAACTCCTTGTCCTTGTGCACCCGTTACTTTTATAGAGATTCTATTCATTATTGATTGAATAATATATGAGAGCACACCCTGAGTGAACGAAGTGAATCGAATGGGTGCGCTCCAGTGATTTTTATAGATGAACGATTCATGAATAAAAGTGTACTAATTAGCTCTCACTTATCAACTTAATAAGTTTTTCTCCCCATTTATTAATTCTTTCTTCTTGGCCCTGTGGCTCATTGATTATTGTAAGGGGTTGCCCAAGAACAGTACCATTATGAGACATAATAAACTTTCTTAGATGCTCGCTAGCTCTAGACGTAAAGTAATAGCGAGTGTCACCAAGTGAAACAATAGCGACAGGCTTTTGTTTTAAATCAACATTCTTACAATCCTTTTTTAAAAAAGAATCTAGATGAGGATTCAATTGTCCCTCTGCTCCACCTATATCCCACGTTCCCGATGCTAAAATTATTCTGTCTGCCTTCCCTAGATCTTTTACGCTGGCTTCTTCGCACCTGATTATATTAACAGTTGTATTTACTAAATTATCTCTTAGTAAATCTGCCAAAATAGAAACTACGTACTCAGTGTTACCACTGGTAGATGCGTAAAGGATAAGGAGGGATGAATCCATGTTGAAGTAGTGTACTGTTTCTACTTAAGAAGAGAAACCATTAATTGCCGTATCTATAAGAATATAGTATAATATATCTATTAATTAGCAATTTTAATCAGATCTATTTTGTATGGATATACTAAAAATTCCATTTAAAAACATAGAAGCAATTCAAAATATTGCAGATGAGTGTTTTAATACACGAAATAGATTATTACAAGAGATTGTTATAGTCGCAGGAATAGAGCCTCCTGCTGCAAACGTAGTACATTTTGAAAATGAAGTAATTTTTATAGAAAAACAATATTCAAAAGAGAAAGAGGCACAATTGGCACAAATGTATATAAAGAACCGCTTACAACTCTTTCTTATAAACGAGCTAATAAATACAAAAAATTCAAATGGTGATCTAGTTCTATGTATTGATCATGTACGAGAAGTAACTTTTAGACTAAAAGAGTGGGCGATAGGAATGGGATTTAGTAAAAATATTGTAAATGCTTTTGATGAAGAAGAGATATTCTCATCTGTATGGCAATTAATAGAATCTAAAACGAATTAATTTAGCTGATTAAAATAGTTAAATAAGGTTAGCTCAAAGAGGCATAGATTTTTGTTATGTAAAAAAAAGAGGAAATATTTGGCAAATGCACCCCTAGACCCTTGATTTTTTCTTGTTCGCCAAGTAAAGTCCGCGCGTTTTTCCACTATTGACTATGAACGATAACTTTTCGGCTTCAAGCAGCTCCAAATCTGGAACAGCTACAGCTACAAGCGCATCATCCCCATTTGGTCAGATTACTTCCTTAGAAGTAAGTGAATCTGAGCGTGTAAAAAAAGAGATAGATGCAATGGAAGTAGAAGAAACTAAAACAATCAAATCACTACAAGATAAAGAGGAGCAAACCGAAAAAGAAATGAGAGAAGTAGCCAAAGGTGAACTAAAAAAATATAGAGAAGACGAACTAAGCACAATAATTAAAAATGCAGAATCAGACGGAGGTTCAATTGAAGAAAAACTAGAAAAGAAATACTCAGAGAAAGAAAAAGATGTAGTAAAAAATCTTTCTTCTAAGTTCCTTACTTATTCCTCATCTTCTTAATAAATCGATATGGCAGTTGTTGAAATGCAAAAAGTGGCACTAATCGCTCATAAGTCTCTCCGAGAGGAGCTGCTTGATGCTTTGCATAAAGAAGGAGCTATAGAAATTTCTGAAAGAAAAGGAGTAATAAATGTAGATCACACAGAAGTAGCATTTAAATCTGCAGAACTACAATTTGCTATACAGACGCTAAAAAGCGTTGCTTCAAAAGAGACAAAAGCTGCAATGGGTAAGCGCACAACAGAACAGGATACACTCCAAGCAGCTAGCCATACAGATGTTCGTGGAACTGTAGACGCACTTCATTTATTAGAACAAAAGGACACAGAAGCAGAAAAGAGAATTCAAGAACTTATTTCTCTTAAAGAAGCGCTAGAGCCATGGGTACCTCTTTCACTATCACTTGATACACCTACAGAATCTCTAACAACTGTTAGAGTTATGGGTAATATCCCACAGGAATCTTTTAAATCATTAGAAGAGTCTATTAATAACGAGATTCCTAAATCATCTTTGATGACTGTTAACACTATTGATGATGAATGCTTTGTTGCTATCAATATTTGGAAAGAAGATATCCAAAAATTTGAAGAAATAGCCACAAGTATTGGATGGACAACTCAATTGTTACCATGCTTAAAAGGAACAGCTGCGAAACTATTAGAAGAAACAACAGTAGAAAAGAAAAAGCTAGAACACGTAATAAGAAAGAATCATGAGGAACGCGTTAGACTTTCTGTAGAACTACCTAGTCTGCAAAAAGTTTCTACTTTTGTTAGATGGCTAAACGAAAAACAATCTGTAAGAGAAACAATGAATGAAACTAGTAGTACATTCACACTACTGGGATGGATGCCAAAAAAACGAATCGCTTTACTAGAAAGTAGATTACAAAAAGTATCACCAGCGATTGCATTACTTAAAGTTAAAGCAGATGAGGGAGAAGAAGCACCAGTACTACTAAAGAATTCAATATTAGTAACTCCATTTGAAAGTGTTACCAATCTATTTGGCCTACCTCTTTATGGTGAAGCTGATCCAACTAGGAATTTGTCCCCTTTCTTTATATTGTTTTTTGCACTCTGTTTAACAGATGCAGGATATGGGGCAATAATTGCATTAGTTTTTGGTATTGTTCTATTTAAAATTAAAAAAAGACCAGAAGAAGCACAATTAATATGGCTCTTGTTCCTTTGTGGAATACTTACATTTATTGTTGGAATATTCTTTGGAGGATGGCTAGGCCTACAAGCAGAGAAACTACCAAGTATTTTTACAAAAGTTGGAGAAGACGGAACAATATTATTTAAAGGACAAATATGGAATCTAAGCTCACAAGAAGGAATTGAATTCCTGCAAAACTTATCAATGGTTCTTGGTTTCATTCACTTGTTCCTAGGAATGTGGCTATCTGGAGTTCATAAATGGATTCACAAAAGAAAAGCAGCAGCATTCTGGCAAGATTTCACAAATCATATTCTTCTTGGAGCAGCAATTTTCTTTATCGCAGCACCAGAAGGCCTAAATCAAATTGCTACATATACTCTATATGCCGCACTTGTTCTAATGATATGGGGTAAAGGATATGGAAACGCTTGGTATATACGCCCAATAGTAGGTGCAATGGGACTACTATCATTCGCACTTGGACTACTTAGCAACTCACTAAGTTATTTAAGACTTCTTGCTCTTGGTCTTGTAACAGGAGCTTTGGCTCTTGCTGTAAACCAAGTAGCAGTAGAGTTTGGAAATCTATTCCCTATTTGGATAGCAATTCCACTAATAGTCGTTATATTTGTTGTTGGTCACACAGTTAGCATTGCACTGAATACGCTTGGTAGCTTTATTCACGCCGGTCGTCTTCAGTTCATTGAATACTTCTCACAATTTTTCGAAGGCGGAGGAAGATCATTTTCTCCTTTCCGCCGAACAACTACGCCTTAATTTCTTATTTACCATCTTTCCATCTTCTACTATGAAGTTCTCACTTCTATCAATATCTACCGCAGTACTATTAGCACCAGTTGCTGTTATGGCTCAGGAGCCAGAAGCAATCGCAGAGGTCGCAAAAGTTGCAGACCCAATACAATGGGGACTAGCTCTAGCTTTCCTCGGAGCAGCATTCGCTACATTCATGGCATGTACAGGATCAGCTATGGGTGTTTCTATGACCGGTCAATCCGGTGCAGGTTTACTAACCGAAAAGCCAGAACTAGCAGGAAAAGTTATTACCTTACAGGTTCTTCCTGGTTCACAGGGTCTTTACGGAATGGTTATCTCCCTACTTTTCTTCTTTAGTTACGGACCAGTAATTTCAGGAGAAGTTCCTTTGTCTACTAGCCAAGGACTAGTGCTCTTCGCAGCATTCCTTCCAGTTGCATTCACATGTCTTACATCTTCACCTTATCAGGCAAAAGTATGTAGCGCTGGTATGCACATGATTGCAAAAGACGACAAGCTAACAGGTCGTGTTATTACAATGGCAGCTCTTGTAGAGACATACGCTCTTCTTGGGTTCCTAATTTCATTCTTCATGTTGAACTCATTCCGACCAGTTCTAATCGGATAATCCTTTTAGACTATTCTCGGTATTAACCCCAGTAACTATGCCACTACAAGACATCCTCAATGCAATTTCTGCTCAAGCTGATAGCCAAATCAGTGAGACTCGCTCTGCTCATCAAAAAAATATTAGTGAACTAAGAGAAGCAAGTGAGAGAAGACTCGCTAAGAAAAAACAAGAACTGGCTACCCAGAAGGAAAAGAAGAAAATAAAGCTGAAAGCTAAAGCAGAAACTCATGCCGAAATGCATAAGAAAAATGTTTCTCTACGTAAAAAAAGAGAGCTACTAGATAAAGTTTATGTTGCAGCAACGGCAGAGATTTGCTCTCTACCAGATGACAAGATTGAAGAGCTAATTCGTAACTGTCTAAAGCAGATAGAAGGCAAAGGATCTTTGTATCCTTCAGAAAAACACGCAAGTCTTCTAAAGAAACTTGCTCCTTCTGAGCAGTTCTCTATAGAAAAACCTATTTCTGCTAAAGGAGGATTCCTTTTCACTTCTAGTGAAAAAGAACAGAACTTTACATTTGAACACCTGATTCAGGAATGGCTACGACCTAGATCAGAAATTTCTATTTCAAAAGAGCTATTTATGTAAATAAGTATTTATGAGCAATTATTCTTCTCTCATTGGCCAAGACTTTGCCTTCGCTCACGGACGAATTGGCACCCTTCAACAAAGGTTGCTTACTCAGTCCGATATTGACCGATTACTAGGAGCGCAAGGATCAAATATAGTAGAAGATATTTTTACAGAGCTAAAAATAACAGATGGCATTGATCAAGGAATACATGATGGTGATGCTATTTTGTTGGCCATAGAGAAATGGATTAGAATTGAAGTAGAAGAAATGACCCCAGAAAGTAAAAGAGACATATTCAACATTATTTGGATAGATGGTGATGCTCCACTGCTTTCTTTCTTACTAAAGAAATATCATTCATTTAATAGTGAGATCAGCTGCGAACCAGAAAGCGGAATCTCTGCTTTTTCTCCAGATAAGCTACGTCTTCTAGTAGAAGAAAACATTGCTTCTGATCTGCCTAATACTCTTGTCCAATTTGTACAGAAGATAAAAGGAATGAATAACCCTAGCCCAAAGAAAATTGATACAAGCGTTGCTATGTTTGTTGCTAGTGCAAAATCTAAACTAGCCAAATCTAGCAAGAGTAAAGAAATCCTTAAATTCGTTCAACACAGCATAGATTTAAACAATATTCGTACTGCTCTTAGATTACTTAATGAGGAGGCAGAAAACCCAGAGTCTTTCTTGCTACCTGGAGGATTGGTACCTACCAAAACTCTTACGGAATCAAAGAAATCTATAGCATCTGCAGCACAACAATATGGTTTGTCTTATGATTTATCAGAAGCACTTTCAAAAGACGAACTAAACCTAAGTGATATAGAAAAGAAACTAATAGAGATAATGGCAAAAGACATCTCTAGTATGTGGAACGTTCCTCTTTCTATAGAGCCAGTGTTCGCATTTGCCTCGATTGCGATTTTACAATTGAGACTAATGCGAATGATTTTAATTGGTAAAAGAAACACTTTAAGCCCACAAGATATTAAAAAAGCTCTTCCTCCATTTTTGTCCGCATCTCACTACTAAACTTAATGGAATACCGTATAGCAATCGTCGGCACAAAAGAAACAGTAGGAGGATTCGCTCTACTGGGTGTAGATATTGTTCCTGTAGAAACAGGTAAAGAAGCAGTAGAACAACTACACAGACTTAAAAAAGAGATGACAGTCGATCCAAACGGGAAAGAAAGAAATACGTACGCAATCGTATTTATTACAGAGGATCTAACAAGTGAACTTTCACCAGATGATGAAAAGAAACTAACACGAGGAGCATTGCCAGCATTTATTCCTATCCCTTCTCACAAGGGATCAACTGGCTATGGCCTCGGCCGACTAAAGAGAATAGTAGAAAGAGCAGTCGGCTCTGATATTTTGCAATAATCTTCAATTATTTATTTCCATATATACCATGTCTTCCCAGCCAATAATTACCAAAGTAGCCGGACCGCTAGTAGTAGCTAAAGGTATGAAAAACGCAAAAATGTACGAAGTTGTACGTGTCTCCAAAGAAAAGCTCATTGGAGAAGTTATTGAGCTTCATGGTGAAACTGCTTCTATTCAGGTTTATGAAGAGACATCTGGTATTGGACCAGGTGAACCAGTTGAACTAACAGGACAAACTCTTTCTGTAGACCTAGGGCCTGGATTGCTTACATCTTTCTATGATGGGATCCAAAGACCTCTAGAGCTAATTGAAAAAGTAGCAGAGAGTGCTTTTATTTCACGTGGAATTGAAGTTCCAGGACTAGATAGAGAAAAGAAATGGGACTTTAAAGCAGTAGCACAAGAAGGAGACCAAGTAATTGCAGGAGACATACTTGGAACAGTTCAAGAGACAACTCTAATTGATCACAAAGTTATGCTTCCACCTCACATAACAGGTGGAAAAATAAAGAAGATACAATCAGGTTCATTCAATATTGAACAAACTGTTGCAGTAATAGAGACAGAAGACGGAGATAAAGAAGTATGTATGCTTCAAAAATGGCCTATCCGTATTCCTAGACCATCTAAAGCTAAGAAATTCCCTAACGAACCACTGCAAACCGGAACACGTATTTTAGATACTCTATTCCCAATTGCACGTGGAGGAGCAGGAGCAATTCCTGGACCATTTGGATCAGGTAAAACAGTTACACAGCAAAGTCTTGCTAAGTACTGTGCAGCTCAAGTTATTGTATATATTGGATGTGGAGAACGTGGAAACGAGATGACAGAGGTTTTGAAAGAGTTCCCAACTCTTATTGATCCAAATAGTGGAGAACCTTTGATGAAACGAACAGTTCTAATTGCCAATACAAGTAACATGCCTGTAGCTGCTAGAGAAGCTAGCGTATACACAGGTATTACAATTGCAGAATACTACAGAGACATGGGATACGACGTAGCACTCATGGCTGACTCTACATCTAGATGGGCAGAAGCAATGAGAGAGATGTCAGGTCGTTTAGAAGAAATGCCAGGTGAAGAAGGTTACCCAGCTTACCTAGGATCAAGAACAGCAGGTTTCTACGAAAGAACAGGAATCGTTAGCTGCCTTGGTAAAGAGGACAGAACAGGGTCACTTACAGCAATTGGTGCTGTATCCCCTCCTGGTGGAGACTTCTCTGAGCCTGTTACTCAGAACACACTTCGTGTTACAAAAGTGTTCTGGGCACTAGACGCTAAGCTTGCTTATAAAAGACATTTCCCAGCTATTAACTGGTTACAAAGTTACTCACTCTATCTAGATAATCTAGATAAGTACTACGCAACCGAGGTTGCAGAAGACTTCTGTGAAAAGAGAGACAAGATCCAGGCAATCCTTCAAGAGGAAAGTAAGTTAGAAGAAATCGTTCGTCTTGTTGGTACAGATGCCTTGTCTCCAAGAGAGCAACTAACAATGGAAATTGCTCGAATGGCAAGAGAAGACTTCCTCTACCAAAATGCTTTCGACAAAGTAGATGCTTACACATCTTTAAAGAAACAATACAAGTTGTTAGATGTAATGATTCACTTTATGGAAGAAGCAGAAAAAGTAATAGGGCAAGAAGACTTTGAGTTTAGTAGAGTAAGAGATCTGCCTGTAAAGGATGAAATCGCAAAAGCCAGTTTCATTCCAGAAGACGAGGTAGAAGAAAAGTACGCAGTTCTAAAAGAAACTATCTCTAACCAAATTGGAGCACTAAAAACTCAGAACACTTCTGTAAAAAAAGAAGAAGTTCAAATCTAACCTTTAATTTATAATTTTAAATTTTACATTCCCTTAATTATGTCCACCGCCTACAAGACTGTCACAGATATCTCCGGACCAATCCTGCTCGTAGAACAAGTAGAAAACGTCTCTTATGACGAACTCTGCGAAGTTGAGCTTATCTCTGGAGAAAAGCGTTTGGGTAAAGTTCTAGAAGCAAGAGAAGGAATGGCCGTTGTGCAGCTCTTTGAGAGCACACAAGGTATTACTACCGAAGGAACAAAAGTTCGTTTCCTTGGTAGAACATTCGAACTTGGAGTATCAGAAGATATGCTTGGACGTGTCTTTTCTGGATCTGGAAAACCTATCGATGACGGACCAGAAATAGTTGCCGAAAAGAAACTAGATATAAACGGAACTCCTATTAATCCATTTGCTCGTGAGTTCCCAGAAGACTTTATTCAAACAGGTATCTCTACAATCGACGTACTTAATACTCTAGTGCGAGGACAAAAATTACCTATCTTCTCTGGAGCTGGACTTCCTCATTCTCAGCTAGCCGCAAAAATTGCTAGGCAAGCTAGAGTGTTAACAAAAGAAGAAGTAGAGACAGGTAAGGCAGCAGAAGCAAGTGAGGCAGGAACAGATGATAAGTTTGCTGTTGTGTTTGCAGCCATGGGAGTTACTTTCGAGGAGGCTCAATACTTTAAAACAGAATTTGAAAAAACAGGCGCTCTTTCCCGTGCTGTTCTGTTCCTAAACACTGCAGACAATCCAGTTGTAGAGCGTATTGCTACACCTCGTTTAGCTCTAACTGCTGCAGAATACTTAGCATTCGAAAAAGGATATCACGTGACAGTTATCATCACAGATATGACAAACTACTGTGAAGCCTTGCGAGAAGTTTCCGCAGCCCGAAAAGAAGTTCCAGGAAGACGTGGTTACCCAGGATATCTATACACTGATCTTGCAACACTTTACGAACGAGCAGGACGTATTAAAGGAAAAGAAGGTTCAATCACTCAGATTCCTATCTTAACAATGCCAGAGGATGATGTTACTCATCCTATTCCAGATCTAACTGGATATATTACAGAGGGTCAGATTCGTTTAGATCGTGGTCTTCACCAAAAAGGAACTTTCCCACCTGTTATTCCTATGGGATCTTTGTCTCGTTTGAAAGGAAAAGCACAAGGAGAAGGTGTTACAAGAGAGGATCACAGTGGAATGGATGCTCAGCTAACTGCAGCATATGCTAGAGGAGTAGAGGTTAGAGAGTTGGCCGTTATTCTTGGTGAGTCATCACTTAATGATACAGACAAAGCCTACTTAACGTTCGCAGATAGATTCGAAAAAGAATTTATCGCTCAAGGAGAAGAAGAAAACAGATCAATCTTTGAATCACTAACAATTGGATGGAATCTACTAAGTGAACTACCTAAGAGTGAGCTAAAACGTGTAAAACAAGAGCACATTGATGCTTATCTACCAGCAAAGAAGAGTGAATAGTCGCCAGTTTAATTAATTATTATGCCAAACATTTTCTCTATCATTGGCGAAGCATGGAACTTTTATCAGAAACAGCCTGTATTAAATTCTGTGTTGCTATGGATGATATTGCTACCACTAGTAGTAATCTCTTTTCTTGGCATCCCCCTAGAAACAATTGCTGAATCTCTTGTAGAAAGTACTTCTACAAATGTTCAAAGAGATATTTTGCTAATGATTCTATTGGTATTTTTAAATATTGTTTTTGGGATAATTACAATATGGGGAACAGCTTGTACATTACTAATAGGAAAGAAGCTTTTAAAGAACAGCTCAGGACGTACCCGATCCTCTTTTAAAACTCTTAGGACAGAGGCAGCCAAGTATGTACCAAGTCTAGTGTTAACAGGAATTTTAAGAGGTTGTTTAATATTATTATGGTCACTACTTTTAGTAATCCCAGGAATCATATACGGCATAAGGACTTCTTTCTACAGCGTAACTTTGGTATGTGAAGGCAAGAAGTACCGCAACTCACTTAGTGCAAGTACAAAGGTAGTAAAAGGTAATACCTTCTCTATCTTTTTGTACCTTGTAGGAATCAGCTTAGTTATCTTTATACCTATAAACATAATTACAGGCTCTATTAGAGCTATAATTGAACATTTTGATGATAGATTGATCCCTGCATTTAGCATTTTAGAGGTAGGGGCTAACGGTGTTGCCTCAATGATAGTCGCCCTATCTACAATCATTCTTTTCTCTCACGTAAAAAAGCTATCAAAAAAACCTACTCATCAATCAGTTTCTGCCCCATCTATTTAAAATGGCACTACTTAATGTAAATCCAACACGAATGGCCCTAATGGATCTAAAGAGGCGAACAAAATCTGCTCTTCGTGGTCATAAGCTTTTAAAAGACAAACAAGATGGTTTGATGCAACAGTTCCTTTCTATTATTCGAAATGCAAAAGAACTAAGATCAAAAGTAGAAAATGAAATTGGTGAAGCATTCAAAAAATATCTAATGGCTTCTGCATGGTTATCAGACGCAGAGATTGAAAATGCTCTTAGCAGTCCACAGGCAACTAGTAACTTAACAGTTGTAACCAAGAACGTAATGAGTGTTCGTATCCCAGAATTTACAATAAAGAGAGAGGGCAATATAAAGACATATGGTTACCAAGGAACTAACGCATTACTAGATGAAGCAATAGGTGCTTTCGATACCCTATTTGAAACACTTGTAACACTCGCTCAAATAGAAAAACAAGCAGAGAACATGGCAATAGAGCTAGAGACAACTCGCAGACGTGTTAACGCTTTAGAGCACAGAATGATCCCTGATCTAGAAGAAACAGTTAAATACATTCAGCTCAAACTAGACGAGGCAGAGCGCTCTGCAATCATTGGAACAATGAAGGTGAAAGCTAGTCTAGAAGAAAAGGAGTAATACCCTGAATCAGATGTGAATATGGTAAGCTAACTTACCTACTTTTAAACGTATGATTAAATCTCCTTTTTCATTCTTCTGCCGCAACGGAGAAGTCCTTCCAATGGAAGAGGCAACAGTATCTATAAATAATATTGAGTATTCATATGGGTTTGGAGTGTACGAAACATTTAGAGTTGTAAAAGGGGTGCCACTTTTTAAAAAAGAACATATAGAAAGATTATTTATATCTGCTTCTACGATTGATTTAGAACATGGGTTTGATGAGGATAATTTGAGTAAATGGATAGAGGCCCTGTTACAAAAGATTGATAACGAGACATACAACATAAAGATACTTCTAATTGGCGCAAAAACGCCCCAAGACGCGTCTTTATTCGTTTTTCCGCTAAATCCCCTATTCGTAGATAAAAAACTCTATAAACAGGGCATAGAAACAATAACTGTAGAGTTTGAAAGACCAGCCCCAACAGCAAAAACATTAAACATGCTCCCAAGCTACTTGGCACAAAAAAAGGCAATGAGGGCGAATGTGTTCGAGGCGCTATCTGTTCACCCAGATGGATGTGTGTATGAAGGAACCAAGTCTAACTTTTTTGTTGTAAAGGATGGAACAATTATTACCCCACCAAGTGATCAAGTGTTAGAGGGGGTGACTAAACTTAATGTGCTAAAGATCGCAGCGCAGAGCGGCATAACCGTAATAGAAGAGCCAATTAAATTAGATGAATTAAGCAATTATGATGGAGCATTTTTAACAAGCTCCAGCATGAAGATACTTCCTATAAGTAAAATAAACGATCTAGAATTTTCTAAAATCCCAGAGGTAGTTAAAAAGCTAATCAGTAAATATAAAGAATTCATAGAAACCTATACTTCTTAAAATTAATTACTTAACAATATTAACAATGTGCTCAAATACCTTTGGCTCATGAATAGATAATTCACTTAAGGTTTTGCGATTTAGAGCAATATTTTTATCTGTAACACCCTTTATAAATCTAGAATAATTAATTCCAAGTGGTTTAACAGCTGCACTGATCCTAGTAATCCATAGTCTTCTGAATACACGCTTCTTTTTTCTACGATCAATATAAGCATGCTGACCTGCTTTCATTACAGCTTCGTTTGCTTTTTTAAATGTTGAGTGACGCATTCCACGATACCCTTTGGCTAGAGCTCGTATCTTTTTATGACGCCTATGACGGACTGTTCCAGTTGAGACTCGCATGGCTTTTTATGTGTAAGGCAAAAGTGGTTTAAGTGACTTTTGGTCAGACTTGCTACCAACAAGAGTCCTATTTAGGTTCTTTTGACGCTTGCTCTTTTGTAAGAGCAAATGGTTACGAGAGTTCCTTTTAAGGGTTAATTTGCCCCCTCCGGTCCTTTTTACTCTCTTTTTTGCGCCGCTATGTGACTTCATCTTTGGCATAAGCTGACGAATTATAGGGACTTAAGCACGTATATCAAATGAAAAAGCGACTTTTAATGAAGTATTATTAATCCTCCATATAATGGACATAAACCAATATAATATTATTATATACGACTATGGATACAGAAAAATTAGAACTGGCCAGAACTTTTTTAGATAATGTTCGTCTTACTCAAAAAGAATCTGGAAAATTAGCAAGAGGTCGGAACCGCTTAAGTTCTGAAACATCAGATGCTATGAATATACAATTAGATAGCATTAGTAAGCTTATAGATATTCTAGAATTGCCAAATGATACAGCCAAAAAGCTCTGTGAAAGATTTGAAGAAATATGTAGAAGAAGAAGAATGAAAATGATTGATGAAATTAGAAGAGAAATATATGAACTATTAATATTTGAGCTTTCAATTAATACTCAAGAACTAGAAATGGAACCTGATCAGTTAGTAAGTGTGACGTTATTATCAGAAGTACCAGCAGGATTTATTTTACAAGAAAAAGAGTTTGAATGGTTCAAGGGTAATCTAGGGATAGTAAAAAGGGCTGCTGAAAAATATTCTAATCCTAGAGAGTTTTTAAGAACTGTGAAGGAGACCGTGGAAGAGATTTTAGAAGAAGAAGAATTTAAAGATTTTTGGGAAACCCCATGGATGGTGCTACATGCTGCTGTACATAATCCTACTGATCCTCGTAGGCTTTTAAGAAAAGTAATAAAGACTGTGGAAGGATTTTTAGAAAAAGAAAAGTTTAAATGTTTTAGGAAAAATAAATGGGTAATACGACATGCTGCATTAAAGTATTCTAAGCCTGAAAAGTTTTTGAGCACTGTAAAAAGAACTGTTAAAAAAATCCTAAGAGAGAAAGAATTTGCAGGTTTTAAAAAAACTTCATGGATAGTGCTACATGCTGCTGTACATTATCCTGATGATCCTCGTAGGTTTTTAAGAACTGTAAAGGAGACCGTGGAAGAGATTTTAGAAGAAGAAGAATTTAAATGTTTTAGTAAAAATAAATGGGTAATACAACATGCTGCCGTGAAGCATTCTAAGCCTAAAAAGTTTTTAAGAACTGTAAAGGAGACCGTGGAAGAGATTTTAGAAGATAAAGAATTCGAAAGATTTAAAAATTCTCTAGGAATAGTCCTAAAGGCTGTTGTATGGCATTCATCTGATCCAAAAGATTTTTTAAGGAGTCAGCCTACCTCTTCGCTCTAAACACAACTACGAATTGATTCCCCTGCTTTTTAACCTCTTGCTCCACATCAGCAACGTCTTTTAAGGCTTCTACAACTTTATCTAGCTTCTCTTTTGCATATTCCTTGTTGGTTAGTTCTCTACCCCTCATACGCAAAATGAATTTAACTAAATGACGCTCTTCTAAAAATCCTTTTGATCTATCTATTAGTCTTTGTAGATCATGGGTATCTGTTCTAAAACCAAAGCGGAGGGTTTTAACTTCTGTCTGCTTGGTATGTGCTCTTTGCTTCTTGGCTTGCTTTTGTAATTGATACAAATACTGACCAAAATCCCCAATTTTAACTACTGGAGGATTAGCTTTTGGTGAAACTTCTATTAGATCCAATTCCTGTTCTTTCGCCATTTCTAGCGCTTTCTCTGTAGATAATCTATGTGTGGTTCCGTCATCTTCAACTAGGAGTACTTCGGTTACACGAATCCGTTCGTTCATACGTGGTTTTTTAACAGAGAGTGACTGACTTTGCTTCTTACCGTGTCGTTTGCGCAGAGGAAAAAGGGGAAATAATAATTAGAACAGCTCCAAATCTAGTTTCATTATCCATATTCGTCAAGGATATAGCTAAAGATGACTAGATAAATTTAATGCGCTGTATACAAAAATAATTGTACAGATACGTTTCTCCATTTAGGCGCTCCTCCTTTTTTTAGATTAATTGAATCCATAATAAGCATAGGAAAAGGCCATAGATTATGATCGTCTATTAGCTGACCAAAGTCCCCTTCAAACAAAATTCTAACTTCCCTAAGTAGTGATGACTGCATAGTCATTCTAAATAAACTTACAAAATCAGAGGAAGAAAACGACCTAAGTAATTGCTCTTCATGAGACCTAGAATCTAGTGCATAACGAAGCAAATCTGTAGAAAAGAACTGCTCTAAGGCAATAATCCCAGTTGGATTTTCTTCTTCTGTTTTATGTATAAGCATCTCTCTTTCCTCTGGAGAAAGTGCATCCCCCACAGTTAGTAGCCCTGCGATTCTTGTAAATGAAAGGAATTTTCTTAAGCCCTCTTCGTGTACATCAAAAGAAAAATGAATTGGATATGCGTCTTCTATCGGATCACCAATATCTATTTTGGATGCATTCTTTAAAATGTTTTTTGATTTCAGTCCCTCCTGCAAAACATCAAAAATAGAAATCAATCTGTCAAAATCTGGTTCTTTTGGAAGGATCAGAACATCAACCTGTTCTTTTTGAGAGCCGATCTTTAGCACAGAATTAAGTTCTGCCATTTCGATCTGCTGCGTGATTGTATTTAAACGACGTTCTAAAACAGGAAGCTCAGCAACTAAAGGTAGCGAAACCTGCGATGCATTTGCTATGGCTCTAACCTGCTTAGACATAATCTGAGCAGAAATAATTAGTAGGGTTAGCGCAATA
The DNA here is from genome assembly GCA_018648865.1 of Candidatus Peregrinibacteria bacterium. Taxonomy (GTDB): domain Bacteria; phylum Patescibacteriota; class Gracilibacteria; order Peribacterales; family Peribacteraceae; genus JABGQH01. The sequence goes on from JABGQH010000013.1 coordinate 85,526, forward strand.
ATATGTAATCCAATCACACGAACTTTTGGCCTATTTATAATGGAAAGAATCTTCATTTAAGAGATATTTGTATATCGAATGGAGTTATAAATCCTCCTACGGAATCCTCTATTCTAGAAAAAGATGGAGACTTAAGTGATTCTACAAATGGTTGAGAACGTAACTCCTCTACAAGCTGAGCAAGTATTGTCATACTTCTTGGGCCTGCATTTTTTACATTCCCATTCAGTTTTAACTGTCCATCCACAGGGAAATATTTAATATTATCTATAAATACAACTTGATCCCCATCTTTGTTATGTAGTGACCTAGAAACTTGAGAAACTGTAGAAAGAAGTGACTGGAAAGGATAATGACTTTGTTTCCAATCAGATAATTTTCTGTAATCAGTACCCTGCATAGACAGCACGAGATTCGAACGCATTTCTTGTTTGTGTTTAACCTGCTCTAGTAAAGCTTCATGATATGTTTTTAGTTCATGTGCGTTATGTTTACTACCAGAGATATCTACCATTAAAAGTGCAGGCAAAAATACTGACTGACTAAGAAAAAGTAAACAAGTTAAAGTAAGTGTGAACAGTACTAGCGGCACCGAAGTGCGCTGCAAAATCTGAAACGGAGTAGATGATTTTTGTGAAGCTAAAGACATGTTTGTTTTCCCCATATTATAGCGCAAAAACCGTATTTTTTCCATCTAAGGAATTTGCTAAACTACAAAAAATATTTTACAAATATCATTTACTCAATAATTCCGTTCTAATTAAAAGAATGATAGGCTTCTGCTAGCAATCTATTCCTCCCTTTGCCTTGGAAGAGCTAATCCAAAAATTACAGGATCTAATATCCGCTCTAAACACGGGAAAGGACTCTCTTTGAGGCAAAAGAAATACCAAAAAAGATTAAAGAACTAGAGGAGCAAACAAGCGCCCCAGACCTTTGGGACGACCAGCAAGCAGCCAATACTCTATTTGCTTCATTAAAAGCGCTCAAAAGGCAATGGGACCCCATTATTGAACTACTAAAAAATGCTACAGATCTACTAGAACTAACATCTGCATCTTCTGAGGCGGATCTACCAGATTTGAGTGGAGAGTTTGAACAATTGGAACAGCAATGGGATAAGGAAGAAATCCAACTATATTTAAGTGGAGAGTTCGATACAAATAACTGCTATCTAACAATTTCTGCAGGTGCAGGTGGCACAGAAGCGCAAGATTGGGCAGAGATGCTAGCCAGAATGTATTTAAGATTCTGTGAACGACAAGGTTGGAAAACATCAATCGTTGATCAAACCCATGGGCAAGAGGCAGGGGTAAAATCTGTAACCATTCATATAGACGGTTCTATGGCCTACGGACATTTAAGATGCGAAAGAGGCACCCATCGTTTAGTTAGGCTCTCCCCTTTTAATGCAAAGAACTTACGCCAAACTAGTTTTGCTCTAGTAGAAGTAATACCAGAAATAATAGAGACAGCAGAAATAGAGATTGATACAAAAGATTTAAGAATAGATACATTTAGAAGTAGTGGTGCAGGGGGGCAACACGTAAACAAGACAGATTCCGCTGTACGTTTAACACATGAACCAAGTGGAATAGTTGTTAGTTGCCAAAGTGAAAGGAGCCAACAACAAAACAAGATCCAATCCATGAACATGTTGCGAGCCAAGTTACTAGAGAAAAAGAGGAAGGAAGAACAGAAGCAAAAAGATGGATTAAAAGGTTCTGTAAAAAGTGCAGACTTTGGTCAACAGATTAGAAACTACGTATTGCATCCATACCAAATGGTAAAAGATGTAAGGACAGAAGTAGAAACCAGTAATACACAAGCTGTGCTAGACGGAGACTTAATGCAATTTATAGAAGCAGAGCTACGTAGAGTTTAGACAACAAAAAAAGCGCCCAACTAGTGAGCGCTTTTTGTTTGTTCAGTAAATGAAGACTAAAGGTCTTCTGCACGAACAGTTTTGCGACCGTTTGCTTTTGCACGCTTAACTGCTTTTTCTACGGCACCCTCTAGCATTGCGCTTACTGCGTCTGCTAGGTCACCAGAAGACATCATGTCGTGCTTCTTAACGAGGTCCTTAAGCTTGGAAGCTACTACGTAACTCATAAAGTAAAATGGGAAATTAGCTAAAAACAGACAAATTCTATGGTGCAGAGGCAAAGTGACGCAAGTAGTTTTACGAAAATTCTTCACAAAAACATAAATGATGTGCAATTGACCGCAGGATTCTTTCTTGTATGGCGCTTAAATGTACAATTTAAAGACCTGAACAATTATTTGTTTTCTCGGCTAGCCATGTAGTGAACGAGCGAAGCGAGTTCTACTACATTTAATAGCGGAGCCATGAAGTAAGAGCTTTCTCGTTATTGTTATGTTTATTGGCCTGCCATGTAGTGAGTAAAACTGTTGTATCTATAAAAATGTACCCCTACGCTCTTCGAGCTACGGGGGCACACAGTATCTTCGGCTTCATGCTACGCCTTCGGCTTGCATTTAGCTCGAATTCAACTGTGGCGGAGAGAGAGGGATTCGAACCCTCGAGACCCTTACGAGCCTACACGATTTCGAATCGTGCGCTTTCGACCACTCAGCCATCTCTCCAAAAGCAATAATAGAATAAATAGTGACTCACGTCTTCATCTGCCAAAGCGTAGCGTAGGCAGGCGACCACCTTGCCCCGCACTTGAGCAAAGCTCATAGTGTAGGGTCAGCCATCTCTCCAAGAAGAAGAATAGAACAATTATCTTCTAAGGTCTTCAAATTACCACGCACTTAACCAAAGCATTCCCCTAGACAACCAAATCTAAAAGACTAGTATTCATCTCCTTAATTTACCCCCAACCAAAATGTCAGAAAAAGGTCCAAAGCCAATCACTGTATTTAAATCACCAGAAGAACAAGAAAAAATATTATCTGAACAAGGACTAACTGCAGTCCCAGTTGGAGGAAGTGAAGAACATGGATTCCATTATTCTGTAAAACCAGAAGGGCAAGAAACAACTTGGCCACATGTTGGAAGCATAAACCAAAAAGGAGAATTCCTTCTAAGCCCAACCATGGGAGAAACTTTTAAAGAAATTGATGAAATAATTGGAAATCTTAGGAAACTTTTCCGAGCTAATCCACCAAGCAATTTTCCTGGAGAACAAAAATAATTGGGGGAATGTTCCTCTCCTATGAGGAATTTTAATATATTTATAAGCACAGAACTAGGCGGACTAAGCGATCAATTTGATAATACAGATACATCCTTTAGAAACATGTGTGAGGATGCTTTACCAGCCGATAAGGATATAACTCCAGATGATATAACTATGGAATCCCTTCAGGGAAAACTCCCTTATAATGAGCAAGGGAATAAAGCACTTCAGTTATTAATGGTGCTAAAGAGTAGATACGTTAAACTAATGGAACTTTAAGTCACTTCCCATTAATTAATTTTGAATTCTGTAAGTCTAAAAGCTCAACTAGCAGAAAAAGAGGTTAAATTGACGGAATGTCAGGCGCTAGCAATGGATATTTTAGAAAGAGGAGGGAATGTGTTTTTAACAGGAGAAGCAGGAACAGGTAAAAGCTTTTTACTAAATAGATATCTAAAAGATAAATATTCAGAATCATATCCAGTTGTAGCCAGCACAGGTGCCGCTGCAATATTGGTTGGCGGTCGAACGTTTCACAGCTTTTTTGGATTGGGGATCTTGGAGGGTGGACCAGAAAACACAATTAGAAGAGCTATGAAAAGCGATAAGCTTATTGATCGACTTAATGCAGCCAAGTGCGTTGTGATAGACGAAGTTTCTATGCTCTCTGGAACAATGCTGGCAACTGCAGAGGCAATTGCAAGAGAGGCTAGATACTGCGAAGAACCATGGGGAGGGCTAAGGATTATTGCTGTTGGTGACTTTGCTCAATTACCACCTATTGATGAAAACATTCTTGGTAAAGAATGGGCTTTTTTGCACGACGTATGGCAGAACTCTAATTTTAGAAACATTGTTTTAAACAAAGTTATTCGGACAGACGATGAAGCATATTTAAGATTACTACAAAATATTCGTAACGGTGAAATAGATGATGAGACCGAGGAATATTTAATGTCTAAAGTATTAAAAGACACAGAGGATTTCGAAGGCACCAGACTGTACCCGCATAGATCTAGTGTAGATAAATTTAATATAAAAAAATTACATGAACTAAAAGGAAAACTATGTAAGTCTGAAACCATTTATGCAGGCAAAAAGAACTACATCGAAATGTTAAAAAAGAAGGCACCAATCCCAGAGACAATATTACTTAAAAAGGGTGCATTAATAATGATTAGAAAAAACCATATTCCACACAACAACGAAAAAATGATCTATGTGAACGGAAGCCTAGGAAAGATCACAAAGGTAAGGGAAGACGTACTAGAAATTGATTTACTTAGTGGCAGAAAAATTAATCTAACCAAACAAAGCTTTGAAATGTTTAATGGAGACGGGGAAAGTGTCGCACAAGCCTATAACTTCCCTATCAATTTGGCATGGGCATCTACCATTCACAAAGCACAGGGTGCAACGTTAGATAAAGTTCTAGTTAAACTAAATAATTTATGGGAACCAGGGCAGGCATATGTTGCATTGAGTAGAACAAGATCAGGAGACAACCTATTTTTAGAAGGCTGGTCACCAGAATCTATAATGATGGAACCAGCTGTAAAAGATTTCTATGAAAGGATAGAAACTAATGATGATTATCAAGATCAGTGGATTTAGAACTCTTTAAATTAATAATATATTATATTTGACATATATTGTTTAAAGTATAAATTGCTAGTTATGAATACTCTAGATGATCAAAAAATAGGATGGGATGCAGAAGAACCTGCTATTATAGAAGACATTGATCTTGAAAAAACATGTGAAGGACTTGTTAATTACTTAGGAAGTGATGATAGCACGGTTAATTGGAAAGATATTTTTGATGCTGTAATAAGAGAAAGTAAAATAAGCCACGAAGATTTCAAAACGAAAACTCTGCAAATAATAGGAATGTGTAAAGAATTCAATGTAGATATTATCCATGTAGTAGAAGAATCTAAATAATTACGAATAATCCTACTAGATTAGAATAATCTCTCATTTTGCTTATTCAAAATGTAATACATTGTAATACAAGGCACCCTATTTGTAATACATTGTCACACAAACTAAAAAATATACTAGTAAACACAAATGCTTCTATTCACCTTCTTCTCCCCTAGGGAGAAGAAAGAGATGAGGGGGTAAACAGCTCAACTAAAAAAAGATGTATTGACCCCCTCACCCTGCCCTCTCCCCACGGGAGAGGGTGTGTAGGAATTGATTGGAATTGAATTTATGAATACTTTCAAAACACTGTTTTACTGCTTCACTGTTTTGCTCCTTACTCAAACAAGTGCGCTTGCCACACCGCAAAGCTTATTCATAATAAGACCAAAGCCTGTATAATTCCTGTTATGGATTTCCCTATTGAATTACCGGCTAAGCATTTAGATTTAGCAAACGAATTAAATATAGATCCAAGTGATATAGAAGAAGTTTTTACAAAAGGAGGAGGCCCCGGTGGGCAAAAGGTAAATAAGACCAGCAGTTGTGTGGAACTGTTTCATAAACCAACTGGAATTACAGTACGTGTTCAAAGGCATCGTGAACAAAGTAGAAACAGAACCTCTGCTTATAAATTACTTATAATGAAAGTAGAAGAAAAGATACGAGGTAAGAGGTCCGAAAGAGCCAAACGCATATTTAAATTAAGAAAGCAGAAAATGCGCAGATCCCGTAAGTCTAAAGAGAAGATGCTAGAACAAAAACACCGAAGAAGTGATATAAAAGAGGGAAGGAAGAGTGTTATTTAAACTAAGACCAAATAATATTTAATATTGTTGTTTGTTTTTTTGTATAACCTATCAGAACTAATACCTAGGCACCCTCTCCCCTAGGGAGAGGGCAGGGTGAGGGGGTTCAATACAAAGAATTATATTTTTCATAATCTTTAGATTTTTTATAACCAATCTATTTTCATAAATCCCCTCTCCCTAACCCTCCCCCGTCTGGGGAGGGGAACGAAATCTAATCTTCTTTTAGTAATACCATTAATTATATGATTTTTCTAAAAACCACTACTTAACTCAAAATAATCAGCTCAAAGCTTACCGCTTAAAGCTTAAAGCTTTTATTTAACCTTTTTTCCTGCTTGCATCCTTTTAGCTAGAGTTCGAATGTAGCTAGTTGATACCTTGATTGTTTTGTATTCACCTGTATTTGGATCAAATACACGTTTCTTTTGGATATTTGCTTTAAAAGTACGTTTTGTTGCACGCATTGAGTGGCTACGGTTGTTACCACTTGTAGTTTTCTTGCCGGTTTTGCAACATTTGCGTGACATAAGCCAACACAGGGTACCCAATTGTGCCTAAAGGGCAAATAATTTGAGGTAAAAAATATAGGTATTCTAATCCTAGTCCTTCGCATTTTTATACAACCTACGTACAATAAACACATATGCCAATGCTAGAATTTTTTACACCAACGTTTATTATTGCAGTTTTAGTCTCGCTTTCTGTGCATGAATGGGCACATGGATTTGTGGCATACAAGCTGGGTGATCCAACTGCAAAATATGAGGGAAGGCTTACGCTTAACCCAATTTCTCATTTAGATCCCATTGGAACATTACTATTTTTAGTTGTTGGATTTGGATGGGGCAAACCTGTTCCTGTTAATCCTCAATATTTTAAAAATCATAATAAAGACACAGCACTAGTAGCAATCGCAGGGCCACTAAGTAATTTTATAATGGCTATCACTGCATTTTCTATATTAATGGTAGTAGGGAAAGGATCATTTCTATTTTATGGAGGAGGCGCTAATGCATCTGTCTTAACAACAATGCTTTCTACTTTGTCTCAAGACTTTATTCGGATTAATTTAATATTAATGGCATTTAACTTACTACCTATCGCACCACTAGATGGATCTAAAGTTATCAGAGCATTCATTCCATACAAATATGAGCGTGAATACCTAGAGTTTATGGCACGAGGCCCTCAAATATTACTAATATTGGTACTTGCTAGTATGTTCCTAAACATACCAATATTTTCTGTATGGATAGGTTTAATCATCTCTCCTATCCTAAATATTTTTGCTCTTATGGCAGGTATTGGATAAGTCTTTTCAAAATCTGATATACTCTGCCACATGAGCAAACTATCTATAGTTTCAGAACTTTGGCGTTTCCTACGTGTGCGAAAAAAATGGTGGCTTTTGCCACTAGTCACTTTTATCGTTTTACTTGGTCTAGTGCTTATATTTGCACAAGGCTCTGCATTCGCACCGTTTATTTACACTGTCTTTTAAGAACTGATGAGTACAACATCTATAATTATTATCGGCGTAATCGTGTATCTGTTTTTGTTTGAACTAATCCTAAGTCTCAAATTTATAAAAATAACAGAAGACAATCTTCCTCCTCCATTTAATGTTCAGCACAAAGCTTGGATGAAGTTTTCTCATATTTTAGGAATAATAATGAGTAAAATAATTTTGAGCATATTATGGATAGTTGGGTTTGGACTATACGCAATTATTTGGAGGCTATGTCATTTAAAAAAGAAGAAAAAAGATTCCTACTGGGTAGAAATTTCTAAAGAAGGAAACAGTATGAAATATTCATTTTAAACCTGTGAACAAACCAATCTACATCCTAGGCATATCATGCTTTTATCACGATAGTGCAGCCGTTTTACTAAAAGACGGGCAGATTGTGTTCGCAGCACAAGAGGAACGTTTTACACGAAAGAAACAAGATGAAAGCATACCAATTAATGCAATTAATAAAGCTTTTGAATTTGAGGGAATATCAATTAAAGATATAGATGCAGTTGGATTTTACGAAAAGCCATTACTTAAGTTCTTTGACCGAATCTTACAATCCTACTTTAGAGTCTGGCCTTTTGGATACGTCTCTTATTTGAGTGCAATGAAAGAGTGGATGAACAAAAAGCTTTGGACGTCTCATCTACTAAAAAAAGAATTAAATTACGATGGGCAACTTTACTACAGCACTCACCACGAATCTCATGCTGCATCTGCATTTTTTGCATCAGGATACGATGACTCCACAATAGTAACCGTAGATGGTGTAGGTGAATGGGCAACTGCCACAATGGGGTACGGAAAGAATACTGATATTGATCTTAGCCACGAGGTTCGTTACCCACATTCACTTGGGCTCCTTTACTCTGCAGTTACCTACTACCTAGGTTTTAAAGTAAACAGTGCAGAATACAAAGTTATGGGTCTAGCCCCATACGGTGAACCAAAATATGTAGATAATCTGCGTGAACTAATAGATATAAAAGAAGACGGAAGTTTCGAACTAAATATGAAGTACTTTACGTATGACAGAACCCTGCGAATGACAGGAAAAACTTTCGAGAAACTACTAGGCCAGCCACGCAGAAAACCAGAAAGTGACCTAGAGCAGTTCCACAAAGATGTCGCACGGTCTGTACAAGAAATAACCGAAGAGATAATGCTGAAAGTTTGCGCACATGCAAAAAAATTACACCCATCCAAAAACCTTTGTCTAGCAGGTGGAGTAGCACTCAACTGTGTTGCAAACGGAAAGATCCTGCGCTCAGGCATGTTCGAAAATGTCTACATTCAACCAGCGTCTGGGGACGCAGGTGGAGCACTGGGTGTTGCTTATTTAATATGGCATCGGGAGTTTAAAGGTAAGAAAACTAGCCCAATGCCGCATCCATATTATGGCTTAGACTACAGCGATTCTAAGATTGAAGAAGCACTGAAAGAAAACAATCTTCCATACGAAAAACTAAGTGAATCAGAAATTATTACAACCACTGCCAAGCTAATGGAAGGTGAAGGAATAGTAGGATGGTTCCAAGGCAGAATGGAATACGGTCCCCGTGCACTTGGAAACAGATCCATAATCGCAGACGCTCGAAACAAAGATAATTGGCAAAAGGTAAACTTGAAAATTAAGTTCCGCGAATCGTTCCGTCCATTTGCTCCAACAGTACTAGAGGAACGTGCCAGTGAATACTTTGATCTAGATCGCCCAAGCCCATACATGTTGCTAGTTGCAGATGTGCATCCTGACAAAAGGGAGGAGGTACCAGCCATTACACATGTAGATGGCACCGCTCGTATTCAAACAGTTTCTGCTGCGGAGAATCCTAAGTACCACAAACTTATATCTGAATTCGCCAAAAATACTGGCTGCCCTGTAATTATTAACACCTCGTTTAATGTTCGCGGTGAACCAATTGTAGAATGTCCAAGGGATGCTATTAACTGCTTCCTGCATACTCAAATGGATTACCTAGTTCTAGGTAATTACTTGGTTCGCAAAAGTGCTTTAACAGGTGAACAAAAAGACAACACCGAATATCTAGAAAAGTTTGAGTTAGATTGAGGAATGAATATAGCTTGTTTACAATTAAAAAAACCTTGTTTACAATTATGTTTACAATTAAATAAACTTTAGAGCTTCAGAATTTACCTAATATAGGGCAATTCATTGCAAATAAAATACTTGGAGTTATTTTAAATAGCTCCGATAAACATGAATTAATCTGTTAAATTTACAATGTAAAGAGTTGGTAGTTAAAATGCCTAGAGAGGTTTGAGTTGGATTGAGGAGAAGTACTAACTGAATAAAGTATCTAAGTTAACACCTTCCTTAATTAGGAATTTTGCGATTGTACTTCTTGTATTTTTTGACTCTAAAGATTTTGGAATAATCATAAAATCTCCATTTTTACCGATCAGCTTTACATGTGATCCCTTGCCCTTACTATCATCAACCTCAAAACCTAATTGCCGCAATTTTCTAATCAGCAACTTAGTCTTTACTGGCGGTATACTAGGCATAAGATGGTTCTTTTACCTTAAATTCTTGTACGATTACTGATCCACTATCACCCAAAGAAATCCTAGTTTGTTTTACCTCCTCAATATTAAATTCTATAAGAGCAGCACAATCTTTCGGAACATCAAAATAGGTAAGTATTGCATCTTCTGCATTTTTTATGGCTAAAGCATGTGTCCTAGCCTCGCTAATTAACCCTTCATGATCTGGGGAACAAATAAAAATAATTGGATCTCCATTATCATCAAATTCAGAAATAAATTGAATTGTAATTGATGAGGGCAATCTCTTTAGAATTTCTTCACGTACAAAAGAACTATCGCTCTTGCCGGTAAATTTATTTAACCAATTCATTATGTAGTTGAGATATTGTATCCTAGCAGAGAATCTAATCATTTTAACACTTTTTTTTAATTAAAACCATTGATAATTACCTACCTGGCTCAAAAGTAAGAGCTCCTAAGCAGGTGATCAAAAGGACAACTCCGAGTATCTAGAGAGATTCGAGTTAGATTAAAAACTTATTGCCATAATGCTTTAATCTCTAGAACCTGAAATTAAGAAAGTCAGTCCCGTTATTTCACCTCCTATCTTAGATCCTGTTTCACCTCCAGCTAATCTTTTACGTATATCCTCAGCAGTAGAAGAAATTTTTTCGATCACCTCAGGAGGAATCGGAACATTTGATTTCACAACTCCATTTGAAAGATCTTCTAACCATTCATCTGTTGTTTGTTGTTTTTTCATGTTTATTATTATAACATAAATATATAATTATATCAATCCATGGATTCTAATGGAGTTGGATTGAAGAATATATATATTGTTTACAATTAAATAAACTTTGTTTACAATTGTGTTTACAATTAAATAAACTTTATATATAATTAGAATATAGATTTAAAAGGACAAATTCTTACAGAGGCGCTTGAATCAAAGAAAATTACCTCGAAAGATATTTCGGTTAAATTTGGTGTTAGTAGACAATACGCACAAAGAATTCTACAAGATTTGATAAAAAAAGGTTTACTAATTAAATTAGGATCAACTAGATCTGCCTCATATGTATTACCAAAATATGCTGGGAACATTGAGTGGAAATTTGACAGAAGATATTTAAATAAAAATCTAGCTGAACATGAGGTGCTTGAAGATATAGAAGGCAGGGCACAATTTAGACAGTCACTTTCTGAAAATGTAAGAAATATATTCGAATACACTTTTTCAGAAATGCTTAATAATGCAATTGAACATTCTGAATCAGAAAACATACATGTAATTGTAGAAAAAAATGAAAATAATTTATTATTTCAGATTAACGATTTTGGAATTGGTGTTTTTAGAAACATTATGAATGATAGAAAGTTAAAATCTGAGCTAGAGGCTGTTCAAGATCTACTTAAAGGCAAAACAACAACTCAACCGCAGGCACACTCAGGGGAAGGTATTTTCTTCACTTCAAAAATAGCTGATGCATTCAGTTTAGAAAGTTTTGGATATAAGCTCACAATAGAAAATAATATTGAAGATCTATTCTTCGAAGAGATAAAACCATCAAAAAAAGGTACCAAGGTATCATTTGATATTGCATGCAATTCAGAAAGGCATCTAAACGATCTATTCGCAGAATATCAAACTAACCCAGAGGAATATGCATTTGATAAAACTGAGATTCAAATAAAGCTCTACACAATGGGAACTATTCATATCTCTCGCTCGCAAGCTCGACGCGTACTTACTGGTTTAGAAAAATTTAAATCAATTACTCTTGATTTCGATAATGTGCCTAATGTCGGACAAGCCTTTGCAGATGAAATATTTAGAGTTTTTAAAAATAAGAATCCTGATATCCAAATAACTCCAATTAACATGAATAAAGCTGTAAAATTTATGATAGGGAGAGTTGGTAAATAGCTGAATTGTCTAACATAGTTAAATTTCACATGATATACCCCATTCAACTTAAATGGGTATTGGTTCCAATAAATTTTAATTATAACCTTTTGAGTCACTTTCTTCATTGACTAAATAAAATTGCAAATGTAAAATATAATTACATCAAATTACTCCTAGTTGGTTTCTCTTTATGAGCTGTAATCTTCCAACTTGAACGAAATGATTCCAAAACTCTGATCCCCACTAGCTAGGGGATGGGGGTTTTAACTACGCAGGAAACAAGAAACAAAATATAGTTTTCTATCTTTTTTTGGTCCTTTCTCTTCCCTTATATGAATAATAATTTCTTTATTATCTGCATCTAGTCCTTTTATCTCGTAACAAACAAACCCATTTTTGATTGATTCTTTTAATACAGGCTCATGCTTCAAAATATCAATTGCTATGTCAAATACTTTTAATCGTGATTTTCTATTCTTTCGCTCAGTTAAGGCTTCTGGGAGTTTATCTAAATAGATACGCTTTTTGTGTGCTTTGCAATAAACACTTTTTGTTGTTTTCAAAAACCTATTTAGATCTGATCTAAGTTTTGAAAGATTATTTTTTGAAACACTCTTGCTTGATACATACATATTTACTGATGGATAAGACATTATTAATACAATTAATTGATGTCGTCAAGAATCTAGTCTGCACTTTGTAGACTTTTTAGTTAATCTCTACATACTTGCTATACTCCTTTCAACTTAAATGGATTTTAGTTCCGCTATTCCATACTTGGCATGCCCCGAAACAGGTAGCCCTTTAAAACAAGGGGGAGAGAGTTTGGTAAACGAATATGGAACCAAGTACGAAATAAAGGATGGAATCCCCCGCTTGCTAATAGAAACCAAAAGTGAGGAGGAAGAAAAGGTAAGACAGATGATGCAAAAGTTTTACGAGACTGTAACTTTCCCTGGGTATGACGGAATAGATAGCCCAAGTGTTTTGATGGATAAAGCACAGAAGAGCGGCTTTGGGAGGTGGCTAGATGAAGCCATTCCTCCTATGGCTTCTGTATTAGAAGTAGGTTGCGGTACTGGGCAGATGACAAACTTTTTGGGGTTAGTAAATAGTAGGAAAGTAATTGGAATGGACCAGAGTATTCCTTCCCTTTTACTTGGGGAAAAGTTTAAGGAGCAATTCGATTTAAAGAATGTATCTTTTGTTCAGGGGAATATATTTACATTGCCTGCAAAGAACAATTCGGTGGATGTACTTATTTGCTCTGGGGTCCTGCACCACACTCCAGATCCTTATAAAGGATTTACGGAACTACTAAAGAAGGTGAAAACAGGTGGATATATTGTGATTGGTTTGTATAACAGTTACGCACGCATGCCTCTGGGAGCTCGTAAATGCTTGTTTAAATGCACGGGGGGGACGATGCGAAGGATTGATGCCCATATGCGCAGGAAGGACGTAGATCAAAGTAAAAAGGAGATTTGGTTTAGTGATCAGTACAGGAATCCTCATGAAAGTTGGCACAGCGTAGATGAAGTACTTAAATGGTTTGAAAAGAACAATGTAGAGTTTGTAAGTGGAGTTCCAGATATTGGCGGAAGAATAGAAGGAGAAACTCCGCAGAACCAAAAATTGTTTGCAGATCATCCAAAAGGTAACAGTGCTCAACATATTTTAAAACAGATAGGTTGGGCATTTACTATAGGAAGAGAAGGAGGACTATTTGTTTTGGTTGGTAAGAAAAAATAATAGAATATGGCTGGACCTGCCTGCCGGCAGGCAGGTGTTCACAATAGGAAGAGAGGGCGGTTTGTTTGTACTTACAGGGAGAAAGAAATAATTTGACAATAAGAAGTATAAGTATATTGTATCGCACTTAATTGACTTACCAAGCTTAGCAATGGCAATAATGAGACCAGAAGAAACTGCAGAAAAAGATACTGAGCCAGATATTACGGAAGAAGAAATAATGAATATAATGTTATGCGATAAGTTAAGCCCTGTAGAAGAACAACAAATTATTGAATCACTTAAAATAAGCACAGATCAAGCAGATGAAAATGTAATAATAAAATTATTAAGTGATGAATTAACCGATCAAGAAATAATTGTAGTTACAGAAATTATTGAAAAATCGCCAGCATGGCAGAGAGCAACAACTAGATTAGCAGGAGACAAAAAGGTAGGCACATTAAGAGATGGAGAAAGAATTCGATTCCAGTTTGCAGTATCTGGAGGAAGACCTTAATCCCTTGTAATTATTAAAAGTAATTTAATAAAAAATACTTATTACTAATCATTATTATGTCAAACAATACAGTAGAACAACTAGTCGAATTAGAAACAAGGATATTCATTACCGATTAAAGATAAAGACAGACTTAGGATGTTTTTCAAAGGCAGACTGACTCTTGCTAGAAGCAAAGGAATTATCCAAAAAATTACAGAATCGTCAGCTTGGCAAGCAGCAGCACATGAAATAATTGACGAAGTATTCAACGAAGAAGGTGGCAACATTAGAAGCGCAATGGAAGAATTGTTTAATATTGGTTAATAACTATTTATATGTTCGATACTAATCAAAAACCAGTAGAAGAATCTGTAATCACAATAGATCCCGATAATGTGGATGAAGATATTCTAATAGCTTTTTGTAATGAGGATTTAAACCCAAAAGATACAAAGCTAGTTGCTTTTACAATTTCTAAATTTCCAAAATGGAGAGAGGATGCTGAAAGGATAATGTATGAAGAATTAGAATCCTCTGGAGAAATAGTAGTTACAGATATAGAAGCAGAGATCGATGAAAGATTAGAAGAGGTGCTTAATATGTAATATATGACTGGTTCATTATTTATTTTAGTGTCCCACTTGCGCTAAGCTATTTGCGAAATGAAACTAAAGAATATTTCTATAAACCTTGGGCTACTAGTTATTACTACTATTCTATTTTTTGGAGGAATAGAGGTAGCTTTAAGGGTTACTGGTTTGCAAACGGTTAAACCTAATCCCCCTAAAATTTATCAAGTTAGTGAAGACGAAAGAATCAGTTACGAACTAATACCAAATATAAGCAGGAAGGCATACAGACAAACAGTAACAACAAATAGTTTGGGGTTTCGCTCTGCAGAGCTAGAGGAGGAGAAAGAGACAGTTGTAATACTTGGTGATTCAATTGCTTTTGGATACGGGGTAAAGGACAGCCAAACAATAGCTGCAAATTTGGCTGAGCAGATCCCAGAATACAACTGGTTAAATACTGCATCACCGGGGTATCACTTGGGAATGCAAACCGCCATTTATGAAACAAAGTTAAGGGAGCTAGACCCTGCAATGCTTATGCTTGTATTCCATTACAACGACTTTGATACACAAACAGGCTGGCTAGATGATATGGGGATAATTAGGGCACCAGATTGGGTGCCAACAGAAACACAGTGCAACCCAGTAGAAGAAGGAATACTAAAATTAGTGCCCGCAAAATGTTGGCTAGACGTTAATAGTGCTTTTTATAAAGTGGTGAAAAAAGTGGTAAACATGCGAAATGCAGTAGAATCATTAGAAGATTCAAGAAATGAAGAAACACCAAAAGCAGATAGCATTACAGACGATCAAATTGAAATGTATTTATCTCAATTAGATAAATTAATAGCTGTTTTACCAGAAGGAATGCCACGAACATTCGTAATTTGGCCAGATAGATTCATGCACTCAGAAAGCAGGCCAATATTGATCTCTGAGGTTAAGAAAAGAGGGCTTAAGGTAATAGATCTATACGAAACATTTGGGAACAATGTAGAGGTACTGGGTTGGGACACAGTTCACCCAAGCGCAAAAGCTGTTAATGAGGCTGTGGACGTAATAGCTCCAAAATTAGAATTTTAAAGCAAACAATAATTGACTAATTATGCTCTATCCGTAAAATGCCTCGGCGTTCTTTTAAATCGCGGGAAAACCGCTTGTATCAACCGTTTTTCGAAAGGTATTAGTTAATGCGTATCCAAACTACGAAAGCTGTATGCTTAGGTAGAACTAGGCCAATGTCAGAAATGTTGCTTCTGTTCGCTAGAACTATTATGGCTTTTGCAAAAGATGAAACAGATGATGAAAAAATAAGATTTCTCAACATCGAGCATTTCTACAAAAATCTACGCGGACTATCGGACAATCTTCCTGACCCACCAATCATTATCCACTGCTCTTGGGAAGGCATGGAGGATGCAACAGCCGATCTAAATGGAAAATATGTCAGACGAGAAGGCGAATCTATCAAGCCTACACACAGTATTGAATCCCATATCGAGCATAGGGTACTTACCCTACTTTGTGCATTTGAAACAGGGCTACATGTTCGGCTTGAGTTGGACTACGGCGCGCACGGCGGACCAACTTGTACACTAACGATTGAGGATACCTCAGAAAATCCTGACGTAAAATCAATCATCAAGTCTGCAAATGAAATCCTTCAGGTCGGAGTCTGGACTTGCGTAGGCTCCGATCAAGGTGATCGCATGACTCCCAGTCAAATCGAAAAATGGTATTTCCCAGAAAGAAGAAACTAAAGAATAGCAAGCTGCCTCGGCAGCATACAGAGGGACTCACGAGTCCCTCTCTTTTTAAATATGCATTCCAAATAACGATCTAATACGTACTACTTGGAGTTTAAAAATAACGAATAGATATTTACTACCACGCTTTATTAAAACTTTTAGGTTTGGAGCAGTTTTGGATTCCCCTGCTCTGCGAGACTCACAAGTATATGGAATTTCTACTATTGAATACTTTAATAAGATGGATCTAAAAATAAGATCCATAAAATATTCACCATAATCACCACGTAATTTAATTCTGTTTAAAACATCTTTCCGCACGGCAATAAATCCACTGGTGTAGTCTCTAAAACTTCTAAACAGGAGTGTTCTTAAGCTTAAATTGAGTATAGAACTCAATATAATTGCTGCCCTAGATTCACCTTGCGAATATTTCTTTTGCCCACCGCCAGAAACAAAACGTGATCCAACTGCAATATCGTATCCGTTTTTAACTTGATCAAGTAGATCTGGAATAACAGACGGAGGCATAGAAAAATCACAATCCATCCAAACAACTGTATCTCCATTTGCTAGTTTTACGCCGTCTTTTAGGCTTTTTGTAAGCCCTCTGTCTAACATACGTGTAAGTAAGCGGAGGTTTGGGACCTCACCAGAATCTATAATGCCCTGAACAATGCCAGACGTTCCATCTGGAGAATTATCGTCTAAAACAATTATCTCGTGCGGATCTACTATTGAAATGTGAATATCTTTAATTAGATCTGCAATATTGCCAGCTTCGTTATAGGTTGGCAGCAGTACACTTACGAGAGAAATACTATGAGGTTGCAATTTCTTTGATGACATCACAAACGTAGGTTAATTGTTCTTCTGTTAGAGCAAGCCCAGAAGGTAAATAAAATCCTCTTTTAGAAATATCTTGGGTCACTGGGTACTTATCATCTGTTCTGTATGGGTCTGCAATGGGCATAGAAGAGATTGAATAAAAGAAATCCCTAGTGTCTACTCCTTTTTCTTGTAGAGCACTCCTAAGCTCATCTTTTGTAAGAGGAAATGAATTCTCTACCAAGATTCCATACATCCAATAAACATTTTCTGCGTAGTCTTTTGTAATAGGAAGCCTAAGCCCATCAATATCTTTTAATTGTGATGTGTAATTACTAGCCATCCATTTTTTATGAGCCAAGAATGTATCAACCGATTCTGTTTGCCCTAGCCCAAGTGCTGCTTGCATATTGGTCATTCTATAATTGTATCCAACCTCTTTGTGCCAAAATCGTTTGTTAGAATCATGTGCCAAGTCTTTTAAGCTGCGAGCTCTAGCGGCTATTTCATCATCATTAGTCACTAGCATTCCGCCTTCTCCTGTAGAGATAATTTTATTTCCATAAAAACTAAAGCATCCAACTGTTCCTATTCCCCCACACTTTTTGCCTTTGTAGGTTCCACCATGCACTTCTGCGGCATCTTCTATTACATATAGATTATGCTTTTCGGCTAGCACGAGTATTGGGTCCATATCTGCACTATGCCCATAGATGTGTACTGGCATTATTGCCTTTGTACGATCTGTAATCTTAGAAGCAATTTGATCTGTATCTATACAATACGTTTCTGGATCAACATCTACAAATACTGGAGTTGCTCCTGTGTATAAAACAGCATCCAAGCAAGCAATCATAGTAAAATCAGGGAGGATTACTTCGTCTCCCTTACCAATATTTAATGAAGTTAGAGCTAAGTGAAGTGCAGACGTTCCACTTGTAACAGTAATTGCATGTTTAACGTCTATAAACGCAGCAAAAGTTTCCTCGAACAAAGAAATATATTTACCAGCAGAAGATATCCACCCTGTTTCTAGGGCATCTAAAACATACTTTTTTGCGCCATCTGCGATAACTGGTTCATTAACAGGAACTTTCACAAAAACAGTATGGAATAAAGAGGCAAAATGAACAATCTGATCTACGAGTTCTTATAAACCTTTGCTCCGTTGTCACCAAGGAAAGGGCCTTGTTTTACCTCTATCATGCGAGCTTCTTCTATAACTTCAACACTGTGGCCACCTCTTAAAAATAAGAGAAAATCACCCTCAGAAAGCTCGTGTTCACCCAGTACATTCCATTCTTCGTCTGTTACTGTGGCCTTTACTTTTCCTTTTTCTATGTATAGGAACTCAGAAACTCTTTCTATTGGGATAGATCTACTGGGATGCAAATGTGGTTCTACTTTGTATCCAGTTGGACGTTCCATTAATCCAATTTGCAAAGAATCCTCTGGATTGTTTAAAAAATTAACACCGTCTGGAGCAGATAATGAGCTACTAAAAAACATGGCATACAACACACCATCTTTTTCTATTTTTATAGGTGTACTCATATTAATTATTGGGTAATTGATTTAATTGTTCTACTCATTCTGCTTTTCCAGCTATACCAAAGCGCTAGCTCGTTCTGTTTCTCTTTCCTTTTTTTAGAATCTTGATCAGTTTCATTTATTGCTTTTCGTATAGCAGATGCAAAAGACTCAGGATCACCAGCGCCTGCAAAATAAACTGATGATTCATCTACAACATCACGAAGTGGCAAAATATCAGCACAGACTATTGGTTTAGCGGCAGCCAGATACTCAAATAATTTAAGTGGAGATGTGTCCCTTTGAAAAAATGGATGATCTGTTTTTGGTGCAGGGTAAACCAAAACATCACAAGCATTTAAAATAGAAGGAACTTTATCTGCAGCCACTCTATCTTTAAAAATGATATCTTCTTCTGTTAACTCAAGATCTCTAGCTACTCGTAAATATTTTACTTTCCAACTAATAGGACCACCAACAATGCAACCTGTAACCTTGGCTCCCTCTTTTTTTAGGATGGAAATTGCATGAATCAATTCTAGAATCCCTTTTTCTATTGTATTTCTTGTTACAAAAGAACCAACATAACCAATAATCGCACGATCCCTTGGTAAAGATAATTCAGCTCGTACATTTTCTACCAAATCCAAATTACTAAAACGATCAAGTCTAACTCCGTCTCCCTCTACAATCATGTTAGATGTTGCTACCCCCATACTCCCAAGCTCTTCTTTTAATGGTCTAGTTAAACAAATAACCTTTGCGCATTTATTTAGGGCAGATACTAAGTTTTTGCGTCTTCTTCTTGGGATTGTATGCATTTCTGCAGCTACAGGAGTTTTTAAATGTACCAAAGTTCTAAGCACTTCTGCAGAACGCACATATACCAAATCATAATTTTGTGAATTTAAAAACTTTCTTAAAGCAAAACGATAAAAGTACATCAAGACAATAAATCTAAATGCTCCTGGAATCCATCGTGCAGAAGCTGCATTAAAATGATGCAAATAACGAATTCCAAAATTATCTGGCAGATTATAGTAATCATGCGCAGGTTCTGTAATTAAATTACGAATACGAGGACAAATAATGGTTACTTCGTGCCCTAGCTCCACAAGCGAACTGCAAACCTCTGCAATCTGCTTTCCGTGGGCTTTTTCTGTAGGAAACCGTGTATGGGTGACGTAAGCGATATTCATAAATATTCAATACGCATAATACTCTACATCAATAATAGGTATATGTAGGAATCATACGCAGGATTATTTCCATTGATTCGAATTGAAAGCTACCATTCTGGTATGCCCACTAAGCATATTTTGGCATTCGGCTATCACGACCAACAAGCCCAAAGGCATTGGGGGATAAAAAAACAGCTAAATAAACAGGGTGGAACTGTTACTGAATGTCATACAGACAAGAATGGGCTTATAAGAAAATATGCCTCTTTAACAGTCTGTTATTTAAAAAATAGCAGAAAAGTAAACACAGTACTTGTTACGTTCCCCGGGCATTACTTAATGCCATTAGCTTGGGCATTAACCAGATTCCCAAGAAAGAAATTAGTATTTGATGTGTTTATTTCTTTGTGGGACACAATAGTAGATGACAGAAAAAAAGTATCTAAGTGGAATCCCTATTCTTGGTTTTTATACTGCGTTGATTTTGTATCGTGCCACGCAGCAGATGAAATTTTAATAGATACAAAAACCCATCGTGAATTTTTTATAAAAAAATTCCGCATTAACCCAAAGAAAATTAATGTTTTGTATTTGGGCACTCGGGAGGATGTTTTTTGCCCATCTAAAGTTAAAAAAGAGAAAAGTGATACAAAAGAAGTGCTGTTTTTTGGCTCTTACATCCCATTACAAGGCATTGAGCATATCATTGAGGCAGCAGCAATATTGGAACCAATAGAGCCAGATATTCACTTTAAATTAATAGGATCTGGGCAAACACATAATCAAATGAAAGAAATGGCAGAAAAAAAAGAAGTAAAAAATATTTCTTTTGAAAAGAGGGTATCTATGACAGAGCTACCAGAAATAATTAGAAAATCTGATCTGTGTCTTGGAATATTTGGAACATCCAAGAAATCAAATCGTGTAATTCCACATAAAGTATATGACGCACTAGGATGCGGAGTCCCTGTACTTACCAGAGACAGCGATGCAATTAGAGAACTATTTGCACACGATAAGATGGTTACACTTTGCAAAGCAGGTGATGCACAAGATATTGCAGAAAAGATTCAAACTATTTTTAATTAATTAAATGAATAAATTTATAAAAAATTGGTGGCCAGAAATGATTATTACAATATTCGCTGGATTCTTTTTCCTCCGTGAACTTGATACTTTCCCCGCCGCATGGACAGACGATAGTCTATTTATGATTGTTTCTAGGGAAATCGCAGCAGGTAGAGGATATCTGCTACCAATACTTGGTAACGAGTGGTCTTTTCCATACATTTTGGCTGTAGGTCCTACGTTACTTTTACCTGTTGCATTGTTTATTAAAGTATTTGGCTTTTCTGTAGAAGCCGCTCGAATCCCAATGGTCTTGTACATGATACTAGCTACAATCACCTTCTATTTACTAAGCAAAAAAATAAGTAACAAGAACTCCGCTAGATGGTCTGCTCTTTTACTTGTAACGCTTTCTGCTTTTGTTAATACGGGCAAGGTTGTTATGGGGGAAATACCTGCAATGTTCTGGCTATTACTTGGCCTATTGCTCTTATTAAAAAGAGAAAAGTCTTGGAAAAGGGACGCAGTTATAGGGCTCTGCCTTGGCTTGAGTGTGGTGACGAAGCTCACAATGGGGCTTATATATCCCGCGATTGGCGTTGCTTGGATAGCTGCACTTTTATCAAAGAAATATAAAAAAACATTATCACTAACCAGAATTGGAATAGTCGCCTTACTAGTTTATATACCACTAAGAATTACTGAAATGTCGCAAGCTACAGGGCTTTCTGGTGATTTTGAATTTATGTTTTCAAGCAATAGTGGAGGAATAAATATTCTTCACGGACATCCAGAAATACTTTTACGCCCTCAATTTTTGTATTACCAAATTCTACTTTTGTTTGGAGCTATTGGACTGTTAAGCATTCGAAAAAATCTGAATAAGACAATCGCAATAATAGTCTCTACATTAATCGTAGGATTCACATTGTATTTCTTGAGCAGCTTTGGATGGTACAGGCATTTACTACCTGCACACATACTATTAATTCCATTTGCAGTAATAGGAATACAAAGGATTGGACAGAGGTTCCACAAAATTATTTCAATACTAATTCTTCTTTTCTTTATATCTGGTCAATTCTGGTGGCAAATTACTTACAAAGGATCTAGTAGAGATACAAGAGGAGCACAGGCAGCAATATATTTAGAAGAAAACTATAGAGATGTTCCTATGATTGTTCAGCAAGCAGAAGTATTTGTTAGACTACAAGAAAATCCAAATTGGTTGTTCCTAACAAACCCAATACTTACAAAGCGCCTTCCTAAAAATTTCACAACTCCTACCGCCGCGCAGCAGTGTATGTATTGGTTCATTGCTCTAGATAATCAGGGAAAGCAGGAATACAAAGATAGAATCACAGATACAGTTGTTAATAAATACAGCATTGTATCCCCACCAAAAAACTGCACTTAAGTAAGTAATATCTCTATACTCTAAAAAGAATGAAGCTCCCCTTTTCTAGCGCAGCGCAAAAAATAAACCCACATGCCGCGCAATTTTTGTTATATATATGCAGTGGCTCTATGGCTTTAGTTATAGATTTTGGAAGTTTTATGATTCTTCTTAATGTTGGCTTTTGGTATTTAGGATCATCAATCGTTGGTAGCACTCTAGGTTTTTGTACTGCATTCCTTTCTCATAAATACTTAGTATTTAGAAAAGACAAAAAATTCTTAAAGCACTTGGGCAAATACGCACTTGTGGACCTATTTAGTACAAGTATTGCAACTGCATTATTGTTTGCGTTAGTTGAGTTCTCTCCAATGGGAGAAGAACTAAGCAAGATTATAAGTATGGGGAGTGTGGTACTTTGGAACTTCTTTTTATATAAGTTTTTTGTTTATGTCTGATCTAATTCCAATCAGCGTTCACATACTCACATATAATTCTGGTGAGACACTAGAAAATACTCTTATGAGTATTAAAGATTGTGAAGAAATTTTAGTAATAGATGGCGACAGTACAGACAACACTTTAGATATTGCCAGTAAATACAATGCAAAAGTTATCAGCCAAGAAACTACTGGCAAGATTACAGATTTTTCAAGTGTTAGAAACCTAGCATTGGCAAACGCAAGCAAAGACTGGATTTTCGCATTGGATAGCGACGAAGTGGCAACTGAGGAGATTTTAGAATCTATGAAAGAAGCGGTAATTAAGAATGAAATTGCGGCCTTTTATGTAATACGAAAGTATGTTTTAAATGATGGAAGAGTTGTTGATTTCGCATCTACGTATCCAAATAAGAGACTCTATTTCTTTAATAAGAAAGCAATAAATAAATGGATAAAACCAGTGCACGAAAGACCTGAACTTTGTGAATCTGTACCAGTTTACGATCTAGAAGGTGCATGCCTAGCACCACTTGGAAATAACGAAGATTATTGGAGGAAAAACAATCGATATCTAAAACTAGAGAGACAGAAATCAAAAAACAAAGGATGGAAACATTGGCTTGTAAGTCGCCTGTTCCACACAACCAGATCTAGGAGTATCGCATTAATTAGGATAATGATAATTTGGGGAATCCCAAGAAAAGGAGTCCGACTTCCTTTGCGCTATGAAATTGCACGCTTGATATATGGGCTCAAGTTAATCTATGTAACTTGTCCTTTAGTTAATAAGAAATAGAATATCTATTTCTTAGCTTTTATAAGGTAATTCAGCCTAGAATCATGCATTCCGGTGTCATTTTCTATCTGCTGAACATCTTTGAATCCTAAATCTTTAAGAGCTTTTATCATGTCTTTAACTGGATACATCCATTTATGAACATCAAAATCATCAGTGTCTTCTGATTTAAACTTTCCAAATAAATGTTTATTAACATTGTCTAAATCTTCACCTTCTAAAAGCCCCTTAGCTATTGCTTCTATATCTGGAGTAGAAACTCGTAACACTCCCTCTGGCTGCAAAATACGATAAAACTCTTTTAAGATATGTTCGTTGTGGTGCTTTCTAAAATGTTCAAGCGTTGCGCAAGAAATAATCTCTGCAATCACAGAATTTTCTATTGGGAATTTTTTCCTTATATCAAATACCAAATCCACTTGCGGGAAAGGTATTATATCCACATTCAAAAACTCCTTTGGGTTATATGGATTTCTACCACCACAGATATCTAGCTTTGCCCCTTTTAATCCTTTTACTTGCCATTCCTGTGCTCTTTTAGAGCACTTGGCTTTGGAATGGGAATCCTTTGCCCATCCATATATAAACCTAAAACGACGGATTGCTCTGTAATGACGATCAAGAAACTTTTTCACAAGACATATAGTAGAAGAAATCGCCTTAAATCAATACACTAAAACATATGAAACGAGATTACGCACAACTACTGCCATATATTTTCAAAAAGTTTAGTATTTTAAGTGCGCGTCGTACCCTGTTACCTACAGTTAAATATTACTGTTCACGCAAGGCTCTACCCGCATCAGATAAACCTGCATTATTTACAATGAACATACTGCCACCTATGGCAACTGTGTGGTACGAAATGGTTTGTAGAAATTTAGGAGACTCTGTTGATATTGTAATTTTTGACTGCTCTGGAAAGTTAAATCCAAAAGATTTCCCTCGTGCAAAAGTTCAAAAGTTTTTAAATAAATATGCAGCTACAAAATCAGACGAATTTATTCAACATATTGCAAAAAACAGGCGTATTGCATGGATATGTGACGACGATATGTTCCCAATGAGTAATAAAATGTTAGATGTTCTAAAGAAAGAATTTAATGAGCCAAATACAGCGACTGTTAGTTTTAGACCTCGTGAGTGGTGGCATTACCAGATAGATGGCAAAAAATACAAACCAAGTAGTAGTTACTGCATCGCATTTAACCGCGATATTTTCTGGGAAAAAGAAAAATTATCACTCGCTCCTTGTAATGGTAACGAGCATCCATCACTTATTGGCAAGCCACCAAATAGATACGACACTTTTGATAAGGCAAACGAGACACTGCTAGAAAAAGGATACCGATGTTATATAGTTCCAAAAGAAGAAGAGGATGAATACTACGCAGGCTTTAGCGGTGTAAGTGGTGCTGTAATGCTTTTAAATCATTTTAAAACTCCAGAACAAGTTATTAACTACTATTTAACTCCACCCAAGGAAGCATGGAGTGGGAATATGCTATTTGGCACACTGCAAGCAATGATCAGCATTAGTGTGATACAAGAAGTTTACGAAAAAATTAAAGGACACAAATATCCATTAAAATCTCTACCAAGTAGAGAGCAATTAGAAAAAATACTTAATGATCACAAAGAATATTTAAGAGATGACCAAGATATTTCGCGAGTATACGAAACCAGAGAACGATTATTAAATGCACTTAAATAACTTAAGCCATTTCTTCTACTAAACGTTTTATAAGACTAGAGAGACTGTGCTTAGTACAAATATCCGATCTTAGACTATTTGAAAGTGCATTATATTCTTCACCTGATAAACCAGATAAATAAGAAACAGATTCTGCGATAGAAGATGCATCTACTGCTCGGCATTCTTCTGGAATAGAGGAATGAACAGCCGACGCAAGTGAAACAACAGGGCAACCACAAGACATTGCCTCTAGCACTGCCTTATCTAAGCTTGTTGTACTAGCATGCAAAAATGCAAAAGAGTTTTTAAGTAGTGGCACAACCTGTTCTTGAGTCATTGATTTAATAATTACACGATTCTCTATCCCATTATTTAATAAAAATTCTTTTATCTCTTTCAAGAACTCTTTGTCTTCTTTTGTAATCGCTACTCCTATTATGGAAAAGTTAAATCTTTCTGGCATTAACAAAAATGCATTTAAAAGCAATATAAGCTGTTTGGATTTTGTTATGCGGCCAATAGTCACTAATTGATTTTTATCATTGTGACCGCCCATAGAAAACTGATCTGAATCTATTCCATGACCCATCAATACACTTTTTTTCGTATTTAGAGGCATGCCATGCTCTGACGCACTAAATATCTTTTTAACAATAAAGGTAGAGAATTTTAATGGCCATCTGGTTCCACGTGCTTCATACCAAAGCATTACACGCTTTCTTAAGATGAGAGATACAGGGAATCCCAATACAACCCAAATAGGAGTCATGTGAACTAATATTACGTCGTAGTCTTTTCTATATTTAATAAGGTATTTCCAATATCTAAGAATCTGAACAATCCGATAAGATCCTTTTTCTTTTTTTAAAGAATGCACAAACACATTGTCTGGCAGATCAAACAAATCTGTGTACTGAGCTACTGCGTGCACATGCTCGCAGTTAACAGCAAACTCTTTTATCCAACGATGAAAGAACCCTAGTATTGGGTCTGATACATCTATTTTCTGCGTGACCAATAAAATATTCATTATTGACTAGAGGAATTGTCTGAACTTGCAGAAAGAGATTGAAGGAATGAAGCATAATTCGCAACAAGAATTTTCTTATCAAACTTGTCCCGAATGTCGGTAGCATTCTGACCCATTCTTTCCCTCCAAACATTATCAGAAAGTAGGAGCGCAATCTTTTCGGCAATGTCAGCTGGTTCCCCTGTAGTCATTAGACCGTTCTCTCCATTTACAATAACTTCTGGCATTACTCCAACAGGAGTAGCTATTACAGGCAATCCGCATGCCATAGCCTCTAGAACAACTCTAGGCCCTCCTTCACTTGCAGAAACCATTACAAGCATACGAGCACGTTGCATTTGTTTAATAACATCGTCTCTTGTAGGTAGCCATCCTGCAAAAGTTACTCTGTCTTCAATTTTTAATGACTTAGAAATCCTCTCATAGTGTTTTCTTTGTGGGCCATCACCTAGAACAATAAGTGAAACACCAGAAAGACTAGCAACAGCAGCCAGCAATCTATCTAGCTTTTTGTTTGCAACCAATCGACCAACAAAAACTACGTCTACATCTTTTTCTGTATCAGAGAATTTTTTAGAACTCTCTGAATCAAGATAAAAAGAAGGGACAGTATGAATCCTCTCTTCAGAAACTCCCCAATCTACCAAAGTTGATTTAACTGAATTATTTACGGTTCTTATTGCTGTAGCACTGCGCGCCTCCCCTGGTAATACCCACCTAGAAATTATACGTCCAATACGCTCAGAGATAGAGGAAGGGCTTGGAAAACCAACTAAGTGATGCAACTCTAATGCAAAAGGAATATTAGATTTCTCATGTAGTTTCATAGCCCCCATGCCATTATAGAAAGGAGGATATTCATGAACTGTTAAAACACTATGCCCATGTTCATTTATTAATTTTTCTCCCTCTTTAGCTACCCACCAAGGTTGTCGCAAAAGTGAATAAGGACTTGGATGGAAAAATACATTAGGAAGTTCTGGAAAGTTAATTTCTGTTAATGGATTGCTTTTTGCTCTCTGGTTTTTTGGCATTCTTGGGCACAAAACATCAATCCTATCCCAATGAGTTTTAAACTCATCTAACGTATACCAGAACGCACCTCTTTTACCTTGAACCGCCATTCTGTCACCTGAAATCATTAGTAAATTCATAATTAAAATAGTTCAGAAAAAAGAGAAAGATGCTCAGAACAAATCTCATTCCATCCTCTTGTAGGCAAAGGCTTAGATGCCTCTGTAGAAATATCGTCATAATGAGACATTGCATCCGCAACAGAGCGAATAATATCTATAGGAGACCTAAGCAGTGCTAGAGTCATTCCCTGTGTTAGAGCGGGGCTTAAGCCTGTTTCTTGTGAAAGTAATACAGGCAAACCATGTGACCTAGCTTCTAGCGCCATATTTGGGCTTATGTCTGTAAGTGATGGAAGTATTAACATATCGTAATCATTTAAAATGCTATGCCTCTGGTCTCCTATCACTGGAGGCAAGAAATTAACACGCTTAGAAACCATTAGTCTTTCTGCTTCTGCTCGAAGTTTTTTCTCTGTGGGACCGCTTCCTATTAAAGTTAGCCTTACCCCAGGCAGCTTAACAATTGCTTTTAGCAATACAGATAGATTTTTAAAGGCAACCAGTCTGCCCATAAATAACAATCTAAATGGATCGTGTCTTTGATGACTTTGCAAAGCTTCTGTAGGAAGAGCATTTTCTATAACGCTACTTTTTGGTAAACGAGTATAAAAATCCTCATACATTTTCTGCTGAAATCTAGTGGAAAATACAATGTGATCAAACCTGCGCAATATCCTTTGCATTATTGGCACAGAAATAGGATGAGACGAATACCATTCACGAAGACCTTTCTTGGATCCCCTATCTGTTGCACGTTCCCAAAAGAAATCTCCACCCAAGCGTAATATCCGTTTAGGTTTTTTAACTCTAGAAATACACAAAGGAACTCCACAGCTAATAGATGAAAACGCATAAACGATATCTGCATCATTGGCATGTTTTCTAATTGCAGATGCGTATCGCAACCATCGCAATATAAATCCTCCAAAGCGACTTACTCTAATAACTGAGTCATCTTCCTCTGATTTACCCTGCCCATAAGTGATTACTATCACCTTATGCCCCGCTTCATTCAAGCTACGTGCTAGCCATTGCACATACGTTGCTGGTCCGCCTATATCTGGTAAAAATATTCCTGTAGCAAGTACAATCTTCATACGTTAAAGATTGTTCACTTAGATAGGGAAATACACAAGGAAATAAGCGATATATCAGCAGGCCAACCGACTAATTTTGTAATACATTGTCACACATTTGTAATACATTGTAATACAAAACTAGTTTACTTCACCCTTTGTTTGATTCTCAAAGGCTGTGTTTTCTTTAACAAACTGGCTTTTAGAGAACTCATCAAGCAACCATTCAGGATGATCCAAATACCATGAAACGGTCTTTTTTAAGCTATCTTCAAACGTTTTAGGGAACTCAAATCCCATATCTTTTAATTTACTTCCATCAAGTGCATACCTTAAATCATGACCTGGGCGGCAAGAATGGAAATCAACCATCTCATAATTAAGAGGTTTTCCTACAACTTCTGCGATATATTCAGCAAGAGCTAAATTATCTAATTCTTTTTCACCTGAAATATTGAACTTATCACCAATAATTTGTGCTCCCTGTTCATGCTGCTTTATTAGGAAAAGCATTGCAGCTGTAACGTTACGTGCATGAACATAATGGCGACTCCCTGCTTTAGATTTATCTGCGTTACTATGAATAAATAGTCTCTCTCCTCTTAGTACAGCATTTACAACCTTTGGAACAAATTTTTCAGGATGTTGTCTCTCTCCAAATACATTCATTGTATGTGTGATCGCAACTGGTAGATCAAATGTATTAAAATATGAATATGCGAGCTCTTCTCCTCCTGCTTTAGTTGCAGCATATGGATTGCTAGATTTGTATCTATCCCATTCTTTAAATTCTGTGCCTTCTGGTGCTGGACCAAAAACTTCATCCGTAGAGAAGTAAGAGAACAGCTCTAAGTTTTTAAGTCCACGTGCGTAGTCTAAAATGTTACATGTTCCAACAACGTTATCTAACACAAATTCCATAGGGTACTCAATTGAACGATCAACATGAGTATTAGCTGCTAGATGCAGAACATAATTAACAGGACCAATACGATTGGCTATGTATGGATTAATTGGAGACCTTAAATCGTGATACACAAAATCGAACCTTTCTTTTAAGGAATCATCCCAATGATCCATATCTGTAAGACGATGCAATGTACTTGCACAATCAATTTTAGAAAGCCCAACGACCTTCCAATCAGTATTCTTTAGAATACCTTCTACTAAATGATGGCCAATAAAACCATCTACGCCTGTAATAAGAACTCGTTTCATAAGATAATCATAGCAGGAAGATGGAGAGGTAGAACACAAAATAGTGGAACTTAATTATGAATACCCTGTTGACCCACTTACGTAGCCTGTACAATGACTCTAATGCCAGAGGTAAACATCTACATGCCAGCATACGAAGCACAAAAAGCTCATATCCAAGAAGCGGTAGATTCTGTGCTGTCTCAAACTGTTACAGATTGGACATTGCTTATACAGGAGGATTGCTCAAAAAAAGAGGATGTTGAATCACACATTGAAAAATATATGAGTGATGAGCGAATAACGTTCCGAAAGAATGAAAGAAATGTTGGTATAGGCCCCAACTGGAATGCATGTTTAGATTTTGGAGATTGCGAGTACATCGCCTATTTATTTCACGATGATCTATGGGGGCCTAAATACTTAGAGAAAGCTTTAGAAATTTTAAAATCTAATCCAGATGTAGGATTCGTATCTATGAATCATTCATATTTACTAGATGGGGATGGAATAGATACAAAGATTTACGATGAAGTACAAAGATTTGTAAAAAAGAACATCCATGAAGGCAAACACAATGGAAAAGAATTGCTTATTTGGTGGGCGCAGCAAGGCCTTAGGCCAAATATTATAGGAGAACCAAGTTTTGTAGTTCTTAGAAGGGATTTAATAGAGGAGGTTGGTAATTTTCACGAAACAATGCCTCAATTTTTAGATAGTGAATATTGGATACGATGTTTGCAAAAAACAAACTGGTGGTATCTAACAGAAGATTTGGGATCATTTAGAGTCCATTCAGAAGCAGCTAGTGCGAAAAATGAAGTAGATGGAAGAGGAAAGTTTGATAGATTCGAATGTTTTCGAATGCTGCTAAAAACAATTCCAAAAGAAGATAAGCCTCAAATTCAAGAAAGTTTTGAAAAAGCATTTGATGACATGATCAAAAAATACATAGAAAGAAAACGATCAGGAAAAGTAATAATTACAAAAGGATCTGGAAAAATGAAACAGTTTGCTCTGCGTCACCCAATATTTATATGCAAAGCATTAATGAGGAATGCAAAGACAATAGATAACTCTTAAAATATTATTGTTTAACAGCAGAAACATAATACCCCGATGAAAGAATGTTTTTCTCTTTCTTTTTGTGCCCAATATCACCATATTCACTAGTAATCATTCGTGACAAAAGCATAATTATTCGAGCAGTTATGAACCAATAAATCTTAAATGGCTTAAGCCAAAGTGTGTCACATTGAAAACCAATTCGTTGATGCATAACTGCAAGTGTCTCTATGGTATTAGACTCTTCTACAAAATCTTTTATTTCAAATTCTTTTAATAGTTCCTTTAGCCCATATTTAGTAAAGCGAAAGAAATCATTAGGAGTGTCGTGAAGAGGAAATATAAATCGAGTTGTGATAATTAAAACACCGCCTGTTTTTAAAACACGATGAAACTCTGAAATAGCTTTAGCTGGTGAATGCAAATGCTCAAGAACTTCTGTGCAAAGCACAACATCAAATGACTCGCTATCAATCATGTGTAGATCATGTGCATCAGCAATTATATCTACGGTAACTCCATCACGAGCCTCTATATCCATAGTAACTCTATTCGGGAACAGATCACCGTACATACTATTACCACACCCAACATCTAATGTTTTTTCAGTACTCCTATGATCTGAAAGAAATGAATATAGCCTAGGACGTGTAATTTTTTTTGTAAGACCAATAGTATCTAATAAACCCATAACAAGTAGATTAATTTAAAACTAATCTTCTAGCCAATATTTAGATTTATTAAATTAAGTTCTTATAAACATTATTATAAGTATCAGCTATTACAGACCAATCGAATTTATCTGCATGCTCTTTGCCACTTTTAGATAATCTATTACTCAATTCATTATCTGATAGCAGCTTAATCAATGCATTAGAAGCTGCTTCGGTGTCGTCTGGCTCAACCAACATTCCAGTTTCTAGGTCATCAATAATGTCTGGTATTCCGCCCACATGAGTCCCAATTACGGCACACCCCGCTGCCTGAGCTTCTAAGAAAACATTACCAAGAGCTTCACTGCGTGACAGCCCACAAAAGATTTCTGCCTCAGCAAACTCTGTATATACATCTGGCAACTTTTTAAATCCTACGAACTTAACAATATCGCTCAGCTCAAGAGACTCAGATAGCTCCTCTAAACTTTTGCTTTGAGACCCACCACCAACAATGTGACACGAGATACCACGATCTGGTAATGATTTAGAAACAATCGAAATTGCATTTATTAGAGTATCAATTCCTTTCATTTTTTCTATTCTTCCTACAAATACAATTCGACCAGAAACTTTTTCTATATTTGGAATCAAATTAAGTGGAATGCCATTTGAAATGTGTATTACGTCTCCCCTGCCATTTTTTTTAGCAAACTCTACAAGAGGGGTACTAATAGCCGTTAAAACATCTGGAGATTTAATAATGAATTTTTTTAAGAACTTTCTGTTTGTTGTTTGCATTGTTAAAACTCTCTTTGCTCTAGGGCAAGAAAATTTACAAAAATATAAGGCAAGCCCTGCAAAAGTTTCTAACACTCCATGAATTATGTTTGGATGAATTTTTCTAGAAGCTATGGGAGCTAAAAATGGATATAGCCAATGATCGAATCTGCACCCTAGACCTACTCTAATAACTGGGACCCCTTTGTAGGTATCGTGCCTTGGCAAAGATTTACGCATCTTTGCGGTAATAATCGTACATTCATATTCAGATGAAAGTGCAGATGCTACCTCTTCTGCACATGCTTCTGCACCACTACGAAGTGGTGTTGCGAATGCTGTTAATATAACTAGTTTTTGCTTCATGTTTCTAAAAGGGATTTATATTTTTTACCTATAACATTCCAAGAAAATTCCTTCTCTATCCTCTGCCTAGCAAGTTGCCCAAGTGATATTCTTTTTGAAGGATCATCTATCAACCTTCTAATGTGTGACTTAAGTGCTTCTATGTCTCCTGCAGAAAATAAGAGTCCAGAGACACCATTTTGTAACAAGAATGAATTGCCTCCAACATCTGATGCAATACATGCCGAGCTACTAGACATAGCCTCCATTAATGCATTGCTAAGCCCCTCGCTATAACTAGGAAGAACAAATATATCTGTTTTAGATAAAATATCTGGAATGTCGTCACGTAATCCTGTGAACTTAACTGATCTTTGATATTTAGTTACAAGTGGATGATTATCTTTGTACCAACCTACTACCTGAATTTCTATGATAGGGAAGTCTGCTTTTAAAGGTACTGCAGCTGACAGAAAATCATCTACACCTTTAACTGATTCTAGCCTGCCTACATACGTAATAATTATTTTTTCATTATCTTTTTTGTTAGATGAATATAATGTTTCATCTATACCAGTTGGTATAACTATTGCCTTTTTTGAAATACGCAAAAAGGATAAAAGTTTTGGAGACTGGGGGTGAAAGAACACAACCCTTTCAGCCAAAAGCAAAGTGATCCATCCCATTGTCCATCCACCAACTCCCATAACTATTTTTGCAATAAATCCGCGTGGCCACCATGTCATACCAACGAGTGCATCCGTTAAAACTATTACTTTGTACCCCGCTAAACGTAGGGGAATAATGCTCCAAGATGTCCAGAAAAGTACTTTATTAATAATAATATGATCTGGGGATTCCTGTTTGATTATTTTTTTTACGTATCTACTAAATCCAAATGAAATACCAAAATTAAATGGATCAGGAATAAAGATATCCTTTTTATAATGAACAGTAAGGGTGTCTGAAACTTTTTCTACCTTTGTGCTAGAACCCATACATACAACAATTACATGATACCCCAAACGCTGCCAAAGTTCAGCAAGTTTGTACGAACTCACCATCCATCGATGGGGTTCTTTTAAGTAGGGGCTAATAAGAAGAATTGTCTTCACAATAAATATGTAATAATCACAAAGAACATACCATTATTTTATATATTACGCCTCAGTTTTCGTGTTCGATTCTTTTTTAGAAGAAATATCTGCTTTTCGTAATGCAACAGAGCGAATAATACGTGTTTGGCGTCTCTCTAGTTCTTCTAGTCTTATAACCAAATAAAACACGATAAAGAAGAGTATTCCCAGAAATGTTACTAATACTGCGTTTTCTCTGTCTTTTATGCCTGTAACAGTAGAAATCCATGCGATTGAATCTGGAACGAGGGCAATTGTTGCAATAGCTCCCCAAAAAAAAGTCCAAAGCATTGCCTCCCAAACAGTCTTACGTTGTCTCATAACCAAGTTCCATGCATATGCTATTGCTAAGAATGAAACAAGCGGCGCAATGATTTGATAGAAAGTTAGACTCATCGCATAAAAGATCTTAATAGAATTCTAAGTGCAGTACGTATACCCAAGGCAAAAGACTGCCCCTTAGCCATAGTATACTCAGAATAGATTACTTTTGTTGGTACTTCTACAATTTTCCAGTGCCATTGTGCACACTCACGAACTATTTCTGTGCAATATTCAAACCTACTCATACGCAAATCAATCTGACTAACCACCAAAGGTCCAAAAACTTTAAATCCACATTGGCTATCACTAACCCATTTACCAGTTGCAGCAAACGTAACAATGTTTCCAATGGCATTAAATATTCTACGCACCAATGGAATACTATTTCGCCTACCAAATCTGTTTGCAAAAACTATATCTGCTTCTTCATTAATAACTGGTTGTAACACAGCGGGAATATCATGTGGATCATGCTGCCCATCTGCATCCATTGTAATTATTACATCTGCTTTTAGCTCTCTAGCAACTTCTATCCCCGTCATTGTAGATGCACCTGAGCCACAATTCTCTATGTGACGGATAACCATTGCCCCTGCTTTCCTTGAAACCTTTGGGGTGTCATCAGTTGATCCATCATCAACAACTATTACTTGATCAACATATTCTTTTGCAGCATGTATTACATCCACAATTCTTGTTGATTCGTTATATGCCGGAATTACTGCAACAATCAAAGGTTTAGTCATCATGGTATTATAAAGAATGCAACTCCAGCAGCTTTGTTGTCTATAACTACCTTAAGTCCAGATTCTGGACTTTGCACAAATTTAACAAAATCACTAACTTTTTTATGTAACGATCCATTTGGATCTCTTTCAATAGTATCTGTATTTGTATCAAAGATAATACTATTAAACCCAAGTGCTTTAAGCCGTTTTAATGTAAGTGCTGGATCACGCTCTTGGTATAAACAATTAAATGTATCTAGCTGATGATCAACAATCCCAATAATCTCTAAATTACGAGGAATAAAATATGGAATAAATGTACCTATACGATATAAATACGGTCGGTTAACCATCGTTTCATTCCTTTCAACTACGATATCCGATATATCATCATAAAATGGAATTGTTCGTTCCATCATTGTCTGCGCATCTACTTTTCCAATCGAATATTCAAAAATATTTCTTTGCATATCAAACTGCCACAAACGATTATTAAACATAATCAGTATCCATATCAAAGCAAACAAACCCATAATCATTCTGCTTGGAAAATCCGGAGATTTAGCAACCAAGGCCTCTAGTCCAACACAAAGCCCAAGGAAAACTCCAATGCCATACCAAGGTATTCCATTAGCTAGGAACATCCACTGTATTAATAAGAATATGGTCCCTAAAAATAACCAACGCAACCAACTAGATTTCTTGATCCAAAAAAACGGAAGCAAAAGGAGTAGTGGGAACATTAAAAGCCCTGGATGTGTAGTAACGTAATATCCTGCGCTATCCATATTATTCACAGAGCGCCATGGAAGAGTTAAATAATGCTTAAATCCTTTATTAGAACCCCAGTATCTGTCTAGCTCTTCTACTTTCCCTGTTGGCTGACAGATCGGACTAGAAATATTAACTGCTAGCTCTTCTGGCAAAGAAATAACACCACCACCAACATTATTATTTTCTTCATCTAACAATCCACCTATATCAAATTTCGGAGTAACAGTATTAGGAGCGCCAAATTCTATCCCACCAATATTGTCCCATCCATGCATTGCTTTGTTATGTAGTAACCAAGGCGCAACAGGAATAGCAGTAACAGCCATAAAGAGTAAAATACTCTTAACAAATAGAGAAAATCTATTACGAGAAACAAACAATGAAATCCCAATAAGAGAGATAGCAATTACCATAAAAGCAATTGCAAATTGATCAGGTGAAAAGGATAAATTTAAATTAGGAATTCGATCGAAAATATCCTTCACATCTAATATCCCTCTAAAAATATAAATACCAAGAGATGCAATAACAACACCCAAAAATGCAATCCAATTAAGCAATACTCCTAGTAATATTGCGCCATTTGTCATAGCTACCATTATTGCTGTCTGCTTAATCCCAAATGCAAATCCACTAAATACTCCAGAGAGTATTAACCAATGCCATTTTGGCCTCCATGTTTCCCCCTCTTGCCCTTTTGGAAATAGGAATAAAAACATGCAAAACATACTCATGGCACCAATCGCAAACACAGCATTATCTATCTTCATATCCGCGAATGAAAAATGTCCTATAAGCGGCATAGAATAATATAGCAAAGCAGACATTAATCCGTATCCCTTGCCTAAAAATGTATTTGTGAATAAGAAAACAACAGCAACTGCGAGTGCTCCTGCTAACCAGTTAATTTCCATAGATGCTGTAGCGCCGAATGGGCTACCATGACCAAATAATAAGAACCCAAGGGATGAAATATATTCCCATTGGAATGTAGCCATAGAGAATACAAATTCTCCATAACTTACTAACAGCCTAGGCCTGTTTAAATAACTACCTAGATCATCCCATCCAATTGGAAATGGTCGAACAACATTTAAGAAATTAAACGCTAAATAACTTAATAAAATCCAAAAAATGATTATTGATATAGCGTAATACGGCTTATCAATATGAACTTTGCTAAATACAAATGCCCTTAACCAATACAGTAATTGCTTATATGAAATAGCAAGTACTGCAGCAAGTGCAATCCACCCAACAGTTGATGTATATATCCCTATAACTGCAAGAGTCCAAAGAATTACAATCCAAGTACAAGCACCCAAG
Organism: Candidatus Peregrinibacteria bacterium; assembly: GCA_018648865.1. Taxonomy (GTDB): domain Bacteria; phylum Patescibacteriota; class Gracilibacteria; order Peribacterales; family Peribacteraceae; genus JABGQH01. The sequence goes on from JABGQH010000013.1 coordinate 122,407, forward strand.
GAGGCACTAACAACTGACTCAACCAACAAAGATGGGAATGTAATTGAAAATGAATCTGAAGATTTACCAATAAGTAATAATATTTTTTTAAACAAATAAATTAACAAACTACCTGTCGCCAGAAACTCTAATATCAAGAAACTAATAAATGCAAATTGGCTTAAAACTCTAGTTATAAATGAGCCATATATACATTTAGTTTTGATTAAATATTTAGACGCATCATTAGAAAATTTTCCGTTTTCTAGTAAGCAATTAGAATCATTTAATTGTTTAAAGTTTTTCTGTAATACAGCCAATGCTTCTGGTGCTGCGCCACGATAAACACTAGGTAAAGGCTCTACAATACGTCGAACCGGTACCATAACTGTATTAGAATTGACTGTAGTCTTTGTTGTCCCAAAAGCTATGACTGTAAATATAATAGTCAGAGCTAGTAAAAATGTAGCGTACACATGCCAAGGGGCAAGATAAAAAGAGATACGCTTATATGGACCTTTTACTGTAAATATTAAAAATACTCCATAAAAAACAACACTAGCAATACCAAACCATAAAAATGGCCCCATTCGAGTTAATGTATGAGAGATAAATGGGAAGAACCCAAAAAGGCCTCTACATACAAATGAATTGGGATTACAAAATTCAGATAGTCGGCTTGCTTCACTACTTTCCAACAACACTGCACCATGCACCGGCATACCCAAGTAATATAATATTGTGTATATACCCCAAGAAAGAGCACATACAAAAAATATGAATGATAGATAGAGAATAGTTTTTTGCTTCATATGTCTTATTGGAGAAAAAATCCAAAGAAATCCTACCAGAGTACGATACAGTGGGATAGCAGTGGGATATAATAAATAAGATGAAAATTGATTTAATCAATCTCCGGGAAAGCTTTTCTATCTTTGAAAAAGAGAAATCGTCTGCATATCTAGACTCTGCAGCCACAGCTCAAGTACCTGATTCGGTAATTAATAAAATGGAGGAATACTACAAGTATTACTGCAGCAATGTGCACAGAGGAGTAAATCTACAAAATGAGAAATCTACAAATGAATTTGAGACCGCTAGAAATGTTATCCAATCATTTGTTGATGCTAAGTATGTTTCTGAGATTGTTTTCACAAAAAATTGCACAGAATCCATCAATTTGGTTGCAAACGGTTGGGCAAAACATAATTTAAAAGCAGGAGATGGAATTGTTCTATCTATTTTAGAACATCACAGCAACATAGTTCCTTGGTTACAATTAAAAAAAGAAATAGGAATCAATCTGCATTGGATAGACCTAAGTGAAGATGGGCAGTTAGATATGAACCAATACGAAAAGATAATTGAAGAAGAGAATATAAAACTGGTAGCAATCACAGGGCAAAGTAATGTTCTAGGAATTCAAACTGATCTAATAAATATTATTGCAAAAGCCAAGGCTAAGGGTGCCCCTGTATTAGTAGATGCTGCTCAACTAATTGCACATAAACAAGTGAATGTACAAAAACTTGATTGCGATTTTTTGGCTTTCTCTGGCCATAAACTATATGGGCCAACAGGAATAGGAGTTCTATATGTTAAACGAGAGAGGCAAGAAGAAATGCAACCATGGATAACTGGTGGTGGCTCAGTTTTAGAAGTTCACCGTGATAAATTTATTCCAAGTGAAACTCCATCTATGTTCGAAGCCGGTACACCACCAATTGCAGAAGCTATTGGACTTGCCGAGTCGATTAAATGGATAAATATGTATGAATGGAAAGATATTCAGGAGTACGAAAGCTCTCTTATCTCTTATGCAACAGAGGAGATGAATAAGATTTCAAGCCTTAAGATTCTTGGTAGCAATAACAAGCATGGATGTATTAGTTTTATATTAGATGGTATTCACCCACATGACGTCGCAGATATCGCAGGGGAGATGGATGTTTCTATTAGAGCCGGAAACCACTGTGCGATGCCTCTGCATACTGCACTTGGGATACCTGCAAGTAATCGTATGTCTATAGCTTTGTATAATAAAAAGGAAGACATTGATTTACTTATTAAAGCTATAAACAAAGCAATAACCATATTCTCCAAATAGAAAATGGATATTTATGCAGACAACATCCTAGACCATTACAAAAGACCCAGAGGTAAGGATGAATCATTGTGTGTTAATGAGCAGAGGTCCTGCCATTCTGAAAAGAATCCATCATGTGGAGACTCATTAATTATGGAATTAGAAATTGATAATGGAATAGTAAAAATTAAATGGAATGGATCAGGCTGCGCAATAAGCCAAGCTGCAATATCTCTTCTATCTGAAGAAATTGAAGGTAAAACAGAAGAGGAAATACTTAAACTTAATAAAAAAGACATAATAAAGATGCTCGGCGTGCCAATTAGTACTAGCCGAATTAAGTGTGCGCTACTTTGTTTGCACACAATTAAAAACACAATTAAAAAATCAAAAGGAGAAGTTCTAAATAAATGGGAAGATACATTAGAAATCGACCATGAATAACTTTATATATTAAAGACCTTTGCATTATAGTTTCAACAACGCCGCCCTAGCCCTGCCTGCCGGCAGGCAGGTCAGTGGTTACACTACACCATCGCCGCCCTAGCTCAGTGGTAGAGCACTTCCATGGTAAGGAAGGGGTCTCGGGTTCAAATCCCGAGGGCGGCTCCACGAAGTACTGCTCGCAAACTCGCAGACTACGTGGCACCGCCATCATCGCACGAATATTTCTAAAGCAGTATCGAAACAGACCATCTAATTACTTATCTTATTCGACTTTGTCCAAATATATGAAGTAACAGCAAAATAAGACAAAAATACCCGTCTGTTTCCTTGACGAGTCTGCTTCACATCCATAAAGTCACACAGCTGATTCCTCAGCATCCTATTTTTTACAAGGAGCTGGGCTTACCCAAGAATCAAATTATGACAATACTTTCACCATCTTCAGAAGATACACGTATATACGAGGTAACAATCTTGTATCCATATAAACTTAATCAGAAAGAGGAAAAGCAGATACTAGATGAGGTATCTACTGTTTTTGAAGAAGCAGGAGCAAAACTAATTGAATCTGACATGTGGGGAAGACGTGGTTTGGCTTACACAATTGAAGGACACGACGAAGGCAACTTCGCAATTTTCTACTACGAAATGGATCCTCTAAAAGTAAGAGAAGCAGATGAAGCAATGCTTATCATCCCTGGTGTACTAAGACATATGATTGTAAAGCCACCAAAAGGATATGAGCTTGTTAAATACTCTGATCAACACAAGAAATGGATGAAAGAAAGAGAAACAGAATCTGAGCGCAAAGGTAGAGAAAGAGAAGAAGAAATTAAGAGAAGAGTCGCAGAGAAAGCAAAAAGACAGGTAAAGAGGAATGATGAACAAAAAAAGGCAACCAAAGAAAATATCTCTGAAAAGAGTCCTGTAAAAAAGGAAAAGCTTTCCGAAGAACTAGATAAGATTATTTCCGATGATGAACTAAACCTATAAACCCGTATTTATACTCCCCAAGTGCAATGAAGAAAGAACGTCGAACCGATCCACGATCAAAAAAATGCCCCTTCTGTGACAAGGGAGTAAAATATATCGACTGGAAAGATTATCCAACTCTAAAAACATATACTGATTATTTTGGGAATATAATGAAGCGTTACTACTCTGGAGTTTGCTTAAAGCACCAGAAAATGCTTAAAAACTCTATTGAGCGTTCCAGATTTATGGGAATGTTAGCATATAGAAAATAAGAAAAGCTTTAAGCGGTTAGCTATAAGCTGTTAGCAAATATTTGTATGTTGATGTTTTTTGTAAAATTGCTTAAAGCTAAAAGCTCATAGCTCAATATACCCCCCACCCTATATTTAAGATGTAAAAGCTACTGTTTTACTGCTTCACTGTTTTACTGCTACACTCATTTCATGTCCGGTCACAGTAAATGGAGCAGCATCAAGCATAAAAAGGGAGCAGCAGACGCAAAAAGAGGAAAAATCTTTACGCGTCATGCTCGTCTTGTAGAAATGGCAGCAAGAGAAGGTGGTGGAGATCCTAGTATGAATCCAAACCTAGCATCTGCTATAGAGAATGCGAAAGCAGACAATGTACCAAATGCAAATATTGATAGAGCTGTGAAAAAGGGTTCAGGAGAACTAAAAGGAGATGCAATAGAAGCAGTAACCTACGAAGCATACGCACCAGGTGGTGCAGCATTTGTAATTGAGTGTCTTACAGATAACAAGAATCGAACATTAAGCAATGTTAGATCAACAATAGAGAAGAGAGGTGGTAAATGGGCAGAGAGTGGATCTGTATTATTTATGTTTGATAGAAAAGGAGTAGTAATCACTACTGCCAAGCTAGATGAAGACACTGAATTAGCAATAATAGATGCAGGAGCTGAAGATATGGAACAGTCAGGAGAAATCATGTCTATAACAACAAGTGCAAATGACTGTGCGAAGGTACGAAATGCACTAAAGGAAAGAGGAATAAATGTTAAAGAAGCAGGGCTAAAATATATTGCGAAACAAGATGTTCCAATTTCTGATGAGACTACAGCAGCAAAGCTGTTAGCTTTTATGGAAGCGATAGAAGAAGATGATGATGTTTCCGAAATTCATACAAACGCAAACATAGACGATGCAATTGTAGAAAACATGTAGATCTATCTAACGATTATCTCTACCTCTTCACTTGTTGTATTTTTTGCCATATCTTCTGCAACTACGCGAATTGTATGAGCACCAGTACTTATATCTTCTAATTTATATTCAAGTTCAAATGGATCGCTTGGCTTAGTAGTTAGTAGCACATCATCTAAATAAAATTGAACATATTTGATCGCGCCATTTTGATCACGAGCCTCTGCCTTTATTCTTATGCTTGATCCCTCTGAAACTATTTCTCCTTTTTTAGGAGAAACAATTTGAACTGCAGGAGGGATATTATCCTCTTCAAAGCGGAATTTAACTGTATCTATAACTGTATTAAAATATTCATCTACCAGAGTAATTTGTAGTGTATGTAGCCCTGATTCCCTTATAGATCGTGGGACACGAAGAGGTACCTCCATAGAATCACCAGTTGAGCTCTCTACTGTCTTACCATCGATTGCGTAAATTACCTCTCTTACACTTGATCCAACTTCGTATCTAATACGTGGCTTGAAAACAGGATAAGTAGCAGTGCCACCATCAGGTGGGAAAATGATGGATACTTCTGGCTGCTCAGTACGCCCAGGAGTCATAGAAAGAGAACACTCCTCTGTTGGAGCCCTAGGCAAAGGAATAATCGCACCAGAGTGATCCAGCGCCGCATACCAAAGATCCATTTGTTCATCGGCCCATTCCTGAACTCCTTCTTCCCACAATGGCCATCTGTCTGGCAACAGACTAGTAACAACCAAGAAGCTACCAGATTCCCTAGTATTTGAAGGACACTCCTCTGATGCAAGTAATCTCGTAACCTTGTCTACAATTAACTGCTGACATGCAGTGTCTGATTCAGTAGGTGCATTCTCTTGTAAGAATACATCTGATCTACGGAACTCAACTGGGGTACAGGAAGTTGGAAATTGGCCAGATAATAGAGAGACCTGAGGACGTACAACTCCTTCTGGGACAGGGAAAGTGTCAGTTTTTCCAGATAATTTTCTATGAGCTCTAATCATATAGTCTCTCCAGATAGGACTTGCAGTATTTAATCCTCCTGCTTTGTCGAACAAGGCAGAGCTATTTGCATTACCTGCCCATACACCTGTAACTAGGTTTGGAGTGTATCCAATTAGCCATGCATTATCTGGTTTTAATAAAGTACAAAAACCAGTTTTTTCATCACGCTCTAAACATTTGTTGCTAGTCCCAGTTTTCGCAGCGGTTTGATAGCCCGGAATAGTAAGCTGAGAGCGCCAATAGTCCTCTGGTCTAGCATCCTCATCACTTAGGATTGAAGTAATTTGATATGCAACACGTGGATCAATTACTTCCTCTTCTGTTTGATCGCTTTCATACAATATATTTCCATGATTATCTGTGATTCTCTTTATTCCAATGATTGGGCGATAAACTCCTTGGCGAGCAAATGTGTTATATCCTTGAACCATTTCATACAAAGGAGTCTCTGCCGCACCTAGGGCCAAAGGCCAACCATATTCAAACCCATCTGCTCTTTGTGCAGAAAGCTCATCTCGCAAATCATGTGGAGATGAAATACCAAGAGAGCTAGCTAGGGCTAAGATTGTATTTTCTCCACCACCAAGAAAAAATGCCTTTGCAGCAGGCACATTTCTAGATGCGCCAAGTGCATTACGCATTGTCATTAATCCATTAAACTTTCCATCAAAATTTTGTGGCTCGTCTTCTCCTATTTTTGTTGGAACATCATAAATAGGAGTTGCGGGGTTATACCCCTTTAGAAATGCTGCAGCATAAACAATAGGCTTAAAACTAGATCCTGGCTGCCTTGGTGCCTGCATCATATCTATCTTTCCTCCATTTTCTGTGTCGTTGTAATCTGTATTACCTACGTACGAAAGTATCTCTCCAGTTTTCTGATCCACAGAAAGTAGTGCAATGTTGTTTGCACCATGCCTATCTAAAATATCTTCACGATGGAAAGCTACTACATCTTCTGCAATTTGCTGCAACTCCCAATCCAGAGTCGTCTCTATTTGTAATCCTCCATGCTCAAAGAAATCTGAGCTTGCAGAATTAGCAAGTAGCTCCTCTGCTTGTTCACGGATCCACAAAACAAAATGTGGTGCTCTTATGTTTTCCCTAGATGGTTGAAATTCTATTAATCTCAACTCTTCTAGCGCAGATAATTTTTGTGCCTCTGTAATATATTCTTGGTTTTGCATGTTCTGTAAAACCTGATCTGTTCTACCGCCTATATACAAAGTTGTAGATCCTGTGCCTACCATTCCTCCTAACAAACCTATACGAATATCCTGCCCGTCTATTTGTGAAACTTCTGTAATACTACCGTCTATTATTGATTGTGATACAGCATCCGAAACAGAGGTCCTAACATGTTTTCCATATGGGCTAAAATATGTAGGACGTTGAGGCAAAGAAGCAAGCACTGATGACTCAGCTAATGTAAGGCCAGAAGCAGAGTGACTAAAGTATCTTTGACTAGCTTGCTCTATTCCATATGCATTCTGCCCAAAAGAAATCCAATTTAAATATAGTTCTAGGAGCATATCTTTTTCATATTTATTCTCTAGCTGGCACCCCAAAACTATTTCTTTAATTTTTCTGTGGTAGCGATTGTCATTTAATAAATTTAGTGAGTTTCTGGCTAACTGACGAGTAATAGTGGAACCACCTCCAGCTTTACCAAGCAAGAAGATTGCACGCCCTATAGCGCGAATATCCAAACAACCACGATCATAATATCTTTCATCTTCTATCGCTATGATCGCATTTTTAACAGAATCTGGAATATGCTTATCTTCTATATATGTACGATCTTCCTCTCCAAAAAGTCGATATAACTCCGTTCCATTGCGATCAACGATTACTGAGCTCTGTGAAATAAGTAAATTCTTCGGATCATCTATGCGTGGCAATGTTATCCAAAGAAATAGAAAATATATAACTAATAAAGAACCTATTATTGCAGAACTCTTTAATAAAATGATCTTCCAATTACGACTAGAAAATAACCATCGTAAAAAAGAAATCAAGAAAGACCACACTATAATCAATGGTTCAGCTAAGAGTCTTAAAAGCCCACCCTTATAAAAGGAGCGTCCTTTGCGGAAAGTTAAATTCTTCATACGACAATGAATGCTTTTCCCTCTGCCATAGAGTCGCCGTTTTTGAAAATTTGGAGTCATTACGAAAGAGGCTTAAGTGTAAGACTAGAGAGCAATTTTCGCAATCGAAGTATGAGAAACAGAGATTTCGTGCTATAATTAACTGATGATTCAGACATTTTTATCAAAAATAACTACCTATTTAGTACCGCGCGCAAGCGCTGGGACATTAAGTACAGGGGGGTTCGGTATAGAAGCAGAGGCAGGAGTACTTACTTCCGAAGATATATTGTTAAATATAATTAACGTTGGAGTGGGTACTGTATCAGTTGTATGCTCTGCGATATTTATCGCAGGAGCGTTCTTTTTTGCATCCTCTGCAGGGAATGACCAAAGAAAATCATTAGGAAAAGACCTAATGGTTGGTGCAATTATGGGGATCGCGATTATTGCCGCAGCAAAAGGAATCATAAATCTAACGTACTCTTTCTTGTATGCTGCTTAAGCATGAGTAGAATATAGGGTGATGCCTCACCCACAATCCTCAACAAGAATTATCGAGCGACTAGAAAAAGCTGAACAGCTAAAGATGGAAGGCAAATTTGAAGCAGCTTTAAAAATGCTAGAGGATTTATTAATAGAAGACCCAGAGAACGTATCTGCGCTAGAAGAGATAGCAGACAACGAACTTAGCCTAGAGAACTACAACCGTGCAGAGGCAGCAGCAGCACAAGCCGTAGAAATAGATGAAAAAAGCTACACAGGGCACTACATACTTGGCTTCTTGTTCTCTCAAAAGAATCAATGGCAAGTAGCTGTGGATCACTTTCAAAATTCAAATAAGTTAAAAAGTAACAACGCAGAAATATTAAGATGTCTAGGATGGTCGCTATTTAATATGGGCAGAAGAGCTCAAGGAGTAGTTACCCTAGAAAGAGCTCTTAATCTAGACGATACAAACGTACTTACCTTCTGTGATTTAGGAGTCGCCTACCTACAAACAAACAATCCAAAAAAAGCTAAAGATCTATTCCAAAAGGCTTTAGAAATCTCGCCTGACAATCAGCGTGTACGCGAATGTGTACAAGCAATTGAGCAATACGAACATGCTACTAAAAATTAAATATCAATCACTAAATAAATATTCCTATTGAATCAATATACTAGAAGGCTTGTATGCACGTGCTGCTAGTTCTTTGTCTAAAGCAAGTACACCAGGACCATTGTCTCCAAGAATAGTCATTTTATCTATTAACTCTTGTGCGCCTTCTTCTTCTTCTACTTGCTCATCGATGTACCAAGTTAGAAAACTCTGAAAAGCAAAATCTTTTTCTTTCTGTGCTAGGTCAAAAAGATCATTTATACATCCTGAGATATGTTTTTCATGCTCTAGTCCTGCTTTTACCATATCTAGTGGTGATCCGAATTCTTTGGCAGGTTTTTCTATAGCATCCAGTTCTACTTCTCCGCCTCTTCTAAGTAAATGGATCTGAAAGCCCATAGCATGATCTATTTCTTCTTGTGCCTGAACCGTCATCCAATTTTGAAGTCCTGGGAAGCCCTTGCTACCTGCGTAGCTCGCAATTGCTAAATATAAGTAAGCAGAAAATAGCTCCTCGTTAATCTGTTTGTTAATTGCGGATTGGATTGTAGGATTCATAGTGGATTGGAGAATAAAGCAAGCACAGTGTATCACAATATGAAGTGTCTATTCCTAATAGAAGAGGATAAATACTTAAAATAATTATTAGCTAAAATTAATCTACCAGATTCCACTTAATTTTAGTTCCTGTATACTAGATTCCATGCGTCTAGATAGTGAAAGCAATATAGTATGGAAAAGAGGAATTATTCGTGGAATCCTTACTTTAAAAAGAGAAAAAGAATGGGGAACATCTCTGGGTGTTTTGGCTGGGGTACTGCTTTTGGTTCAAATCCTTTTTGTAATTCTAATAGGAATGCAAGGGGCAGAATCTTTGCTTAAATCACGAACAGATATTCGTTTAGAAATATTAGAAAATGCTGCGCCGCAAGAAACAGGCCAGTTCTTTTCCATTTTACAAGAACAGGAATATATAAAAGATGCCGCTTTTATTACAAAAGAACAGGCATTTGAACGTGCTAAAACATATGATCCAGAACTAACCGAATTTATAGAAAAGTTTGGAATGAGTAATCCATTCCCAGATACCGTTGGTATAACTTTAAGATCATTAGATGACTATAAAGTATTAAAAGGGTTTCTAGAACAATCGCAGTGGAAAGGGGTTATTGATCCTACATTTTTGTCTGACGTTACTGATCAAGAAAAACAAATATACGAATTGCTTCGAGTAACTAACGCAGGCAGGTCTCTTACAACTATAATATTAATACTAGTTGGAATAATTCTAATTTTTATAATTATGGAGCTTGTAAAAAGAAGAGTTCTCTCTAGATCAAACGAAATCACAGTAGAAAAATTAGTTGGATCGTCTCCGTTAAGCATGTTTATTCCATTCGCAACAGAAACATGTGTATTGCTTTTGGTATCAATATTAATAAGTGGTGCAATCTGTATTGTAACAATGCTTTTATTGCCATTTATTATTCCTGCATTCCAAAATAGTGGGACTCTGTCTGTACTGGGAGCAGAAATACAACCTAAGATGTTTTCTTTGCTACCATCATTTATTGTTGCAGAAATAATTCTTGCTCCATTATTTTCTGCAGGCGGAACATGGCTTGCAATGCGAAAAGAGCTTTCTGCAAAAACACTTTCAGCTAATTCTGCATAAAAACTCATGGGTAAAACTATCCAGCTTCACGGTATAGTTCTATGCACACATAATGTTGGTGAAGCAGATCGTTTTGCAATTATATTAACAAAGGAGCAGGGCAAATTACCTATTAGAGCATATGGAGTTAGAAAATTAAGCAGCAGGAAAGGCGGAAGCTTTTTACCGCTTCAAGAGGTAAATATCCTTGCAAGAGAAAGCTCATCTGGATTGCAGGTGGTTTCTAGTTCTCTTGCACAAAGTTCTATGGAAACACTTGGTCTTAATTCATTTTTATTGGGAACGCAGTGCGCAAATATACTGCTTTCGATGCTAGAGGATAATCACCCTGTACCAGAGATTTTTTCGTTAACTAAGAAATATTTAAATAGCTGCAGAGAAGGAGAAGTATCATCTTTGCTCCCCTTCTCTATCCAATTACTAAATATTTTGGGGTTATTACCAACACAAACAGATCATGCAATTTATGCGCATTTATCTTCAGAGGAAATTCTCTATACACAAAACATTTTAGTTAGAGGAGAAATGTGTTCGTCTATACCAAAACAAGAGGCAATGGGGATAAGTTATCTTTGTGATAAAATTATTTCAGAAAACGGATCAAGAAACATCGCTTCTGCTAATTTAACGAAAGAGATATGTTCTAAATTATGTAATTAGTTATCTATCTCTTCTAAAACGATTAACCCATTTACGAACAGGCGAAGAGGATTTTGCTTCTTCGGTAGTGTCAATTTCTTTAGCTTCTACATCCGTTACAGCTTCTTGCTCTGCTTCTATACCAATCTGAGTATATCTAGGGCGTGCTTCGTAAGAAGAATAGTATGGTTCGATTACCTGATCCTCTGATTGTTTTTTTATAATTCTAAACCAAGCTGCTTGTACGCCTGGAACACGCTCTCCTACTTTCCTAGTAGTACCAGCTGGGATATCTGTTGTGTATTCAACTCTATCAGATGGAGCAGAGGTTTTACCCCAAAGAAACGGACCGAATATGTTTGTGTTTCTATCATCTTTTGTCCCATATAAAACAAAATATGCTCGTCCGTCTTCAGAGTACGTCTGTAAAAGAACTGCGCTGTCGCTATCATTTAAAAAACTAACATCTTTATATGGAGGGAAAACGGTTGCATCCGTTCCTTCTGGAGAATAATAACGAACACTATAACTATGATTTGTTCTACTTGTTATAGGAAACCCATACTCCCAAGCACCACGATATGCAGTAGTACTAACTTGGCAAAGCCCTCCGCCATAATCTGGAACAGTTTTATCTCCTTTTATTACTAATTCTTTTCTATATCCAGTTTGTGCATTTACAGGCCCAAGTACGTCGTTAAAAGAAAACTCCTGCCCACTCGGAATCAAATAACCATTAAATCTATCAAGCCCAACACTAATATTGTGCTGCCTATTGTTTGGGGAACCTCTGTAGTCAGATTCTCCTACGGCTAGTAAATCTGTAATACCCATTTCTATTAGATCTTTATCTAAAACTAATATGGTTGGAGCTGTCTCTTCTACTGGTAAAACGATATCTGTTATTCCTTCTCTTAATGCCTGAATAGTTAAATTAACGGCTTCATCTAGTAGCACAGTCCTACCGGGCAATCCCACTGAATCAAATTCAATTGAATCATCTATTGATCGTTTGATTGATACTGTGCGCGGATCTCTATCTAAATATTGCGCTATTTCCTCTAAAATTGTTGCTCTAATTGCATTCGGAATTAATTTAATCTCTTCCTTTTTTATTAACCCAATTGGAATAGGAGGATCGCCATCACCATCTACTCGAACATATGCTGGGGGTAAAACTTTTTTGCCATTAAACATCCATACCTCTGCAGCGGATTTCCAAGAAGGAAACAGATCTGGATCAATGGTAAAAATATGATGCTTATACCTATATGTAATAGGTGCATAATTTGCTTTTACTAAAATTGGGCACAAGAATACAAAAAAGCTGAGTAAAAGAATTTGAATTCTTTTATTTAACATTTCTGCTTGGGGCAGCATGAGCATCTAATGCCTTGTTCACTAGTGCATCGGCCTTAAAATTATCACCTCTTGGGATATGAATAAATTCAATCGAGGGAAAGCTAAGCCTTAATTCTTGTATCTCTTCAAAGTATTTTTTTAAAGCTGGCATTTTTACACGATATTGACCATTTAATTGCCTTTCAATTAATTGGCTATCCATATAACTAATAAGCCTATTTGGATGATACCTCTTGGCAATCTTGAGACCCTCTATCACAGCTCTATATTCTGCAACATTGTTTGTTTCTTCCCCAATATATTCATAATGCTCACGAATGATCTCACCTTTTTGAGGATCCTCTAATACGCATCCTATGGCAGCATGACCAGGGTTTCCTCTAGAGCCTCCATCTGTAAAAAGATGAAGAGTACCACCAATTGATTCTGGCTGATCTACATCTATAGATACATCAGATAATGCACTCTCTATCGCATCTATTATAAATTTATCTCTTTCCCTAACTCTTGGGAAAAGTTTTTGTAATTTACGCTCTAAGGATGCAGTGATACGAACCATAATATGAATATTGTGATGCTGTTTATGTTTTCTTGCAAGAACCGTTAATATCTCCACTTGAACATCCACATGATTCATCTGTATTAGAACAACATTCAATATCCTCTGATAAATCTAATTTGAATAGACCATCACGATAATCAATTACTGCTCCTCCAATACTTTTTAAAATAATAGAGGAAGCACAAACAAAAGTATTCGGATGTTCTGCACAAGAAAAACATTCTTCACCAGTTGGTTTACTATCTCTAAATTCTAAACAAAAAGATCCAGCTTCATCTATCACAACACTCAAGGCCGCCTGATTTATATCTTCTTTCTTCGCAATATCCTGTATTCCTTTTGCAGCACATGGCGTGAGCGAAAGTGTTTTTTCTCTTTTTGGCATAGATTCAAATGCATTATTTAGATCATCTATTAATTCAAGTTGCATATCACCTGAAAATCCATGAACCATACATGCCTCTGATAATGTTTCTGTTGCTCCTATAGAACAACCAACACAATTCATACCATACGCAAAAAGAATATGCTGCGCCTGCGGGCAGAGCGTAAGAATTTCTTGTATACGCATAGATGCATCTATTTTAGATCCTGTGCCTTTTTCTAGCTTGGAATCAGAAAGTGACATATTCTCATAGTACGTTGTTCTTTATTAAATTCCTAAAGAGACCAACAGTAATTATCCCTAAATCTCTATGTCTAAAATATTTAGAAACATCTCTCTAATATTACTTCCAGTAATAATGCTGGCTTTGGGATGGGAACTTGGAAATACAACATCAAGAAGACAACTCCATGATGTAGAGAAGCAGCTAGAGTTTTTATACACAGGAAGCGTTGGAAGTGGACAAGTAATTCAAGATCCAGAAAAAGAAGTAGATTTTGCATTACTCTATGGTGTTTGGAGGTTATTACTCCGTTATTACATACAGCCAGAAGATCTAAAGGTACAACCAATGATTTATGGTGCAACAATGGGGCTTGTAAATGCTATTGGCGATCCATACACAACATTTATGACACCAAAACAAAATGATAATTTCCAGCAATCAATGCAGGGCAAATTAGAAGGGATTGGTGCACAACTAACAATGAAAAATGGAAATGTCGTAGTTGTCGCTCCATTAAAAGGATCCCCTGCTCAAAGTGCAGGAATGAAATCAGAGGACATAATTGTAACAGTAGACAGAGAACAAATAACAGAAGAGACATTGAATCAAGTAGTTCAACGTATTAGAGGAGAAAAAGGAACAAAAGTAGTAATTGGAGTTGCTAGAGAAGGCGAAGATCAAATTATAGAATTAACAATAACTCGTGATGAAATAAAAGTACCAAGTACAGAGATGGAAATAAAAGAAACTGATTCAGGTTCAATTGGAATTTTATCTATAAATAAATTTGGAGAAGAAACCGCAAGAGATACAGAAGAAGCAATAGAGGAGATGTTAGAAAAGAATGTGATAGGTATAATCTTAGATGTGCGATTTAATGGTGGTGGATATCTGGAAAGAGCAGTAGAAATGACATCTTTGTTTATTCAAAAAGGAAAAGTAGTAAGTGTAGCCAGAAGAGACACTGAACCAGAACATCACTATGTAAATGGAAGGCCTATGACAACAGATATACCTCTTGTAATACTCGTAAACGAGGGCTCCGCATCTGCTTCTGAAATTATGGCTGGAGCATTACAAGATCACAAAAGGGCAACAATCATTGGAGTAACAACATTTGGCAAAGGAACAGTACAAGAGATATTTGAATTACCAGGAGGAAGCAGTATGAGAATAACAACTGCCCATTGGCTTATGCCAAATGGAAAGAATCTAAGTAAAGAAGGGATAGATCCAGATATAGTTGTAGAAAGAACTGTAGATCAAATGAAAGAAAATATTGATCCACAATTAGATGCAGCAATAGACCTTCTACAGAACAAAGAGTAAATAGACACTGTTTTACCAGTCTTCGTTTAACTTCGCCTTGGTAAACTGTTACATTGTTTTACTGCTTCACTGCTTAAAGTACTTCATCTGCAGAGAAGAATCTAAGAATTTCAACTTCTGCATTTTCTACACTATCTGAAGCATGACAAATATTTTTCATCTTACTGTTATTGTCATCTTTGCTTCCCCAATCTGATCTAATTGTGCCTTCTGCAGCCTCTTTACAATCAGTTACACCAAGCATCTCACGCATTCGTTCTATAATATTATCGCCCTCTAGAACAATGGCTATAACAGCTGTTTCTTGCATAAATTTTTCTACTTCAGGATAAAAAGGCATATCTGCAATGTGTGCATAATGCTCACGTAATATTTCTGAAGAAAGATTCATCATCTTACAAGCGCGCAAAGAAAATCCTGCCTCTTCGAAACGTGCTATTACTTTTCCGCACAAGGTTTTTTGTACACAGTCTGGTTTTAGTAAAATAAGTGTTTTTTCCATATATTTAGGTAAGGGGTAAATCTGCTCCAGTTTAATTAAATACGAAACTAAGAGAAAACAAATTGAACTTAAATTTATTTTTAAGCCAAAAGCTTATGCAAAGCATCTTCGTCTTTCTCTGGTCCGATAATTGCAAGTCTAAGTTGATCAGGAGTCAAAATTCTGCTTGCTAGTGCATCAACCTGTTCTTTTTCTACTGCATCAAATTTGGATAAATACTCCTCTATCCCCAGTGTTTCTGGATACAATAAATGCTGCTTGCCATAAAAATGTGTCTGCTCTTCACTATCTTCCATAGATAGTGTTAATTTTCCTTTAATGTAGTCTTTAGCCCTTTTTAGCTCATCTTCATCAACTCCCTTATCGGCACAAATAAGGTATTGCTCTTTTATAAGTAAAATTGCTTCATGTAATCGAGACTGATCTACTCCTGCCCTAGTGCTTAGGCTTCCTGCATCCATATAACTATCTGTCTCTGTAGAAATATAATAGCAAAGCCCCTTTGCCTCTCTAATATTCAAAAACATCCTAGAGCTCATATTCCCACCGAGGATTATAGATAAAAGCTTATGAGCATAATGATCTTCACTTTGTGAAGAGACTGAAGGAACACCAAGAACTAGGTGTGATTGTTCTGTCTTTTTTGATCGAAGAAGAACTTTCTTTGAACCATATGAAGAGAATGGTTCATACCCACGAGATTTATTTCCTGCTAGTTCCCCAAAGTAGTCCGATGAAAGCCTAACTGCCTGATCGTCATCAATGTTCCCAGCGAACGTAATAACTGTATTGTCTGGCGTATACAATTTATCTTTATGAGACTGAAAATCAGCCTGATTAAGACTAAGAATAACTTCTTCTTTTCCAATTGTATCCCATCCAAGTGGATGATCACCTAAAATCAGTTCTTCAAAATCCCATCCTGCACGATAAATAGGTGTATCTTGATACATTCTCTCTTCTTCTAAAATAACACCTCTTTCTTTCTCTATCTCTTCCTGAGGGAAAGAAGCATGTAAAAGCATGTCACTTAGTACATCACAAGCAAGTTCTACATGTTGCTTTGCAACTTTTACATAATATCCAGCATATTCCTTGCCAGTAAATGCATTAAAATCACCTCCAACACCATCAATAGCCATACTTACCTCTTTTGTGTTGGTATATTTTTTACCCCCTTTAAAGAACATATGCTCTAGAAAATGGCTTATACCTCGCTCTTTCTCTGTTTCATAACGAGATCCAGCACCAGCAAACACCATTACTGTTACAGCTGCTGTGCCATCTAGGTGAGCAGAAAGAACCGGAAGGCCGCTAGAAAGAGGAGATACTTTGAACACGACAGCAAGTGTAATGATTCCATTAGATAATGCCAATATATAACGTATTTCTTAAGCAAGTTTCTTGACCCACATATGAACAAGCATGTAGCCTTTTTCGGCAAATTTGGTACCAATTCTTTAATATGCTAGGAAAACTTAAATGGCGTCGGCGTCTCCGTAAGCACGGTTACTTAAAGCGCAGCAAATCTGTAGGCGGAAGAAGAGTGCTTGCACGTCGTCGTGCAAAAGGAAGGAAAAGGATTGCTGTTCAAAAGAGACTTAAATAGAAGCCTTTTTAATTACAAAATCTTTAAGAACTTGGCTGAAATAATGGCCAGAAGTTTAATATTACAAAAAACAAGAAAATCAGGATTAGTGGTATCATTATAACTAATCCAACTAAACGAGAAGATTTTTTAGGATGCGTTACGCTCAAATATAAACTTAATCCCCCATAAATCATTCCCATTAAAAGCAGTGGTAAATCTGCAATGCGCAACCAAAGCTCAGGCAAGTAACCAAATAAATCATTTACCGTAAACATATAGGCAACAAAAAAACTCACACCAAATGTATAAAACATCCAACCCGAAAATTTGTAGAATAAAGACACTTACATTCAAGATACATCAACATAATTAGAATGGCTAATTGCCAATAATTTCTTCTGCTGTTCCCCCCTTCAGATTTACATATCTTGCAGCCAAAAATAGATAATCACTTAATCTATTTATATAAACAATTAAATATTTATTTATTGTCTCTTTATTAGAAATAGAAACCAAGCTTCTTTCTGCGCGTCTACATACCGCTCTTGATTGATGAAGAAGAGCTGCAAAGCAAAGCCCCCCTGGTAATATAAAGTTCTTTAACTCGGGCAGTTGACCCTCTAAATAAACCATTTTCTTTTCCAAAGAATCAATTACATCCTTTGTTATACGATTAATTCCAGATACTTCTAATGGTGCAGCTATATCTGCACCAACATTAAACAATATTTTTTGAATTATATTTAAGTCTTCTACAATATTTTTTGGTAAATCATTTTTAGAAAGAGCTAAACCAATAATCGAGTTAAGCTCATCAATGTCACCAACTGCGATTAAACGGATATCGGATTTTAAAACTTTTCTACCACCGATTATGGAAGAATCTCCTGTGTCGCCAGCTTTGGTAGAAATTGAAAGGCTCAAATTAATATAGACATTTTTTACTAAACAACCGCCATAACTTTGGAATGCTCTTTTTTGGCATCAGAGTCTGTTAGAGTCCTATCCGCAGCCCTATACTCAAAATGAAGAGTAGCCTTATACTCAGAACTATCTGGTTCTGAATAAAGATCAACTAGATAGAGTGATTCTAAGAAATCAGACTTTTGTTGCATTTTTTTAAGCAAATCTTCCATAACATCAGCAGATGATGCAGTGATTGTCTCGTCATACAAAACTGCAGGAAATTGAGGCAATGGGCTTTCTACGGTTACAACTGGATCAATACCAAATAAATCATCTATGTTGATTATTGCAACGGATACACGATTCGCAATATCAAAGTTATCTCTAATGTTAGGTTTAACTTCAAACAGAGATCCAACTAGATTGTCTCCAACATATACGTCTGCAGTACGACCCTCATGGGCTGCAAGTGTTACTTCTTTTGATGGGCGAATAGTACAAACATATCCAGTGTCCTTTAGTGATGTAAACAAATCTCTTTTAATACACAGGAATGGATCGTCCTTGATAGAAGTGCCCTTGCGTGATGTATATAACATCCCCAGTTCCGTACATTTATCTGAGTCTTTTCCAAAGACTGTACCAATGTGAAATGTTTTAAATACATCCTCCACTTTATTTATATTCTCAGATACATGCTCCAAAAGTCTT
Source organism: Candidatus Peregrinibacteria bacterium (assembly GCA_018648865.1). Classification (GTDB taxonomy): domain Bacteria; phylum Patescibacteriota; class Gracilibacteria; order Peribacterales; family Peribacteraceae; genus JABGQH01. The sequence continues at coordinate 141,166 of JABGQH010000013.1, forward strand.
GGCAAAACACTTGGCTGCATAAGGCTTAGTTCCTCTCCTATTGGGTTTTCTAGTCGCGCTGAATTTGCTGGATCCAAATTACATTTTTTTAATAATTCAGGACCAACTAAAGAAAGTGGTACACACTCAATAAATTTTAAATCTTGTAATCCAAGACGCAAAGATTGCATTCTAAAATCTCTATCTGGAATAACAATAGAAGCAGATGGCATTACCTCTTCTATTGAGTCAAACCCATATATACGACCTACCTCTTCTATTAAATCATGTGGTTCAGCCAAGTCGCCCAACCTATGCAATGGGACAGTAACTGTTAGATCATCTTTCTTTTCGGCTACGCTACATCCTAAATCTTTTAAAATACTTACAATTCTTTTTGTAGGTATATCTACCCCCAACAATGAACGTGTTTTTTCTGCAGACAGATTAATTGAAACCTCTTTACCATTATCTCCCCAAGAATCTAATACAGATACAATTTTTGCACCTGGTGCATGAGCTAAAAATAGCTCAATAGCACGATGGAATCCCTGCTGCGCAGTGATGTGAGGAATTCCTTTTTCGTAAATTGTTGCAGCCTCTGTCCTATGGCCTGTAGCAATAATACTCTTTCTGATATTAACTGGATCAACAATCGCACTATGTAAAAGTATCTTTCGAGTTTTGCTGGTTGTAGAACTTCGTAATCCCCCCATTATTCCAAGTAAATCAAATATTCCTTTATCGTCACTCAAAACTAATGCTCCATTTGGAAGCTCTCTTTCAATCTCGTCTAATGTAACTATTTTTTCTCCTTTCTTTGCAGCTCTCATATGGATGTCTCCTTTTATATCATCTGCATCAAAACTATGTAGAGGCATACCAACCTCTGTAGATACAAAGTTAGTAATATCAACAGGTAGATTAATAGATCGCCAGTCAGCAGAAGCTAAACGAGCCTTCATGAATTCAGGAGTCACACCTATATCATCAATTTCTATAAGACATGCCATGTACCTTGGGACTAGTTTTTTATCCTCATTTTTAATTTTGAAAGGCAAAGGGTCTTTAGCAAATTTAGGAGAAGAATATTTAGGTTCTTTCTTCCAACTTGCGATCCCCATCGCAACACATTCGCGTGCGAATCCAACATGAGAAAACAGATCAGAACGATGAGCGATGCTGTGATTATCTATATGTAATACTGTGTCTTTTAAACCTAAGTAATCTTTAAGAGGATCACCGATACCTTTTTTGGAATCTCCTAAATCAATTACTTTGTCTCCTACTGCATCTGGGAAAAGCTTTGCAAGACCTAGCTCTTCTGCAGCACAAATCATTCCCTCACTTTGTTCACCCCTAATCTTAACTGGTTCCAAAGTCATCATATCTTCTCCGTGCCATAAAACTCTGGCACCAATGTGAGCCAATGCAACATTCATTCCTTCTCGTAAATTACTGCCTCCACATACAATCCTCTTTTCACCTTGATCAGTTTTAACATTACAAAGAGTAAGGCGATCTGCGTTAGGATGTTTCTGCATAGAAATTATTTTTCCCACGCAACATTTATCTAGCATTGCTCCTTGCTCTTCCACCTCTTCTACCTCTGCAGTATGCGCAGTTATTTCGGTAGCAATCTTTTGTGGATCGTTATCTTTAAATGTTACAAAGTCTTGTAGCCATAGGTGCGATATTCTCATATCGGATAGGATACAGAAACAAAGCAGAAAATCCTTCTGTTTTTTCAAAAAATAATAAAAAGACTCTCTTTGTGATACAATTTGAGAAAGTATTTTTAAACATTCCCCAATAACACATGTCTAAAAAGCAAAAAGGAACAATGGTAATAGATATTGTAGCCTGGACCATTTGTACAATCTTATTCCTTTCAACGCTTGTAGCCTTAAAGGGAGCATATACTGCTCATTTTGGAATAAGAGGTATGGTTTTTGGTAGCTCTAGCTCATCCTTGTCATTAATAGCCTTAGCTCTAAATATAGCATTATGGGCAAAAAGCCTATGCTGGGCTACAGGACACTGTGGAAGCTGCAAAAAATAATTGCAAAATCTTAAGCAAAATAACAAAAAGTTGTGATACGCTCTGTTCCCATCAAGGAGAGGTCGCATAGTGGTCTAGTGCGCTCGCTTGGAAAGCGAGTAAACCTGCAAGGGTTTCGAGGGTTCAAATCCCTCCCTCTCCGCCATGTAGTAGAGCTCACGCTGTTCGCTCACTACATGGCACCGCCACACAACTACACTAATAACAAAAAGAGCTCTTACTACATGGCTCCGCATATAAATAATTAGTAGAGCTCACGCTGTTCGCTCACTTGCCACAAAGCGTGCTTTGCACTGCTTTGTGGTTACATGGCTCCGCTACAGTTGAATTCGAGATTAACTCAAGTGCGAAGCACGTAGAGTGAATCCGAAAATACTGTGTGCTCCGAAGTCCCGCGAATGCGGGACGTAGGGGTACTTACTTTTATAAAAAGTTGTTAAATTCTAATTTATATCTACAAAACAAACTCAACCACCACTTAATAAGCCAATCTAACCCTTTACACACATAAATAAAATAGTATGGTGCGCATATGCCAAATCCTGAAGAAAATAGAACACCAGACGATAAAATAAACGGCAATAGAAACCCTAGACTCATCATAGAAGCAACTCGCGGGTCAGAAAGATTTATAATAAATAGAACTAACGCAATTAGAAAAGCTGTTTTAGACAAATTAGCTGAAAGTACACCAACCCCATATCACATAGAAGGAATAGCAGAGATTAGAATAGAAGGAGAAGAACCTCTAACTGTTAATCAGTTACTATTGCAACGCAGGGGTAAAACCTATGAGATACTGGCCGCATCTAGTTTTGGGGAGCCAGTTCCAGTAGAAAAAAGAAAAGATCCTGAAAAGAAAAAGAAGGAACCATGGCGACCATGGAAAAGAAAATAGCCTAAAAAAAGGCCTATAAAATAACCTATAAACACCACGTATTTTTAATACAGAATAATCTGCTAGTTTTTTAAGATTTGGCCGCCTCCACTACATAAAGTAGGGAGGCGACCGAATTAGGAAGGCTGTGAATCAGCGGTCCTTGTTGTGAGAATTTGAGGCTTTTCCTTTTTGAACATTACCTCGATTTCTTTTCCCACGCTTTCCATGACCGTGTCCACGATTCTTCTGCTCATTGGCCATAATAGGCCCTCCTAAAAAAATTTCGAAACCCAAATTGAGTTCCAATTAACCTAGCGGCCTGCAGACCGCTACCCACTTAAAAGCAGGTTACTCTGTACATAATCTATGTTTTTAAGGAGCAAAACGTATGTACTGATTTATCGATACAAATACTATCACTGCGCTAAGCAGAGTCAATTATTACAATAGAACAAACTTATTAAAGTAAATAGTATAACTTATTTAAGTTAAGTCAAGTAGCAATATTCTTCATAAAATTTACTCACTGGATTCATCAATTAATCAATTAATTGATGAGTTGGTGTGGTACCTCAAAACTATACGGTAACTGCTAAATTATTATTCTATATAACCCCCTCTCCCCAACCCTCTCCCCACGGGAGAGGGAGACGAAATCCAAATAACTTTTTGAAATACGCTTAATCTTATTCTTATAGCTCAAAGCTTAAGTCTTAAAGCTATTTAAACTGCTTCACCAAACTTCGTCCTTTGGACTTCGCTTGGCACGCTGTTTTACTGGTAAATCAGGTTCCCTCTTCCCAGCTTGCTAGATACTCTTTTTGCTCATCTGTAAGCTCATCTATATCTAGACCCATAGCTTCTAATTGAAGAGTTGCAATAGCATCGTCTATCTCTGGTGGTAGAGTAATAACATCGTTTTCTAACTTACCTCTATTCTTTGCCAAGAACTCACAAGCCAAAGCTTGTCCACAAAAACTCAAACTCATTACTTCACTTGGGTGTCCTTCTGCAGAAGCCAAGTTAACTAAACGTCCTTCGCCCGCGACATATATAACTCTTCCATTCTTTAGGGAATACTCATCTAGGTAATGGCGAACACGACGCTTGCTGGTGCTTACTTCATCTAGCTCAGCTATCGCTATCTCGTTATCAAAGTGACCAGAGTTAGCTAGAACTGTTCCATCTTTCATTTGCTCTATGTGCTCTGTTCTAATCACATGCTTGTTTCCAGTTACTGTTACAAAAATATTTCCTAGTTTAGCTGCATCTTCCATCTTCATTACACGGTTACCATCCATTGCAGCTTGCAATGCACAGAATGAATCAACCTCTGTAACAATTACATTTGCTCCAAGTCCTTTAGCTCTCATTGCAACACCTTTACCACAACTACCATAGCCAACTACTACAACTGTAGTACCTGCAACTAATATATTTGTAGAACGCAGTATTCCATCAAATGTAGATTGCCCCGTTCCATAATAGTTATCCATTAGATGCTTTGTCTTATTATCGTTTACAGCAATCATAGGAATTTTTAGTGCTCCATCTTTTTTCATTGCATGTAGGCGGATAATTCCTGTTGTTGTTTCTTCGCATCCTCCAATTATTCCCTCTAATTGTTCAGGATATTTTTGGTGTATCAAAGTAACCAGATCACAACCATCATCAATAGTAATTTGAGGTTTGGTAGCAGCTACTTCGTTTAAGTATGTGTAGTAATCCTCTGTTGTTTCCCCTTTGTATGCCCAAACACTTACACCCTCTTCTTCTGCAAGGGCTGCAGCTATGTCGTCTTGTGTACTAAGTGGATTACAACCTGTAATTGCAACCTTTGCGCCACCTGCAACAAGCGTACGAACTAAGATTCCTGTTTCTTTAGTTACATGCAAAGCCATACCAATGGTTAGGCCTTCTAGTGGTTTTTCTTCTGCAAAATAATCACGAACTTTGCATAATGCTCCCATTCGCTTTTCTGCAATTTCTAAATTAAGTCTGCCTTGCTCGGCAAGAGATGGATCTTTGATTGATGACATAAAATTATAAGGAAATTTCGAAATGAAGTGTACCGACTGTTTTGCCTATATGCGACAAAGAAGTAAGGAAATCAAATACTACCATTTAGGCAACTCTTCTCCGTATGCTGATTTAGCTCTGCTTTTTAGGGCATCAATATCTAAATTTTTAAGGAGAGTTCCACGTTGTTCAACAGCAAAAGACCCCATTGCTGCGCCTAGCCTGCCTATATCTTTAAATGACCATCCAGAATCTAGTCCAAACAGCAATCCTGAGCGAAGGGCATCCCCTGCACCAGTTGGATTAATTACTGAGCCTGCTTTGCAGGCTGGTATTTTAATTTCTTCTTCTTTGGTAATTATTCTCAAGCCATCTTCTCCCATTGTAATAACCAAAAAATCTAACTGATCAATAATATCTTGCTCAGAAGTATTTAACCTATCTGCAATAGAGTTCCACTCATAAGAATTAACTATCAACGCATTGCAATTATCTATGCCTCGTTTAAGTTCATCGTCTCCAAATGAAAGTAATTGTTGCCCTGGATCAAATATTACTGGGATTTCGTTTTCGCAACACCAATCTATAGCTTTCATCATAAGTGATGCATCCCTAGGGGAAACAATCGCATAAGAAATGTCTTCTTTTTGACTAGAAAGATCTGGCCATTTACCAGCTGCATCTGCACCAGGATGAAAGAATATTATATGGCGTTCACTTGTATCTGTTGCCAAGATTGCCGTTGCAGTCATTTTGCCTGTAACACGATCAATATATGAAACATCTATTCCTTTATTAGATAACAAAGAAAGATATTCATCCCCATCGTCACCAACGCTAGATACAAGAATTGGATCTCCTCCTAATAATTGTAAATTATATGCAATATTTGAACCGGTACCTCCGTAATGCCTCTCGAAATGAGGTGTAACAAATGCCAAAGACATAGAATCTAAAGAGGATGGATCTATACCATCTGTAAATGATCCATCGTAATTTAGGAGCAAATCGTAAGCGATTGAACCTGTGATAAGGAGTTTTGTTGTAGCCATATGTAAAGTTATGAGTTATGAGCTGGGAAAAGACATGAGCTTTAAGCTTTAAGCTTTGAGTAAAAAGAGTGCAACATACGACCAATTTCTTCAGTTAATTTTACTAATTCATCTCGTTGCTCAGAAGAAATGTATTCAAACTCATAGGAAAGTAATATTTGTGTTTCCAGCTCAGCTAAAGATCCACGAGAAATTAATATAAAATTAGAAAATTCCTTATCAGAAGATCTTTGACTTCCTTCGGCAATATTTGAAGGAATAGAAACGGAACATCTCCTCATTTGAGATATAAGTCCATATTGTTCTTCTGTTGGAAAAAGTTTTGTCACTGAATACGTCTTTTTAGCCAAATCCATAGATTTAACCCAAATTTGTAACTTCTTATAAGACATTCCAATCATGTAAACAGCTTAAAGCTCAAAGCTTAAAGCTCAAAGCTATTTAGGTGACATCTTTATTTCCAATCTCTAGACTAGTCTTAATGAATCTCTCAGTAATTGGTACCGGGTATGTAGGCCTTGTTTCTGCGGCTTGTTTTGCAGAGCTGGGGCACACTGTTATTGGTGTAGATATAGACGAAGATAAGGTTAAAAAGCTAAAAAATGGAGAATGTATTATTTATGAACCAGGGCTAGAGGAAGTATTAGAAAGAAATTTGAAAAGTGGAAGGTTATCTTTCACTACAGATCTAAAGGAAGCACTCCCAACAAGCACTGTTGTATTTAGTGCTGTTGCCACCCCGCCTAATGAAGATTTTTCTGCAGACTTAAAAGCAGTATTTATAGTTGCCCAGACGGTAGCAAAATATGCAGATCACGATTTGGTATTTGTAAATAAATCTACTGTGCCAGTTGGTACAGGTAAAAAGTGTCAAAAATTAATTTCAGATACCTTAAAAGAGAGAGGTGTAACACACCATATCCCTGTTGTATCTAATCCCGAGTTCCTACGAGAAGGCTCTGCTGTAATGGACACATTACAGCCAGACAGAATAGTAGTTGGAATTAACGGAGACGACTGGTCAAAAGAAATTATAGATGAGCTATATCAACCGTTAACCAGAGTTGGTAAGCCAATGGTACACATGGACAGAGAAAGTGCAGAGATTGTGAAGTACGCAAGCAATGCGTTCTTGGCTACTAAAATTTCTTTTATAAACATGCTCTCTGAGCTTTGTGAACACACTGGAGCAAATGTGCGCAATGTTGCAAAAGGAATGGGTCTAGACGATCGCATAGGACCACGTTTCTTGCATGCAGGTATTGGGTATGGAGGTAGTTGTTTCCCTAAAGATGTAAAAGCACTAATTGCACTAAGTAAAGAAACAGGCATACCTCTACCAATAGTTCAGTCTACTTATGAGGTAAATCAGCATCAAAGAGATCGTTTCTTTAAAAAAGTACTAGATATACTCCCAGAGAAAGCAACTGTAGGACTTTGGGGGCTCAGTTTTAAACCAAAAACAGATGATATGCGGGAAGCCCCAGCATCTGATCTAATTATTGCGCTAGAAAAAGCAGGACACACAGTAAAAGCATTTGATCCAATAGCTATGGATAATGCAAAAGCACTTCATCCAAATATTCAGTATGTTTCATCCCCTATGGAAGCAGCTAAAGATGCAAATACAGTAGTTCTGCTAACTGAATGGGACGTATTTAGAGGTGTAAATATGGAGGAATTAAGCAATACAATGAAGGGGAAACATCTATTTGATGGAAGAAATATTTACGATGCACAGGAGGCCAAAAATGCAGGTCTTAAATACATTGGTATAGGAGTTAGTACATCAACCAAATCATGAACATCCTACTAACAGGATCGGCAGGATTTATTGGGTTTCACACAGCCAAGGCACTACTTGATCGTGGAGATAACGTAATTGGATTAGATAATTTTAATAAGTATTACGATCCAAAGCTAAAAGAGTTACGAACTAAGATTCTTAAAAAATATGAAAATTTCACTCTAATTAGAGGAGATATAAAAGACATGAATAAACTAGAGGAAGCTTTCAAATTACTCGCAGTTGGTGATCTAGCTCAAACTAGAGTTTGCCACTTGGCTGCGCAAGCAGGAGTTCGTCATTCTATTGAACATCCAGATGAGTTTATTAAAGACAATATTGGGGGGACACAAAACGTACTTGAACTATGTAAGAAATATAAAATTGGAGGAATGATCTACGCTAGTTCTAGCTCTGTTTATGGGGATGCAACAGAGACACTTTTTCAAGAAGATCAAAATACAGATCATCAAGTCTCTTTATATGGAATGACAAAAAAGGCTAATGAATTACAAGCAAGCGTATATAACAATTTGTTTGGTCTACATGTAACTGGGCTTAGATTCTTTACGGTTTACGGACCACTCGGCAGACCAGACATGGCTCTGTATCTTTTCACTAATTGGATTGCTAGAGGTCAACCAATGCAGGTATTTGGACAAGGAAAAATGAGACGTGATTTCACATATGTAGATGATATTGTCTCTGGAATAATCGCATCGATTGATAAGAACTATCCGTGTGAAGTTTTCAATTTAGGAGGAGGCAAAACAGAAGAATTGATGGATTACATAAGCACTGTAGAAAAAGCATTTGGCAAAGAAGGAAAGAAAGAATTCCTGCCAATGCAGCAAGGTGATGTAGTTCAAACCTCTGCAGACATTAGCAAAGCACGTGAAATGCTAGGATACGCTCCAAAAACACATATAAATGAAGGAATACCAAAATTCGTTGAGTGGTATAAGGAATATCACCAGCTTTAAGCTATAAGCGGTTAGCTTTAAGTAAAAAATATTTAGGAACAAATAAGTAACTATGATTTATTTGATTGCTCAAAGCTTAAGTCTTAAAGCTCAAAGCTTTTCAAGTACTACAAATGGCTCTTCTATTAAAACAGAAAATCCTTCTATCTCTTCACATTCTTCTAAGCATACGATTATAGATGCATCTTCTATAAGTTTTTCTTTATAAGATCGAACTGGCTGCCTTAATTCATACTGCCATTCATGACCATAACTTCCATTAATTAATACCGTTCCATCAATCCCATTTATATAAGACGAAACAACTCGAGCAGCAGACGGTTCCACACTTGGCCCATATTGCAAATACATTCCAAGTGCTACAAATGCAATTAAGAAAATCCTAGATTTACAGCTACAAAGCAGCCGAGGAGTAGACAACGCTCCTGCGATGAAAAGTGGAGTAAACAAAATCGCATAATACATTCGAAATGACAGCAATACATAAATACAAACAAGGAGCATGCTGAAAAGCAAATCCCACCTCTTTTTTACTATCATCCCAACTGTGCCAAGTGCGCTTAAAACAACACTTCCCCCCACTGCCCAAAGTAAGAATAAATATTCAAGCTTTTGGCTAGCAGGCAAAGACGTATTCTGCGATCCAGCAGAAAACATGCTTACGACTACAAGCGGATTTGTAATTGTATAAACAGATAGGAGTAATAATGGAAGACCCACGCAAATATATTTTTTGCTTTTAGAAATATCCGATCTAAAAAATAGAATAAAAACAATCGGCACATAAAGCGCTGCTTGATACGCAGTAAATAAACTAATTAACCAGAATAATGAAACAATTGCAGGAAAGCGATTAACAATATTTGGTCTGGTGAGCAACCAAAGGAATATTAGTCCTTGAATCGCGGTAATTGGAGCCATCATTATAGTTCCTGCTTGCAACAATACTGCTGCAGAAAGTAACCAATAGAGCATTATAAATTTCCTTTGTCCACTTAATAAGCCTCTTGCCATGTCCCTCACAATCCAAACTGACTGTATTACGATTGTTGCGATTATAATTCTCCAAAATACTTCTTGAAAAGATAAAAATTCAGTTTGGCTCATTATCCATCTTAATAATGGAGGATGAGGATACGGAATATTTAAAAGATACTTCGCTTCGTCTGTTCTAACTCCATATGAAAGTTGAACTACAACAAGTAGCAATGCATACAATTGAAACATAAGGCCAGAAATTAAGTGCTTAGCTTTCATTGATCTTCATTTACGGAGTAAAACTCATCACAAACCATGTTATCCAAACCTTTCTGGTGAATCCTTCTACAAATACGAAATTCATCTTTTCTTACAAATGCAGCTGAAAAATCAGAGATTGGTAAACCATAATAATCTGATCTCTCTATTATTCTAGCTTTTACGTCGTTACGAATCTGAGCAGAGATATAAATGGGATATATAGACCAAATAGTTACCAGTAATACAGAAGTTATTACTCCAAAAATCATCCATAGTGCCTGCCATTGATATTTCTGAATCCAGCTCATAAACATATGATAACTGTTTCACTGATTAACGGTCAAAAGTCGAAAGTCGAAAGTCTAAAAATCATTCGACCTTTGACCTTTAGACCTTCGACATCCTTGTCTTGGAGTAAGAATAATTATTTATTGTTTCCAAGTAAACATTCTATTCATAGTATAGTTCCATATAACACCTGTAAACGCACCAACTATTACGCTAGCAAGTTCTGGGAATCCATTTGAGAATAAAAATGCACTGACTGCATAATTAGCCAACGCCCCGAATAGGCAAGCGCCGTTAAATTTAAGCAATCCAGTAAATATAGAAATCCCACGCAATCTAGAATTAGAGAATGTCCAAATATTATTTAACCAAAAATTAAACAGAATTGCTGTTTCTGTTGCGCCAATTACAGAAAAAGAAAATCCACTAAATGTAAGATCCGAACCATTTTTAAAGGCCATAGAGATAGCTGTAAACGCAGCAACATGAACTATTACACCCAACGAACCTACAAGACAGTATTTTACAAATACTAATGGAATTATTTTCCCAATAGTTACATCATATAAATATTCTAAAAACTCAATTTGGACCTTCCAAGAAAGCTTACTTTCACCGTGATGCCTTACAGAGAATGTAAATGGAATTTCCTTTGCCTCTGTCTGCTTTGGTACATGGACCAAAATATCTAACAAGATTTTGAATCCCTTTGGGTTAAGTTTTGGAAGTGCTTTTTCGAAAACTGATCTATGAACTGCAAAAAATCCACTCATAGGATCTTTAACAGAAACTGCACATAGTTTTTTTGCCAATTTAGTAGCGATACGACTCATCAAAAAACGACGCTCATCCCATTCTCCAACGCTTCCACCCTCTATATATCTTGATCCTATTGCAACACCCTTATTATCTAAAACAGATGAATATATCTCTGGCAAAATTGTATGGTCATGTTGACCATCTGCATCCATTACAGAAAGCACATCTCCTTTAGCCACTAAAAATCCATCAATAACTGCAGAAGAGAGACCTCTTCTATCTACACGTCTTAAAACATGTACGTTATCCATATCTTTAGATAGTTCCTGTGCAACCTTCCAAGTCCCATCAGGAGAATTGTCATCAACTATTATTATTTCATATTCAATCTCTGAAAGAGTGTCTCTTAAAATAGGAATCATTTCCAAAATGTTGTCAGCCTCGTTGTAAGTTGGAAGTATTAAAGAAAGCATTAACGTAAGTATGAACCAAACATCTCAAACAAAGAAGAAAAATATTACGCAGAATTAAGAATTAATGCATAAAAGTTCTGATACTATATGGATAATATGAAAATTCTCGTTACAGGATGCTCTGGCACAATAGGAACAAGGCTCTGTGAAAAACTATTATCACAAGGGCAAGAGGTTGTTGGTGCAGACTGGGAACCATGCAAATGGAATACAGAAGTAGAACAAATCCGAATAGATTGTGACCTTCGTGATTCGCAAGCTTTAAAAGTTTTACCAACTGATATTGATCTAGTAATTCATTTGGCAGCAAACGCCAGAGTTTACGAATTGGTAGAAAACCCTGATCGTGCATTTGATAATGCACATTCCACATACAACACACTTGAATACGTTAGGAAAAATGGAATTAAAAAATTCATGTTTGCCTCATCCAGAGAGACATACGGGAATATTAAAATAGAAGAAGATAAATATTCCGAAGATAAAGCAAACTTTGCTCATTGCGAAAGCCCATACACTGCTAGCAAGATAGCCGGAGAAGCATTTACAGAGAGCTACAAGCGCTGTTATGACATAGAAACTATTATTTACAGATTCAGCAATGTTTATGGCATGTACGACGATTCTGTTCGTTTAATACCTCTATTTTTCAAACAAGTAAAAAATAATGAATTACTACATGTATTTGGAGAAAAGAAATATCTAGATTTCACGTATATTGATGATTGTGTAGAGGGGATATTGCTTGGAATAGAAAAATGGGATCAAGCAAAAAATGATACCTACAATATCGCATACGGAGAAGGATCTAGTATTTTGCATGTTGCAGAAAAGATGATAGAACTAACACAAAGCTCTTCTAAGATTTCTATTGAGCAGCCACGTACAGGAGAAGTAATTAAATACATAGCAGATACAACCAAAGCAGAAAAGAAATTAGGATTTAGCCCAAAAACTCCATTAGATGAAGGACTAGAAAAATCAGTAGAGTGGTACAGTAATTATTTCTCTTCGTGATATTCGTTCTCTGCATTTACATTCCAAATATTGCTGTGGTCATTTTTGCCAGCACATAAATTATCAACTGCAGTCATTGCAGTAAGCATGCTGTGATCTTGATTGTTGTATCTATGCATTCCATTACGGCCAATCAAGAAAAGATTTGGAATTTGTAACGTAAAATCGCGTATTTCATCTAGTTTGTCATAAGTTCCAAAATATGCAGGATACGCCTTTGGCATGCGCAAAACACAAGAATCGATTATATCCTCCTTTTTAATAAACCCAATTCTTTCCATCTCCTCTATTCCTAGATCAATCATGTCTTTATCTGCTTTTATCCAAAGATCATCACCCTCGTCTACAAAATATTCTAATCCTATCCAAGTTGTATTTTTGAAATCTTTAACTAGATAAGGACTCCAATTGTTAAAAATCTGAATTCTCCCAACTATTACATCTCTCTCTTGAACATAAATCCAATTATCAGGAACATCTTGCGATGGCTTTTTACCTTTTGTTTTTACAGTTAAGTTTTTAAGCAAAAGACCAACAGTAAGGAAATCTCTATAAACTAATCCTTCTGATACTGATTTTATTGTATCTGGAGGTAATGGATTCATCTGTGAAACTAGATTTTTTATAGGCATTGTCGAAAAGAAATAATCACACTGCATTTCTTCACACTCACCTGTTTTTGTATTTTCTATAATTACAGAGGTAATTCTGGGTTTAGAATCTGCATCTGACCAATTAACAGAGGAAACTCTTCTATTCATTTTAACCTCTCCTCCACATTTATTAATTTGATCTGCAACAGTCTCCCACATTTGCCCTGGTCCAAACTTAGGATAATAAAATCGAGTAATTAAGCTGGTTTCTCTTTCTTTTTGTTCTTTAGAAAAATCGCTACTAAATAGGTCTCTAACAGCATGTGATACTGCTCGCCTTAAAGATAGACCTTTAATGCGCTGCGCGCCCCAGTCCGCCTTTATTTCACTACATGGGACTCCCCAAACCTTCTCTGTATAGTCTCTAAAAAATGTATTATATAAACGAGTACCAAAACGATTCCTAAAGAACGCGTCTAAATATGTCTCATCTTTTTCTTTAAGAATTTGAGATTTAATATAGCTGAGCCCAATAAGGAATGTATTTATCCATCCAAGTCGTGCTGCAACAGAAAGCGTTATCCCAATTGGATATGGGAAAAAACTTCTACGATAAAAAATCCTAGATACCCTAGGTCTTTGCAACATTACATCATCCTCTTTCTCTGGATCTGGAGCTGATTTTGTTATTTTTCCATCTTTGGCATCACAGCCCAAACATTCTGGGCACAGATATTCCATAACTACTTCAGTTGCATAGTCTATTTCATGTTGTTTTTCTTCTGTATCTGCAGATGGCCCACCTTGCGGAGGCAATATATTAAACCACCAATTCATCACTCTATCGCTCTTGCTAAAAAATCTATGCCCTCCAATATCTATTCTATTGCCTTTATAATTATAAGTTTGAGCAATACCTCCAATCATATCGGTTTCTTCAAAAACAATCGGAGTTATATCTGTCCTCTTAAGTAATTCATAGGCAGCAGTAAGTCCTGCTGGCCCTGCACCGGCTATGATCGCAATTTTTTTACTCATATCTTATAAAAGGATTTAAATAATAGGTGTCCTGAGTATAGTCGAAGTACACCTGTTATGATCATGATCTTCGTCATATTAATGAAAAACAAAACGTTTGCGCATTCCAAAGTTCCAAACAAGAACAATCCACAATGTAATAAACATGGAAACAATATGATGCAAATGGGCATACTCAACAAAAAGATAAAGCAATAGCTCAGTCCAAAGCAGACCACCTATTGTAATAATAATAACCATAACCACCTCTTTTGTACGACTGTGACGGCTTTTAAAAACCCACAAAATACTTATAAGATAATTCCAACAAAATCCAAGAGAATACCCAAAAAAAGCTGCAATCAAATAGTGGATACCTAATGCCTCGGTGAATAAACCATAAGACACCATGTTAACAACTGCTGAGGAACCCCCTACAAATACATAACGTAGGAACTGAATACGATCCGATGTAACAGGTCCGAAAAACCAGTGTTTCATTAAATAATGAGGAAAAATAACTCTCAGTAATAGAGTTACCAAATTAAGCGCAGTGTATCATAAACAATCCTTCTATTCTTTATACAAATAATCAAAAATAGGGAATCAACCAATAACGGAACCATAAAAAAACTTTGTTCTAATGAAAAGATATGACGAAACTCCAAATAAAAATAAAACCATTGAAAATGTAATGTAGCCAATACCAAAGGTATCCATATTTTCCTTCTCATAAGTTCAGGAATTGATGCAATCAATATGCATAAAATACCAGTAGCCATATAATAATGATCCATATGATCAAGCAAGACATTCAATCCAAACCCAATAATCACTCCAAATATCAATGCCCGCTGTATATATCTCCACTCTGTTTTAGGTGTTGAAAATAGAGATAATAATCCCAAAAAAATAAGCAAAGGAGTTGTATGCATCAAATTACCCGCCCCTGTAAGAGAAGGATCTGGGAAATAGTAATTATGAATAGAAAAAATAATCTGTGGTATATGTGCAATGTTTAATAGAATCCTACTTGGCCCTTGCCAAACAGATCTATGATCTATATCTAGATGCGCTCCAACAAGAATATGACCAACTTGAAAATATTGAATTGCTACATAAGCAAAACAAATAACACCAATTAATAAAAAAGGGGCAATGCGTGAAGATATTTTTATTTTTTTTGACTGAAGAACAAAAATAAGAGGAATTAGAGCTACTGCAAATGGCTTTGTAAGGATTGCGAAAGAAAGGAAGAAAGCAGAAATCCAAGGATATCTGCGAGAAGCTGCAATGCTTAACAACATCAAATTCCAGTATGCAGGACCAGTCCACCCACGAAGAGAGACAAAAAGAAGAAATGGCATCATGGAAAGAACAATTGTGAATATCAGTGCAAGAGAGTCTTTCTTATACAAAGTGCGTCCTGCAAGAAATGCAAAAAATGGCAAAAGAATTGCAGAAAAGATCTGAAACTCAATCTGCGCAATCGATGATTTATGTATAAGATACCAGATAGTTGCAAAAAAATCTGAGCCATGAAAACCATGAATACTTAAATCAAGACGACCACTTGCCAAAGTTTCTACGAATCTTTGATACAAATAATGATCATCTAAAGGAAATGGTGACGTTTGAGTAAAAGTTAATAAAATAAACAACATTAAAAGAAATACAACCGTCCATGATGATTTAAAAATATTCATAATAAAACCATAATCCTTTATAAGAACAGATAGATCAATAAAATTTAAAATATCAGACTATTTTTCGATATGAATATTCACATCTACCACACTCTTCTATACCCTTTAAACCATGAAACAACATACTGTTTGTATTATTGGACTTGGATACGTTGGCTTGCCTCTTGCTCACGCGGCATCTGCCGCAGAGCACACTGTAATTGGATATGATATAAACAGTAAAAGAATTAATGAATTAAAAGATGGAAGTGACAAAACTGGAGAAATATCTAATGAGCAGCTAAAAGAAGTTAGTATTGATTTCACGCAAGACACAAACAAAATAAAAGAGGCGAATATTGTGATTCTTGCAATCCCTACCCCAGTAGACAGCAATCATAAGCCAGATCTATCTATGTTAAGGGAGGCTACAAAAACAGTTGGAAATAATCTAAAAGAAGGATCAATTGTTGTATATGAATCAACTGTATACCCTGGGGTTACAGAAGATGTTTGTGGAAAAATATTAGAAGAAGAATCAGGACTAATTTGTGGTACAGATTTTTACTTAGGCTATTCCCCAGAAAGAGTTAATCCAGGGGACAAAAAACATACTGTTAGTAATATTATAAAAGTTGTAGCTGGTCAGGATAAAAAAACTACAAATACACTTTGTGAATTTTATGAATCATTTGTGGAGGTAGGAATTCACAGAGCATCTAGTATTAAGGTAGCAGAGATGGCAAAAGCTATAGAAAATGCGCAAAGAGACCTAAATATAGCATTTGTTAACGAGATAGCTATGCTATGCAGTGCGATTGGAATAGAAACGAAAGATGTACTTGAGGCTGCTAAAACTAAGTGGAATTTTTTGCCATTTACTCCTGGTCTAGTTGGTGGGCATTGCATAGGAGTAGACCCATATTATTTAGTAGAAAAAGCCAATCAACTTGGCAAGGAAACAAAAGTAATAACAGCAGGCAGATCAACAAACGACGGCATGGGTGCGTTTGTTGCGAATCAAATTGAAGAAAGTTTGGTTAAATCACCTAAAAACATATTAGTTTTGGGAATAACTTTTAAAGAAAATGTTCCAGATACACGTAATTCAAAATCTGGAGACGTAATTCGTGAACTAAAAAATATGGGACACACTGTTTCTGTTAATGACCCATATGTAAAAGAAGATGAAATTGAAAAAATAGGATTCCATCCTGCAAAAAATATGGATGAAAAATACGATGTAGTAGCACTACTCGTTCCTCATAATGTTTATTTGGAAGACAATGCCAAAAAAATAATAGGTTATTGCAAAAAGGATGGACTAATTTACGATCTAAAATCTGTATTAGATAAAAAGGCAATCGAAGAAATAGGACTTAAGTACAAAGCCCTATAAAGAAACTCCCATTTCTGCAAAATCAGATTCAATCATAAGCTTAGCAAGGTCAGAAACCATGGTTTTAGGTTCCCATCCAAGCTCATTTTTTGCTTTAGAAGCGTCTCCAAGCAATATATCTACTTCTGCAGCTCTATAGTACCTCTCATCGATAGCAACGATTGTTTTGCCTGTTTTAGTATTAATATATTCTTCGTTTATTCCATCCCCCCTTTTTTCAAATGAGATATTTGCATAATTAAGACAGAGCTCTAAAAATTCACGCACAGAGTGTGTTTCTCCTGTTGCTAATACATAATCATCAGGCTTTTCTTGCTGCAACATTCTCCACATCCCCTCTACGTATTCTTTTGCATATCCCCAGTCTCTTTTGGCATCTAGATTTCCTAGATACAACTTGTCCATTTTCCCTGAAAGTATTTGAGCAAGAGACAATGTAATTTTTCTAGTAACAAAGTTTTCGCTCCTTCTAGGAGACTCATGATTAAATAAAATTCCATTTACTGCATACATGTTATAGCTCTCTCTGTAATTACGAGTTAGATAAAAAGCATATGCCTTAGCGCATCCATATGGACTCCTAGGATAGAAAGGAGTTTGCTCGTTTTGAGGAGTTTCTAATATTTTTCCATATAATTCACTTGAACTTGCTTGGTAGAACTTGCTTTCTAGCCCACTTGTTCGCAATGCTTCCAGTAAACGCGTTGTACCGAGTCCTGTGCTGTCTCCTGTATATTCTGGAATATCAAAACTAACAGCAACATGGCTCTGTGCAGCTAAATTATAAACCTCATCTGGCTTAGAAAGTTTTAGGACCCTAAGCAAAGAATTGGAATCGCACAGATCACCATAATGCAAACGTATGGGTTTATTTGGTGCATATGGATCAGAAAATAAATGATCAATCCTCCCTCTATTAAAAGTAGAAGCCCTTCTAACTAAACCATGAACTTCGTAACCCTTATCTAATAAAAGCTCAGCAAGATACGAACCATCTTGGCCTGTTATGCCTGTAATTAAAGCTCTCTTAGGGGACACTTGTAACAGAGTACTCCATCATATAAATGGAATACAGAACACATATCAAAAAAACTTATAAATATTATTAATGTCTCAATATCTTTTTAAAACTCCACCTGATGCTTTGCATCAAAAACCTCTGCGTTTTCTACCCCCCTCTCTTTTCTAAGAGTATTTATTAGATCAGCTGGACCCTGTTTTCTCTTTGGCTGTACACCATAACTTAGCTCCATTCGATCACCACGAGCATGTGCACTCAACATTCTAAATCCATCGGATGATTTTTCTAGAACAGATTCAATATTAGAAACAATTTGGGTAGACCCATCTCCTTCTAACAAACACATAAGACGAACTATAGATTCATGCTTAGAAGTAATGCCAAAATCAAGCCATGTGAGCAAAAGAATTACAAAGCAAACAAAAACAGTAGTGATAACAGCAAGTATGAACATGCTTGCCCCCATAGCTAACCCAACAGAAAGAACTAATAATATATAAGCCATATCTTTTGGATCCTTTATTGCTGTCCTAAATCTAATCAATGAGAAAGCTCCTAACAGACCAATCGCAGCAAACAAGCTTTGGGTAGCAATCATCATAATTACTGAACCTAAAATTGTTAGTAGCACCAAAGCGAACTGAAATGATTGAGAATAACTAAGCCCTCTATGAGTAGCCTTGTATACCCATGCAATAATCATTCCTAGAACAAAACTTCCTCCCAAAGCAATAATTGCAACTATGGGGTCAAAACCAAGAGACAAACCAAGATCAGGAATTACAGGCTGCATACAAAACTTAGTGTAATGGAATAAAGATTTATAGAAAAGAAATCATTATATAATATTAATTCTTCCATTCTAATCTCTCTCTTGAAGAGAGTGTACCAATAGAATATTTAGAATGGGAAGTGCGTGTAAGTTGAAAATCTTGAATTGTGTCATGAAACCATGAAGGTACAGCATGATTTGATTTAAGCTCTAATACACTCCACCCGGGATGGCATGAAGTGAGGAATGGTTTGCCATAAAGAGATTGTGGCTTCCAGGAGGATCCAATATTACTATCTATTGTTATTCTAAAACGGCGATCCTGCATACCAACAAATGGTATTCGATGATAAGAAATTAGTGTTGCTGGCTGCAAATTAAACCATTTATTAAGCATGTTTGCTTCGTGAGTTACGTCTTCGGATGCTTCTATATTTTTAAGTAAATGATCTAGCAATTCAGACATAGGCAAAGATTCATCTATTTTATCCATACTTAAGGAAAGGCGATCCTTGGATACTATAAAATCATGTCTACGTTTTATTTCTAGGAACGCAGAAGAGGTTTCAGAGAAACTCTCCTCGTACGTACGCAATCTTACCTTCCTTCTAGAAAGCAATCCCGACTCTTTCTCGTGTAAGGCATGCAGATCAATAGAATCAAAATAAAGCGATGAAACCGGATATTCTAACCTCCCTCTACCTTCTTCAATTAAAAACGGATCAGGCTGTGTGTATGGCTTAATGCGATCAATAAACATTGGAATAATCCGATCAGGGATTAAATATTTAAGTTCAATCCTTCTAAAATGAAGTGGGGCACGACGGCGAGATGCAGTCTTTTGAAACATATCGTTAAAAATTATAGCAGCACTATCTAAAGGTAATAGTTAATTTACCTATCATTTATTTCACCGAATCCACTTCTATTATAGCCCCGCTTAAGGCGACAGTGTTTTCTTTATTACGACGGAAAGTACTATCTGTGACAGAAACAGACGGAGGCTTGAAGAATATCTTCTTAACATATGCGCTTATTGCAATGTCATTCTTTTCAAAAAGAACACGCTCAACCTTAGCGTGAGAATCATCCTTAACTGCTAATCCATACTTACAATTCTTTAAAGTAGCATCATGAATAAGCGGAGTGCTCTGTTCCCCAACACTTATGCATTTATCTGCGCTACCATCAACTTCTATATTTTTAATAACAATTGGTGATCCAGAAATATCTAAACCATCGTTTCCGTTTCCTATAAACAAACTATTTTCCACTTTTCCAGAAAGCGCAAAATCAATATCTAAACCATCTGCAGAATTTTTTTCGAAACGAACACGATTTACATCAACATAAATATTCTTCAGGTTTAATCCGTCATCTCCGTGAGCATTACGAATAACGGAATCTACAATTGTCACAGGACTACTTTGGAATGAAAGCATTCCTGTAACCAAAACACCATTTAGTCTTGCCTCACTACCATCAGAAATATCAACCCATTGTAAGGCACTTGGATCTTTTGCATTCACAACTACAAAAACTCCCCAAGGCTCAGATTCCCTCTCTGCACTAATTATAATTGGGGCTTCTTTGTATCCGATCATTGTTACAGGAGCATAAGAGAAAATTGAAACACCTGCCCCCATACGCAATGTGCTACCTGGACGAATAACTAGGTGAACCGTTGATGGAATAATTAGAGTTTCTGAAATCTTATGGATGCCATTTAAAATTACTGTGTTTTGCTCGCCTGCCGTAAAGAATGGATATTTATTCAAAAAAGCTTCTTTAGAAATATATGATTCTTCAAGACGCTCAAACTTTTGCTCGTCCACAATCATTTCACCAAGTAAGTCTGCCTTATTACCAGTTATAGCGTTTCTAATATCTACTTTTAGAGGATATCTTTCTTTAGGTACTTGAATATTCGTTGATGAAGTAAGGAAAAAAGTATGCTTAGCATGAGGAACACTAACTACCCGTTCATTTTCATTTAATTCTGGATCTCCTCTACCTAAAAGAGAGCTAAGTCCTTCTACCATCGCTACGCTTCCACTGCTGCTGTCTAAGTTCTCTCTTAGTCTTAAGAAGAGTGGAATATCTTCATCCCCCCAAACACCATTCCCTGTGTCTTTCCAAAGACGTAAATCTTCACTCTTTAGGAGAGGCACTAATTCGTCTGGTAAATGGATCTCTTTAAACTCTGCATCTGCTATCCCCCTTACAGTAAATATCATAGAGAGCAACAAACCGCGATTCTGCTCAGAGGTTTCAGGTATAGCCTCAGAGACCAATACTTCACATGTGTTTAACTCCTCTTTTAGCCATTCAATATTGGATTTAACCTGTTTTTTTCGATCTTCTAACTGATGTTTAACCTGCCGGTTGCTATTGATTTTTAATGAATCCCTATATGCAGCACGTTCAATCTGATTAAGTAACTCATCTACTTTATCTAGATCATCTGATACTTGGTAATCATCTTGTACATACTTCCAAACTCTTTTATGTGCCCTAGCTCTTAAAGATGGAACTCTAAAAATTTCATTCAACAATTTATTTCCAGGGGGAGCTAATACAGTTCGTGGGTTATACATATTTATATCCCAAGGTATCGGTTCAAATAAACCTCTACTGGTGTCATAAAATAATCTCACATTAAAATCTCTAACATGCCGTGATCCAGCAAGCATACTAAGTACATACCAATCAATTACTTTATCTATATCCATTATTGCCCCTAATCGATTTACATATTCTGGATCCAAATGCGATCCTTCTTCCGAAAGAGACAATAGTTCCATTACCTCCTCATAGTTTTCTACTCCAGATGGATCCTCTATATATTTATCCCAATACTCAAGATGATCGAATGCAGGATCCCATTGCTGAAAAGCAGAATTACCACCACCTGTATTATAAATATTTACATCCCCTGGCCTGTTTTGCTTTTCTAGCATCTCCTTTGTCCAATGCTCAATTTCTGTATAAAGCAATGGTCCACTCCCATTTACAGAAACTCTTACAAATCTGATTGGTGGATGCAATAGGTTAAACTTTCCAGCTCGGTAAACATTTAAAGGCTCTATGAACCAGCCCCTGTCTTCTGGAAGAATAAAATTAATTTCTCTCATCCCATTAAATAATTTTTCTTTAGAGAATTTAACTCTCCATGATTTCTTGTTATATGCCCAATGATTAAATATATCTCCTCTTACACGAACCTTCACTTCATATTCCTCTCCATCTGAATCTGAGAAAATGGCCTTTGCCCAATACTTATCTTCATCCTGTAAGAAAAGGTTCCCGTACCATTTAGATGGCAACTCTGTAGGCAAAGCCTGTTTTAACTCCTTCAAATCATCTTTATCTATCTTTAGTGAATACTTTGGAAGGGGGGTTTCAGGCTTTTCTCCTCTATAAAAAATATTCAACGCACGATCTGCAGCCCTAACCATAACAAGAGCTCCAGGTATACGACCAATAAATGTTTCACGCGCAAGTACACTATTTGGAGTTGATTGATAAATAAGCAACCCAAGCCCAGCTATCGCAGAAGCTTGTACAGTAATAATGATTGCAATTATGGCAAGTACTAGGTGAAGGCGTCGCATGTAAAGAAGTGTACTGATATAAGATCATTGGGACAATACAGAGACCATTATCGTGCTATTCTCTAATTACATGAAAGTTCTACTAATTTGTGAAGACATAGAAGGCAAATCTGGATGGAGTACATATAGCCGCGATTTATACGATGAGCTATCTAATAAAAACAAAGTGATTCTAGTAACAAGTAAGAATGGGAAGTCCAATCATTCAATATTACCAAGTCCGATCAGTGCAGCAGTATTTCCACCAAGGCTGTTTGTATTAAAAAGAAAACTACGAAAAATAATACGAGAGGAAAACCCAGACATTATTCACTGCACAGTAGAGCCTTACGCGCCTCTTTTATTATTACTTCCTAAAAAATATAAAGCTAAGTGCCTAATCACTGCTCATGGAAGCTATGGGGTTAGACCACTTGAAAAAAACATATCTAGGTTCTTTGCAAAAAAATATTACAAAAGATGCACAAGAATTATTTGTGTTAGTAATTACACAAAAAACGCAGTATCAAAAGCAATAGAAAAATATGAAAATAAGTCTGTGGCTAAGGCTTTTTTAAATAAGGCTGTTGTGATACACAATGGTATTTCAATAAATAATATTGATTCCTTAATAGGAGAAAACCTAAAGCTTAAAGCTAATAGCTTAAAGCTTATTTTGTTGGTTGGAGGTATGAAACCACGTAAAGGTATTCTAGAAGCCATTAATGCTTGCTCCAGATATAAAGCAAAATATAATAATAACTTCATATTTCATATAGTTGGAACACCATACGAAGACTCTAAATTTACAAAAAATATTAAAGATAAAGTGTCCGAATTAGGGCTAGAAAATAATATTAAAATACGAGGGCAGATATCTGGTACTGAGCTTTCTGATCTATACAAAAATGCAGACCTATATTTAATGCCTGCCAAAACTACACCAAATACATTTGAAGGATTTGGACTAGTTTATCTAGAAGCAAATTCATATGGAGTTCCATGCATAGGACCAAATGACAGTGGAGCTACAGAGGCGATATTAGAAGGCAAAACCGGATACAGCGTTGACCCAAGTAATGCGGAACTTATTTCTGAGCGAATGAATTGGATTCTAAACGAGAATAAAATTAATCCAAATGAGTGCAAACAGTGGGCAAAAAGCCACAGCAAAGAAAAGATGGCAAATGATGTTTTAGATGTTTACTTAGAAATTTCTAAGTAACAATTTGTAATACAATGTATTACATTTGTATTACAACGTATTACGTTGTATTGCTTTTGTATTACATTGTCACACAAAAAAGCAATCTACAGCACTTATAGATAGAAATGATTGAATATAACCTGATACAATAATCCTATGATTTCATCTATATCGAAATTATTGCGCATTCGCTTTGTTCAAGACGCTGCCACATTACAAATTGGCAAGTTCGTTGGCATATCCTGTGGAATGGTTACGTCTATTGCGTATATCAATTTACTGGGCATAGGAGGATATGGAAAATATGCAATTGTTATGGCTTTTGCTGGGATATTTGGAATCGTAACCAACCTTGGTCAGCAAGCAACACTTACAACATTCTTTTCAAGAAGCTATGGCCAACAAAATAAAAGGGAGATGACTCAAATAGCTCAATATTATTTATATACAAGCATTGCAGTAGCTATATTTTTACTAATATTAGCCCTATTCATGCCAACGATCTCTGGAATTATTTATAAAGATAATAATATTGGTAAGCTCGCTCGGCTTGTATTTTTCTCATCCATATTTGAATTTGGATTTAGTTATGTAAGCATTTTGCTACAAATAACTCGTGAAATTAAGATTCTAGCATTTTTAGAAAACACAAAAATAGTATTACAGGTGTCTTTAGCAATCTTGTTGCTATGGCTTGGCTTTGGAATCGCAGGAATCCTATATAGCTCTTTATCTATATCAATTTTATTTTTTATTGTTTCGATTGGGCTAAACAAATGGATCAATTCAAAATATCCATTGCCTAGATTAAAAGAAATACTCGCCAAACCAAACTGGAAACAAATACTTAAATACAACAGAGCTGGAATATGGATTGCAGTTGATAAAAATGTTGGAAATTTATATCCAACAGCATTTCTTTTTGTCTTATCTTTAAGCGCTCCTGAATCTATTGTTGGACTATTCAGACTCGCATTTAAATTAGCAGGGTTGCCTACTTCTTTTGCCCTAAGCAGCATTAGTAGAATGGCTGGATCGGTAATACCTAGTATCGCTGGGAAAGATATTAAATCACTAAAATCAACCTTAATAAAACTAGCAATGCATAGTGTATTTATACATACAGCAATCACAATTGCTGGGATGATTCTTGTCCCTATTTTCTTGCCTTACGTTTATGGTGAAAATATGGGTATAGCTGTATATCCATTCTTAGCTATAACTGCAATGCAGCTATCCTTGGCCGTTCACGTGATAATGACTCCTATCTTTAGGCTAAAAAATAAATCAATGATTCCAGCAATCATTAACTCAATTGGAATGGCAATTAGCATTTCAGTGTTTTTCATATTGGCAGGAGCCCTTACAGAAACTAGAGCATTATATGTAAGCATATTTTTGTACCACCTAATTAGTCTATCTGCAGTATTTTTTATAATATATTTCGTTAAAGAGATATCTAAAAAAAGTGTACTTAGCTAACAAATAAAATTTGTTCTATCTAAACCAGTGAAGAATCAAGGAAACAAAAGAAGATGCGGCAGGAGCAGAAACTTCTGGCATTGGAATAATATCTACATGCTGATTTATAAGTTTAGACAGTAATTCTTCGTATCCAATTGCATGAGTTACTGCGTAATTATTTAGAGCAAAAATTAAACTATCTTTGTTATGTAGACTGTATAAAGTTGTAGGAGCAAAAATAATTGATCTTGTATCAGTTAAATAGAAATATTCTTTGATAGAAGATGGATACGCAACAATTGAATCCGCTGGAAGTGAATCAATTGCTTTTGTTGCAGCATATATATTTAAAGTATTTGATTTGTTATAAAAACGAGCAATCTGTGAACGATTGGCCTGCATGCACTGGATAGAAACCATAAAAGTTATCAAAGCAATTATAAGAATTGAATTCTTTTTATTAGAAGTTAGCCTCTGTGTGATTGATACAATCCCGACGCCAGCAAAGATAACAAGCACCCAAGCATAATCCATTAGATGAGATCTTTGAGCCAAAAATAAATATCTAATTACAACTTCTAAAGAAATAGGAAGCCAAACAAGAAGTAAAAATATGCGTCTCCTTTTTTTAAAAAATAAAAACATCCCGGGCAATATAAATAGCCACAAGAAAACTCCTCCTATGTAATCTTGCAAAAAGAGTGATGGAATCGAGCCGATTATTAACCATGAGCCAATCAATATCCTAGGTATCAAAGTGGAACTAGTAGCACCAAATATTTGCATATAGTTTTGTGCTCCTAACTGGTCCAATTTTGACCAAGTACTAACCTCTGCAACAAAATCTTTTATATATTCATCTTTCTCAAACTCATAGGTATATAAATCTGGATAAAAATGCCCAATGCTAGGAGTGCTACGCTCTGCACCTATTAATAGAAGTCCTTTTTCTATAATTGAAACATCCTGAGACGCAACATGAGAAGCAATAGGAAGTGAATATACAAAAAGAGAAACCCCTAGAAATATAACAAGCCCCGAAACCAAATGCCTCCAGTACCTGTATCCAAAGAATATCGCTGCTATAACTATCCCCGGTAAAAACAATATAAACGCGTCTCTAAATGCCAATGCTAATCCAAATGACAATCCAGAAAGCAAGATAAGGATTGCAAATCGTTTACTAGATACGCTCTTGTTCTTTACAAAAGTATTTGTCTCTAAGAAAAACGCAATTGAAAAGAAAAGAAACACATAAGCAAAAACATATCCATCTACTCTAAGTGCTTGGATAAAGTGCAATGGGAGCAGAGGGAATAGCACAGCAGAGATCCAAGCGACTCTGTTCCCTGCTAATTTATTAACACACCACCACAAAGGGAATAATGAAATACACAAAGCAACAATATTAATACTTATCCAAGGCAAAGGATCGCCCCAAGAAAAGAATGACGAGAAGAGTAATAAAAACCATGGAAGCATACGACTCCCCAAGAAAAAATTAGGATCCCCATCTGTTATAACTCTATGCATACCAGCCAAATTAGGAAGTTCATATGGATATCCCATAACCCAAATTGGGAGCATGAGAATACAAAAAACAACCAACGAAAATATTCCTAATAAAATTAAATGATGCTGTAGGCGAAATTTCACAATAATAAGTCTACAATATTTATATATAATGCACCTATTTAATATAGGAATACGGAAAGATTATAAATATGAAGTCTCATCTATTAAAAAGTATAGGCATACTCGTATTCGCTTGGATACTGTGGAAAATAGATAGGAATGCACTAATTGCCAATCTTAAAGGTGCTAATTTCTTAATGATTATTGGAGCTTTCCTAATTCATTACATAGTTTTCTATTTTAAATCAGTTAGATGGCACATTTTTGTTAGTAGCACCGGATTGAAAACATCAATGTATCAATCATGGAAACTTTGTAATATAGGACTTTTTCTATCTTGTATTACGCCTGCAAAAATAGGTGAATTTGGCAAATCTGCATATTTGATTTCTGCAGGGATTTCTAAAGCACAGGCCATTGGAATAGTAATTTTAGACAGAATTATGGATGTAATAACCATTGGAATAATCGCAATCGCTGGAATAGGAATTTTATTTGGACTGCAAGTCATGCTAACTGCATTAATAATAGGAGGAATGATTTTATTAATTTCCGTAGTGCTTATTCAGAAATTCTCATTTATGAAATCATTGCTTATTTTTTTGGGATTCAATAAGTTTCTTCCATCTATAGATACATTAATAAAAACTTTAGCTGTAACTATGCTTGCATGGTCGTTTTATTTCGTCTTGGCAGTATTAGTTGCCAGAAGCCTTGGTATTGATACTCCGATTTATATATTAGTCGCTGCATTTACTGTTACAGGGATAGTCTCACTTATCCCTATCGCTCCCGCAGGACTTGGCACTAGGGATGCAGCTCTTATGTGGCTACTATCAGGTTACGGAGTAGAGGCGCATCAAGCGATAGCTTTATCTTTTATAATGTTTGTATGTTTGATACTTAGCAACATGCTTGGAATGACATACTTCCTAAGCAACAAGCGTGCCAATCTTTTTAATGAGGGATACACTAAAATTACATGAAAAAAGCATGGACACTAAAAGATGTGGCAGCTCACTGGGATAGCGTCCCTGATTATGATGGCGCAAATGGAAAACTTGACTCATATATGCGTAGATTCACAGACAGCGCACCTCTTTTTTCTATACCAGATAATGCTCTTGTTTTAGATATGGATTGCAGAACAGGGAATGGGACATCTTTTCATGCAAAGACTTATCCTTCTGCAAAATGGCACTGCGTTGCCAGTGCATCATCTTTTGAAAAAATAACCAGAAAGCACCTAGCGGAAGAAGGAATTAGTGCAGATATTCAACAACTAACTGAGTTCCCACTACCTTTTGAAGATGAGTATTTTGACGTAGTGCTCTGCTACGAAACACTAGAGCATATGCCAGACCCTGAATTATTAATTATAGAACTTTCTAGAGTCCTTAAACCAGGAGGAACATTCGTATTAACAACACCAAATGTTCTATGGGAACCAGTTCATTTGGCTTCTGCTGCTCTTCATTTTGAACATGGCGAGGGGCCACATCGCATGATCCCTAGAAAAGAAATATTCGCAGGCTACAAAAAAGCAAATCTGAATGTGATTACAGAAATAACTACAGTACTAATCCCCGCTGGTCCTAAGTGGCTACTCAAATTTGGAAGATGGTGCGAAAAAGTTCTAACAGAAAGAGGAATGAGACTATTGGGGTTAAGAAGAATTTTTATCTGCCAAAAATATGAATGAGACTAAAGATATTGATTGGTGGCAAAAATATAAAAAAGACATTTTAGATGTTGGACTAGATACCGAATGCGGAACAGTTGTAGGGCTATCTGAAGGGCTTTTGGAATATAAAAATATAAAAGGAAAACATATCCCAGTTCGTACAAAAAAAGATGGAGCCTTGCCACAGGCTGCCTATGATGGATGTGCCGCAAGATTATGTAATTATCCTGAGTTAAATGAATATGTTTTCAAAAAACAACCAAAGAGCTGGCTATGCGGAGTTGTAGAAGAAGCTTTTATTGGGCACGCAGCAAATGAAAATATACGACGCACAGGAGCTTCTGGAGGAATCCTATCTGCAATCTTAATTCACCTTTTAGAATCAAAAGAAATAACGGGGGCAGTATGTATGAAAACTGGGAATCAGAATCCATGGGAATCAGAACCATTTATAGCTCACTCAAAAGAAGAAATACTCGAATGTGCAGGCAGTGTTTACAGCGCCACACCAATGAATACTATTTTGTCTGAATTAGAGAATGAGGATGGGCCATTGGCATACATTGGGCTACCAGATCAAATTGCCGCCATTAGAAAATTGCAAAGAATGGATCACCCATCTGTGCGAAATATTAAATATGTATTTGGTCCATATACAGGTACACAAATGTCTTTTGAGGCGATCAAAAGCTTTCTGCGATCCAATGGAGTTAGGTCTGAAGATAAAATAAAAACTTTAAAATATAGGGCTGGGGAATGGCCAGGACATTTACAGATTGAATTAAAGGATGGCAGGATCTTGCAAGCAGAAAAATTCCATTACAATTACCTAATACCCTTCTTTATTACTTCATCTAGTTTGCAAATACCAGATTTTACAAATGAACTAACCGATATTTCTGTAGGTGATGCATGGTCACCAAAATACGAAGAAAAGAGAGGCGGATATAGTGTAGTTTTAGCACGAAGTGAAAAAGGAGTTAAAATATTAAAAGATATGCAACTTGATAAAGCTATAACGATTGAAAATATTCCAATTTCTGAAGCACTAGATATGCACGGGCATATGCTAGATTTTAAAAAAAGAGGAAGCTTTATCCGAAATAATTGGAAAAAAGTTAAGCCAGAATATGGATACAAACCAGCTAAAATAACAGATGGAAGAAAGTTTGTAGAATGGTGTATGCGAATCTTTTTTGGAATAGGGAAACTGGCTGTATCTAGATGGATAGTAGAACATATACCACTCAAGATTGTTGGACCATGTTTTAATGTTTTAAGAAAATCTTGGAAATCAGTTTCCAGACCAACTAAACGAAAAAATCTACGAACTATGGAATTTATTGTTTCATAGAATCTAACAAGTTCTATACTCCATACATGATCTCTCTTGTTATCCCTGTTTACAACGAAGCAAACCAAGTTGAAGAAACTATCAACCTAGCTACCAAAACTCTTAATAATATAGGAGAAGACTTTGAAATTATTGCAGTAAATGATGGCAGCTCAGATACTTCTGCAGCCATTTTGGCTGGAATCAACAATCCTAAACTTACTGTGTTGCATCATAAAATCAATACTGGATACAGTAGTTCATTAAAAACAGGGATTAGACATTCAAAAGGAGAAATAATTGCAATAACTGATGCCGATGGAACATATCCTGTTAATGAATTAGCAGGACTATTTGAACATATGAAAAAAACTGATGCCGATATGGTTATAGGAGCTAGAACAAAACAAGGAGCCAAAATTCCTCTGGTTAGGAAGCCAGCAAAAGCAATAATCGCACTGCTTGCAAACAGCTTAACAGGTGTAAAGATTCCAGATAATAATTCTGGACTACGAATATTTAGAAAAGATCTTTGCGAACAATTCTGGCATCTATATCCAGAGAGATTCTCTTTTACAATAACGATTACATTAGCAGCGCTAACCAATGGATATCTAGTTGAGTTTGTACCAATAGATTATTACAAACGCTCTGGTAAAAGCTCTATGTCATCTGGCTTTAATGGAATAAAGAACTTTATGAATTTTATAGGTTTAATAATTAGAATCGTAACTTATTTTAGACCCCTTCGTTTCTTTATTTGGCCAAGTCTACTCTTGTTAATTGGAGGTATTGCAATTGCAATAAGCACTATAGTAACCGATAGGAATATTTCTGATGCAGGACTTCTGCTTATCGTAACAGGAGTACAGGTTGGACTATTCGGGTTGCTAGCAGATGTAATTGTTCGCCAGTCTAAGGTACATATACCTCATACAAAATCCACTCATCAGAACGATCAATAATATTTAGATTTAGATCTGTTGAGAGAATATCCCACTCTGGATACCTTTTTTTATCATGCAAAACATATTGAACATCATAAGAATCAATAAATTCAAAAAGGCTTTCATCCATTTCTTCACATACAGAATCAACGAGTGCAATCTCTTGTGCTCTCACTCTTTCCTCTTCAGAAGAAGAGGAGATTCCATCATAAGCAGCACCATAAACTAATGGCTTTCTATCTTTGTATGTTCTGTTCTCAATAGGTATTGCAAATTGAGTCATACAAAATCGTTCAGCAATTTCTATATGAGATCTAAGTTCATGCTGAAGGTATGGCGTATATAAAACATCGTGCTTTGTATTAGATGCTAAAAATGCAGAGGTAGATGGATCAGAAAGAATAACTGATTGATCTATCTGGTCTAAAATTTTTAACACTCCAGAAAGATGCTGTTGTGAGAAATCCTCTTCATCTAATCTCCACTGTGAAATTATTGATCGACCATCTATCGCAATGCCACACAAAAAAACTAAAGAAGATAGGAATGCAATTCGATTAAATATGCCCTTCTCTTTCCAGAAAAGGACAAGAGCTAAGACTGCAGAAAACACCAAGGTAAATAGATAATGTGATGCAAACAAAAAGCGAGTTCCATGTATTAAATGCTGATTCAAAAGTACAAACGAACAGATAATTGTAAGATTTATAAATATATATTTTTTATATGTTCCAAAAAGATTAGCGAGTGCACCCATAGACATACCTAAAAATAAGATGCTCCATGCCCAAGATTCTGGAGTTCTGCTTTTACCAATCCCACTACGAAAATAGGCTTCTGGATATAATGAGTTTTGTGAAAG
The DNA here is from genome assembly GCA_018648865.1 of Candidatus Peregrinibacteria bacterium. Taxonomy (GTDB): domain Bacteria; phylum Patescibacteriota; class Gracilibacteria; order Peribacterales; family Peribacteraceae; genus JABGQH01. The sequence goes on from JABGQH010000013.1 coordinate 172,915, forward strand.
AGTATAAATATCCCACAAGTGTGGAGCTGCAAAAACAAGACCAACGCCAGCAGCTATAGATAGTGAAAATAATTTCCTCCAGTCTTTTTTATAAAGGAACCAAGCAGTAGCTATAGCGAGAAAGCACCACGCCGCAGTGAAACTCCAAAAATAGACTCCTATTAATGTTCCTAAAATAATACCTGCAACAATGGACCAAGCTACAGATTTGTTTAGGCTAACTACAATGCTTATCATTGAAAGTATTACGAGCAAGAAACTAACTCGTTGATGTATTGGTCTACCTAAATTATATAGTTCCAAAAAAGAAAAAAGAGCCGCAGCAATAAATGATTGCTTGCGAGAAAAGCCACTTGCGCGGCAAAACCAAACAATAGAAAGAAATAAGAGCATTGGGATAACAAAATCCATCAATGTAAAAATAGAAGATGCCCTATAAAAGAATGGCCGAAAGAATGTTCCATATGCTTTTTCTATTATCCCAGCCTGAAGAGGTTGGATTGTATTTCCTCCAGCTATTGCATTCCCAACTTGATCAGATCCGCAACAAAGCACTGCTTGAACACGAGCAAGATATAAATCTTCATCTGAATTCAGATGAACTGGAATACCTTGATATCTATCATCAACAATATGTAATAAATGTGGAACACTCACAAGAAATCCGAGTGATATAGAAAATATCACCACAGAAAGCACCCATTTGTTTATCTTTAGATAATTCATAATCCTATATTGAATGATATAGAAACATTGAAAAATAAGAAAATTGACCACACAAAAAAAGGTAAAAACAGTTTTTTATGAGAAAATGCACCCAAACTCCTTGACGTCGCAGACTTCTAACCTAGAATAGCTCAGCTATCACGGTTTCTGTGATGTTTGGAAGCATCGTGGAGACTGGGATTTTTGGGCTCTGCCCGTTGATCGTTCACAGTATCGTAGAGTAGAGAGCCCCGAATCGAGTTTTCCAACTCCTTCTCGGGGAGTATCCCCTTACCTGCGCTTTGCGCTTGGTATAGGGATATGCTTGAAGTTCCCTTGTGCTTTGCACGAGGGACAAATTAACTAGAATTCCTTTGATCATCATGATCAAAATCTTTTTTAAGAGTTTGATCCTGGCTCAGAGTGAACGCTAGCGGTGCGCCTAATACATGCAAGTCGAGCGTCCATCTTCGGATGGAAGCGGCGAACGGCTGAGGAACACGTTGGAACCTGCCCCGAACTCAGGGATAACTCCGCGAAAGCGGAGCTAATACCGGATAGTCTCGTAAGAGTAAAGCTTTTGCGGTTCGGGAGGGGCCTGCGACGTATCAGTTAGTTGGTGGGGTAAAAGCCTACCAAGACTATGACGCGTAACTGGTCTGAGAGGACGACCAGTCAGAATGGGACTGAGACACGGCCCATACTCCTACGGGAGGCAGCAGTAAGGAATCTTCCGCAATGGGCGAAAGCCTGACGGAGCGACACCGCGTGAAGGATGAAGCCCTAACCGGGCGTAAACTTCTGTTCTGAGGGACGAAATTTTTGACGGTACCTCAGGAGAAAGCACCGGCTAATTCCGTGCCAGCAGCCGCGGTAAGACGGAAGGTGCAAGCGTTACTCGGAATTACTGGGCGTAAAGCGTCCGCAGGCGTCCCATCCAGTCTGGCATTAAAGTTCGGAGCTCAACTCCGTGATGTGTTAGAAACTAGTGGGATAGAGTCATACAGAGGTAACTGGAATACCATGTGTAGGGGTTAAATCCGTTGATCCATGGTAGAACGCCAAAAGCGAAGGCAGGTTACTGGGTATGTACTGACGCTCAGGGACGAAAGCGTGGGGAGCGAAGGGGATTAGATACCCCCGTAGTCCACGCCCTAAACGATGTGTGCTCGGTGTTGGGAATTTCAATTGTTCTCAGTGCCTTAAGCTAACGCGGTAAGCACACCGCCTGAGTAGTACGGCCGCAAGGCTAAAACTTAAAGGAATAGACGGGGACCCACACAAGCGGTGGAGCGTGGGGTTTAATTCGATGATAAGCGGAGCACCTCACCCAGACTTGACATCCCGAGAATCCAGCAGAAATGCAGGAGTGCCGTAAGGAATTCGGTGACAGGTGATGCACGGTCGTCGTCAGCTCGTGTCTTGAGATGTACTGTTAAGTCAGCAAACGAGCGCAACCCTCATCCTATGTTGTTTTTTCATAGGAGACTGCCGCCTCCAAGGCGGAGGAAGGTGAGGATGACGTCAGATCTGCGTGTCCCTTATGTCTGGGGCGACACCCGCGCTACAATGGGCAGCACAAAGGGTAGCCAACCCGCGAGGGGGAGCCAATCCCATCAAAACTGTCCTCAGTTCGGATTGAAGTCTGAAACTCGACTTCATGAAGCTGGAATCGCTAGTAACCGTGAATCAGCCACGTCACGGTGAATATGTTCCTGGGTCTTGTACTCACCGCCCGTCAACTCATGGAAGGCAGGAGCGCCCGAAGCACCCTTACTCTTCGGAGGGGGTACCACGGTGAGACTGCTGACTGGGAGTAAGTCGTAACAAGGTATCCGTAGGAGAACCTGCGGATGGAACACTTCCTTACCAGGGAAATAACCTGAAGAGCATGCTCTGATCGATGTTCAACATCACCATGCTAACGGAATTGACCAGGAGAACATCCACGTCTTATGCACTGTTCACTATGTGAATATCCTTAAGACGAGGTCCTGTCCAATCTGTATCGTCTCAAGCAGCGATATGGATTAACTCTCTACTCTACGATGCTGTGAAGATTGTATTAAATACAAATATTCATTCGCACCTGATCCAAAAGTAACTCTTTTGTGTTTTTTGGCATGTCACAAATCCCCTGACACAAGAATCCTTCTGCATACATTCTTTTGGCTTCTTTTTCCTCTATTCCTCTAGATGCAAAAGTAAAATAATCATCCTCTGGTATCTTAGTTACTGATGCACTATGGCTAGATGTTACTGAATTTGAATATATATGAAGCATAGGAACTGCTTTTGCTCTACATTCTTTATCTAGTAATAGAATTTCTTCTAATAAATTCGCACATGTACCATCTCCATTGGAAGAGATATGAACATCACCATCACATTTTATTTTTGCTTTATTTTGAGCAATAGATCGAACATTAATATCTCCTTTTCCATTGTTTGAATTAAAAATGTTCTTTATAGAAATATGCTGATCACTCTCTGCATTAGCATAAGAAATAACATCAATATTGCTAGTCGAATTAGATCCTTTAATGTTTGAAACTAGCTCATATGTTGTATTCCCATTAAATAATAAACTCATGCAATTAATTTCCGATGAGTCAGAGACTATGCACTCATGAGTTATATGAACATGAGCACCCTCATTTATATTTGGTTGTAAGACTAAAAATAAAAGAGAGGCTTTTTCATCAATCTGAATTGAAATCTTTGCCTTTCTAACCTTTTCCTCAAACCTGATAAGCAAAGTGCTTTTTACCCCTGAATGAATATGAATATCAATTTGAGCATTCTCATCTTGGATGAGATGCTCCTCTACATTGCCTATACTTTTAGTAACATCAATATTCATAAATATTTAAATAAGTTAACCTACAGAATCTTCCATTTCCATATCTATAAGCCTGTTTAATTCAACTGCATATTCCATTGGGAGTGCATTTATTATTGGATCTACAAATCCATGAACAATCATCGCTTTAGCCTGATTTTCTTCTACTCCTCTACTTGCAAGGTAATACATATCTTCTTCTGAAAGCTTACCAACTGTAGCCTCATGAGAGGTTACTGAATCATTTGTACTAACCTTAATGTCTGGAATTGTTTCTGTACGACTTCCTTCATCTAAAAGAAGTGAATCACAATTAACACTAGACATACTCCCATGTGCATTTTTATCAATATGAATAGCCCCCCTATAAACTACTGAACCAGAATCTTTGCTTACGGATTTTGATACGACTGTAGAAGATGTGTTTGGAGCCATATGAAATATCTTTGCACCAACATCTTGCCATTGACCCTCACCAGCAAAAGCAAGTGATGTATGGCTGCACTTGGCCCTATCCCCTGCCAAAACTGAACATGGATATAACATCGTAACTCCAGAACCCATATTGCCACCAATCCATTCTATATATGCATCCTTCTGCACAATTGCACGCTTTGTGTTTAAGTTATATACATCCTTACTCCAATTTTCTACAGAGGAATATTTTAATGTTGCCCCTTCTTTTATAAATATCTCTACAAGCCCCGCATGTAGTGATTGGCTCCCATATCTTGGTGCACTACATCCCTCTATGTAATGAGCTAATGCTCCGTCTTCTACTACAATTAAAGTGTGCTCAAATTGACCCATGTTTTGTGCATTCATGTGAAAATACGCCTGCAATGGATCTGACACCTGAACACCCTTTGGAATATATAAGAATGTTCCCCCACTCCATACGGCTCCATGCAAGGCAGCAAAAATATGATCGCTACTCGGAACACATTTCATAAAATATTCACGAACTAGATCTGGATGCTCTTTAATCGCATCATCTAGGTTTAGAAAAATTACTCCTTTGCTAGCCCATTCTTCTTTTAGATTGTGATACACAATCTCACTTTCATATTGAGCACCAACACCAGCTAACATCCTGCGCTCTGCTTGTGGAATACCAAGACGATCATATACACGACGAATGTCCTCTGGGACATCGTCCCAAGTTTTATTCAAGCCAGCTCCAGCATCTGCATAAAAAATAATTGAATCCAGATCCAGATCAGACAAATCAGGACCCCAATCCGGCATATTAAACGAATTAAATATCTCTAAACTTTTTAATCTATGATCTAACATCCACTCTGGCTCATTTTTTGATGCACTAATGCGCCTAACAACATCTTCGCTAAGCCCCTTAGTAGCCCCCTCTACATATGGAGCTGGGTTTGCCGCAAGATTATCCTCCTGTGTCATATAGGAGCAATTGTACGGACAAAACAGTACATAAAGAAGGAGAGCGGCAACTTTTCTATGTATTTGAATCTCGACATTAACCTCGAGGTTCAATAAGGTTCGACAAAATACAAGCTCTAAAAAATACTAAATAAATGTTATGAATAAATAACATCATCACTAATACAAGCAAGGAGAGATTTCTCAGTAGGTTTGACTATTTGGATACAAATACGGTACTAGATAGGTTAACACCCATTCCCAAACCACTATATGTCATCATCAAATGTACAAACAGAGCCCATGCGAAAAGAAAAAGATTCTTTTCATTTTCCAAAAGATCAAATATTACCCACTCCCGACATTGCAGTCGTAGCTCATAATTACAATATCAAACAGAGACTAATTACAGTCACAGAAGATAAGACATTCCTATGCTTAAATAAGAATTTGAGATTTATTGGTAAGCGAAAATGGATACATCCCCTTTCACTTTTGGTAACAATGCTTCTAGCTCTTGCAACATCTGATTTCGATAGACTCCCATGGATGAATGCAGAGCTTTTAAAGGCTACATTTATTGTATGTAGCGGAATTGCAACCGCTTGGCTTATTTGGGAGATAATTCACGATGGTCGCCTAAAGGAAATCCCACAGGCAATAGACGATATTTTTAGAGAGTTACGAGCCGAGTAGTAATAGTTTTCAAAAATATTTGATTTTGATATAGTGTTTTTGTGCAAAAGATAAACAAAAAAGACGGGTTTACTTTGTTGGAACTTTTATTGGTTATTGGAATTATTGGAATACTTTCTGGGATTGTAGTAGTTGCACTCAATCCATCAAATCAAATGCTTAAGGCAAAAGATTCACGAAGAAGACATGATGTAAATGAATTGCAAAAAGCATTAACTCAGTATCTTATTGATAATGGAGAATACCCAACAGAAATACCTGAGGGTGAAGAAAACTCTGTAAAAATATGCAGAGAAGGAGAAAGTGATTCATCTTGTATAAATTTAACTGCACTGGCAGGAGAATATATTGCAGAAATGCCATTAGACACAATAGAGACAAATACTCTTCATTCAGGGTATGAAGCTTATATAGATGGTGAAACTCCTATTGTAAAAGCAATTTACTTAGGTAGATCTAGCATGCCAACACTTGGCTATACAGAAGCCACTCCTGGAGAATCCTGTTTGAATATTTTGGATACAAATAACTCAATTGGAGATGAAATCTATTGGATCGACCCAGATGGAAGTGGAGGCGAAGCAGCCTTTCAAGTTTCATGTGATATGACAACAGATGGTGGAGGATGGACAATTATTAGTCATGATTCGGAAGACCGATATGAAGTTAATGGATGTGATGTCCCACGATGTTTTGAAAAGAATATAAATTATGATATTGCAATGACTAATATCCTTAATATTATTTCTGTTTCAACAGATGTTGAACAATATCTATATTGTCAATGTTATGGGTCAGTTATAAAACACGGAGGACTAGACTATTCAGCTTGGTATTCAAGGGATAGTACAATGATGACAATGTGGCCAAATGGAAGTGCAAATTGTCTAATAAACGATAGTGTATGGCGAGCGGATGGAGGTGTGATTTCCGATAGTATAAATTTACCAATTACAGAAGTTAAAAGTGGTGATACAGGTGACTCAAATGAAATAGGGTTTATGACAATTGGGCAATTAAGGATGCACTAAAAATGCGAAGGTATTCCAACCTCCGCATTTAAAGATATTAAAATTATTTAACCTCGTATGTAAGAGAAACACTTACGTTAATTTCTTGCTCTCCAGCTGGGATACTAGGCGCAGCCATATCTGATCCTCCACCAGCACGGCTCATCATTACTCTTTCATCCATCATCATTGGCATTGGGTATGAACCATTCCCACCTTCCCCATATCCTATAAAATCACCCAATTTTTGCCCCAAGCTATCTGCTAATTTTTGTGCCCTATCTTTTGCGTCAGCGATTGCCTCTTCTCTTGCCTCGATTCTTAAGTCATCTATGTCATCAATAGTAAAACTTACTCCGCCAACCTGATTAGATCCTTGCCTAATCGCAACATCTAATATATTTGATATTTGTTCTAGATCTCGTACTTTTACGATCAGGTTCTGATTAGCTTCAAATCCTGCCTCTTTTCTTTTTCCATCTGTGTAGTCATAAGCTGGATTTAAACGAAGATTTTGAGTGGTAATATCTTTTTCTTCTACCCCAGAAGATTTAATTTCTGAAATAATATTATTCATTTTTGTAGTAAGCACTTCCATTGCAACTTGTGCTGTATTTTGTCTGCCTGTCTGTACTCCAAACTGCAACATAGCTATATCTGGCACTGCCATAATTTTACCCTCTCCTTGAACTGTAATTGATGGTTGCATATTAGGTTCTGCTTCAATCACTTTTCCTGCAATAAAAGAACCGCCTAATATAATAGCCGCAATAATAGAAACGATAACTGGTTTATTCTGAGTATTTTCCATATATAAATAAGGGTAAAAAGCTGAAATATTATACTCTCTGATCTGATATTACGAATCAGAGAATCTTGCATATCCTTCTTTTTCTAGTGAATTAGCCAAATCTGCTCCACCAGTCTCTACCAAAGACCCATTATGCATTACATGCACGATATCTGGCTTAATATAATTAAGTATCCGAGCATAATGCGTTACTAAGATTGCAGAAAAATTATCATTCTTCATAGAAGAAATCCCATCAGATACGACGCGAAGAGCATCTACATCTAAGCCACTGTCTGTCTCATCTAGGAATGCAATCAGTGGACAAAGAACTTTCATTTGTAAAATTTCTAGCTTTTTCTTTTCCCCACCACTAAACCCAACATTTAAAAATCTATCTGCAAAGACAGGATCCATATGCAGTTCCTTCATATGATTTATTAATAAATCATGAAATTTAATAGGAGAAATCATCTTTTTGTCTGGATTACACGCATTATATGCAGCATGTAAAAATCTTTGTACTGTTACTCCTGCAATTTCTCTTGGATTTTGAAATCCAAGGAAAATACCCATTTGTGCGCGCTCGTGTGGTTTTTTTATAAGTAGATCATTGCCATTAAATTTAATAGATCCTTTCGTTACCAAATAAGAAGGATGCCCCATAAGAGCATGTATAAGAGAAGATTTTCCTGATCCATTTGGCCCCATAATTGCATGGATTTCTCCCTTCTGAACTTTTAAATTCACTCCATGAACAACTTCTTTACCGCCAACTGAAATATGTAGATCATTAATATCTAAAACGCTCATAAATACAGAATACAAGACTCATACACTCTTGTGTTAAAAATATAGAAGAAAGAAGGTACCGATTTTTAATAAAGTTGCGTATTATTAATATACATTCGTACCAAGATAATTATTATGTCTACTGTTACTTTCATCATCGGTGATCAAATAAAAGAAGTGAAGGCAGAAAATGGAAAAACCATCCTACAAATAGGGCTAGATGCTGGTGTTCCTATAGAAAATGCATGTGGAGGCAATGGCTTTTGTACGACATGTCTATGCTCAGTTAAAGAGGGTTCCAATAATCTAAGTGAACGCAACGATAGAGAGGAAAATATGGGAATATTAGAAGACCCAGAACGCCTTGGTTGTCAGGCCAAAGTTAAAGGAGACGTTACGGTAGAATTATTAGATCAATAATCTATTAGCTTTCTTTTATCCGTAATTCCTTTAATTTTTGTTTAACGGATTCATTATATGGTTCTAGTTTATTTATTTGGCTGTAAATAATTCTAGCGTTAGCACTATCACCACAATGCAAATAACAAGAAGCAAGATCAGATAGTAATTCCGTATCCCTAGGCATTCTTTCTACTGCCTTTTTTAATAATGGAATAGCTTTTTCTATTTTATCAGCAGCTATATATGCTCGACCTAATGCAGAACAACGATCAGGAGAACTTGGATCTTTTAAAAGGGCTCTGTTATAGAAATCACAAGCCTCTGTGAATTGCCCCAGCCTAAAATGAGCTAGGCCTAAATTTGAGTAGTAAGAAACATTATCGTGTTCCTGAATTAGCTGCTGATAAATAGCAACAGCCTTAGACTCTCGATTTGTTTGCAAATACAGTCTAGCAAGCTGTGCCTGTGCCTCAAAAGCATCTGGAAATATAGTAAGAGCTTGAATGTATAGCTTCTCTGCTTCGTCATATTTCTTTTGTGCTTCTGCTTTATCTGCCCTACGCAATAATGACCTCATCTTTTGCAAATGCACCGCTCTTTTTATTGGAAGAGACGTATTTCGTTCTACGGTTGTTTCTGGAATACAAACTGCACCCCTTTGTTCTGCATTATTTACTCGCTGTTTTACAGAACGAACAAATTTACGAACAGACCTGTTGCGGTGTAGTACTTGCATGGCAAGTAGGAAACAAATACCTGCAAAGGAGCCGAGAAGAACGAATACATAGACCAACGGCAAACGAGGCTAGCAGCCAAAAGCTAAACCAGCAAGAATCCCGACGATGATTTATAAAATAATAATAATATTTAAGACCCTAAAGCCAATACAAAATTCTGTGAAAGAAGCTGTGCTTGAGCATTTGTTTTTTTATTACGAAGTAATTCAAAAAATGAATCAGCATATTTACTTCGGACTGATATTGGCTGCTCACGCAAAGCAAGAGCTAAATGAAAAAGTAATGCGTCTGATTCTTTGTCCTTATTTTTTAAAGCCTGCAGAATATATAATCTTTTTTGCAAAGAAGTTGTATCCCAAAATTGACGAGCCGTGCTCTGTAGCTGTTTTTCTGCGACTAGTTCCTCTGGATGATTACGGAAACGGTCAATAACACCAGGTGCGCCCTGTGCTAAATGTAAGATGAATGAAGAATCTGCACTATCTAATCCTTCTACAAGAGGATAAAGATCTTTTTGAGGAACTGAATGGCATCGTAAAATTCTAGTCCTAGAAACTACTGTAGGCAGCAAAGAAGATAAAGACTGTGTCGTTAGAACAAAAACAAGTTTTGGAGGTGGTTCTTCTAATATTTTCAAAAATGAATTTGCTGCTTCTGCCTTCATTCTTTCTACAGAACGAATAATACAGCAACGCCACTTGCCCAAGCATGTATCGTGCAATCTATCCTGCAAAGAACGGATGTCATCAATACTAATAGTATCTGTTTTGGCTGTCTTTCCCTTCTTTTTTCTATGTGCCTGAGAAACATTAGACGACTTAGAAATCACATCTAAATCTTCACACTTGCCCTCTGCCCACAATTTATCAATAACCAATAAATCAGGATGAGTTAGTTTTTCTATATTTTTGCTTGTAGCTTTTTTTTCATCTGAAGTTAAACCATCTAAAAGCAGTTTAGATGCAAACCAATGAGCAATAGTCATTTTGCCAATATGCCTTGGCCCTGCAAGTAAATATGCATGGCTTACATTCTGTGTGGCTATGTCCTTCTCTAGTTCTTCTAGTTGTAATTGATGCCCAACAATATCCTTTATTTTTGGCATATGATTAAATTGGATTTCTTATTTCCCATGGCACTTCTTATATTTCTTTCCACTGCCACATGGGCAAGGATCATTACGACCAACCTTGTTAGATACAACTTGTTTCTGTGACACAGATCCTGTGGATGTGCCAGACATAAACACAGGATTGGCTGCCTCTCTTTGAACTCCAGTATCTTCTAGCTCTGCTTCTATATCGTCCTCATTGGTTTGTAGATTTTCTATATCGTTTCCTCTTTGCATTGCCATTGGGGCAAATTGTTCAAAGTTAGCTCCTATTAAAGAACGGACAATCACAGAATCAATAGTAACAAGTAGCTGTGCAAAGCGCCTAAAGCCTTGATCTTTATATTCAATTAATGGATCTCTTTGAGCAAACCCAGAGAAAGCAACCTGCTCTCTTAAATGAGACATATCATCAATGTGATTCATCCAATGTGTATCTATAGATTGTAATGTAACAATTTGTTCTGCCTGAGATACAACACTCGGATCACTTTCTGAACATTTATTTTCGTAATAAGAAATAAATGAATCTGATATTATTTTCTCTAATTTATCTGGAGATGAAAGTGCTTTCATATCGTCTTCTGATAAAAGATCGGAAAACTCTGGAGAAAGCGCAGAAAGATTTTCTATGATTTCTTTGTGACCCCATTCATGCGAATCTTTTGATCTAGCATGCGCTTGAACAATAGACTTAGCTTCGTGACGCAAAGCCAGTAAAATATCCTGATGAAGTGGATGTACTTGTTCATTATCATTTTCACCAAGATCCGAATCTTCTTCTCCTGCAAGTTTTTCCAGAATCTTCTGCCTCCTCTTATAAATTATTTCTCGATGTTTATTCATTACATCGTCATAACGAACAACATGACGTCTTATATCAAAGTTTCTTCCTTCAACTCGCTTCTGTGCGCTTTCTATAGACCTAGATACAATACCTGTTTCAAGTGGAACACTGTCTGGAACATTTAAGCGATCCATTAGATTTTTTAATCTATCTCCTCCAAACAATCGCATAAGATCATCTTCCATGGAAACGAAGAACTGGCTCTCTCCACTGTCACCTTGGCGTCCTGATCTACCACGTAGTTGGTTATCTACACGCCTTGATTCATGTCGTTCTGTTCCAAGTATTGTTAGTCCACCATTCTCTGCGACTCCTTCTCCTAATTTGATATCTGTTCCTCTTCCAGCCATATTTGTAGCAATAGTTATTGATCCTTTTTGGCCAGCTTTAGCCACAATCTCTGCTTCTTTTTCATGATGCTTGGCATTTAAAACCTCATGAGGAACATTTGACCTTTCGAGTAAAGCAGCTAAGGCTTCCGATTTTTCTATTGAAGTAGTACCGATCAACACTGGTTGGCCCATTTCATATTTTTGCTTAGCTAGTTCTGCAACTGCTGTGAACTTTGCCTTGACTGTCTTATATATAGCATCAGATTTATCGTCACGAAGAATTGGCTTATTGGTTGGAATAACAATCACAGGAAGTTCATAAATAGATCTAAACTCTTCCTCTTCTGTTTTTGCTGTACCAGTCATTCCAGAAAGCTTATTAAACAATCTAAAGTAATTTTGGAATGTGATAGTTGCCAATGTTTTGCTTTCTCTTTGAACGGTAACTTCTTCTTTTGCTTCTAATGCCTGATGCAAGCCGTGACTAAATCTTCTGCCTGGCATTAGTCGTCCTGTGTATTCATCTACAATAATTATTTCTCCGTCCTTGCATACATAATCCACATCTTTTTGATAAATAGCATGTGAACGAAGTGCCTGTTCAATATGATGAACAGTATCAAATCCTCTCTCTGTATAGATATTTTCTACCTGCAATATTCTTTCCATTTCTTTTATACCTTCTTCTGTCAAAGTTGCCACTTTCTGTTTTTCATCTTTTATAAAATGTACGTTCTCTTTTAGGATTTTTACAACTTGAGCATACTCACCATATTTATCTGTACTCTCATCTCCTGGTTGAGAAATAATTAATGGTGTTCTAGCTTCATCAATCAAAATACTATCCACCTCATCTACAATGGCATAATTTAGCTTTCTTTGGACCATTCTATCCAAAGAGGTTGCCATATTGTCTCTAAGATAATCGAATCCAAATTCGTTATTAGTTCCATATGTCACATCACATAAATATGCCTCCTTTCTTTCTTCGTTATTTTTTTCATGAACTATTAGCCCTACACTCAGACCTAATGCTTCATAAAGCATTCCCATCCAAACGGAATCACGTTTGGCCAAATAATCATTAACAGTTACAACATGTACTCCTTTTCCTGTTAGCGCATTTAAATAAACAGGCATCGTACATACCAAAGTTTTTCCTTCTCCTGTCTTCATCTCTGCTATGCAAGACCTATGAAGTGCCACACCTCCAATAATTTGTACGTCATATGGAACCATATTCCACACGAATTCTTGTATTCCCATTTTTACTGATTCTCCTTGAAGTAACTCACATGCTCTACACACAAGAGCAAATGCTTCCACCATCAAATCATCAACAGATTCTCCTTCGCTTATTCTCTTTTTGTATTCCTCTGTCTTTTCAGGCAAATCAGCCAGAGTAAGGCTCTGCATTTCTTTTGACTCCTGCACAGCACGAACCTTAGGAATAGAGGGTCGAATTTTCTTCAGCTCTTTCTCGTTTGGATCGCCAAGTAATTTGTTTATTGAATCAAATAGAGACATCAGAGAAATGTTAGCGTAAAAAGGTGGTTATAGCAGGAGAAATTAAAGAAATAACGGTTGGCTTATCCTTTTCTACCGTACCAAGGTATCAATATATCATTAGTAAATTTCTGAGAAGAGATAAATGAACCTAAATTATCCTTAATATCATTAAGCTCTGCCTCTTTTAGTTTTAAATCATTCAAAATCTCCCTGTGCTCTGGAATTACTTCCCCAACCCAAAAAGTATTAGATAGAGAAGCTGCTGAGGCTATAAAATCTGAGACAGAAATACATGTGAGCTCTTTCCATTTTCCCCCCTGAACAAATAACAGATCCTTCTTTGTGGAATGTATCCACAAAGGATTATTCTCTTTGCTTAAGAAGCGCATTAGATTACAAAGATTTATACCTACTGATGGTATATTGAGCTGATCTGATAAAGCATTAGCATATGAAACAGATATACGTAGGCTAGTAAACCCACCTGGACCTACAACGCAGACAATTTGAGATAGATCCTGAAAAGAAATTGATTCTTTCTGTAATAAAGATTTTATATTTTCATCTAACTGATCATCTCCAACAGCATCACTTGTTTCTATGTACTGATGTACTGACCCACTTTTTAAGAGGGCAAAAACCTTCCTATGACTGGCACAATCAAAAAAAAGACAATACATTGGTAATAGACTGTATGCTTTCTATGTACTACGCAACGCTTTAATGCTGAAACTCTCTGTAATCATCCCTACATACCAAAGAGCTGAAACGCTACAGACTTGTATTGAACATTTATCTAAACAAACAATTTCAGAACATATTGAGGTAATTGTTGTGAGTGATGGCCACGATGAAAAAACCGTAAACGCAATAAAAGAGATGGAAGATAAAATACAAGTACCAATATTTTTTTACGAAATACCAAAATCCCAACAGGGGGTAGCTAGAAATTTTGGCGTCGCAAAAGCTAAATCACCCATCTGCCTGTTTATAGGAGATGATATATTTTTAGACCACAAAGCTTGTGAAAAACACATGGAGGCGCATAAGGATGCAGGGGATATTGCTGTACTTGGATTTACAACATGGGACACAGAAATGGAAATCACTCCTGTAATGAAATGGCTAGAAATATCAGGATGGCAGTTTGCTTACCCTAAAATTAAAAAATATAAGAAATCATTTTTACCATCAAAAACCCAACATCAGTTTTCATATACCAGCCATATTAGTGTTCCAACTCATATCGCCCTTAAATATCCATTTAAGATAGATACAACTCTTTATGGATGGGAAGACATAGAATGGGGTGAGAAACTAAAACAAAATGGGATACCTTTATTTTACGAGCCAGATGCAAAAGCACTGCATCATCATCATATTTCTCTACAGGAATCAATTAGCCGAATGCAGGTTTTAGGAGAATCAATTGTCCAATTCAAAAATACAGATCGTTTCCCAAGATTGTGGAAAAGAACACTTATAAAAATTTCTACCCTAATTAGGCCTTCTTCCTTTGCCTCAATGCATAGAAAGGCATTCTTGAATGGAATAAAAATCGCACAAAAAAAGTAATACGCTAAACACCTTCCTTATATGAACTGGTTTCTTCTACAATGTCTTTTGTGTTTAGACGTGTCGACTGGTTATTAACCGGCATAATTATTGCCCTTATTTTATTTGGCATTGCGATGATCGCAAGTGTAAGCGTTTTTGAAAGTTATCAAATAACACAAAGACTTGTAGATGCGGGGTTGCGTGAAGAGTCTGCAAATTCATTCTACTTAATGAGAAGCTTTCGGCACCTACTCTTAGGTCTAATAGCAATGACATGCACCATAATTATTCCATACCGCACATGGGAAACTCTAGCCCTACCAATATTTGGAATAATATTAGCGCTCCTTGTTTTAGTTTTTATACCCGGAATAAGCGCAGATTATGGAACTGCTCATAGCTGGCTTCGTATTGGGCCTTTCTCCTTACAGCCATCTGAATTTCTAAAACTAGCTCTAATATTTTATCTTGCAGTTTGGCTACAAAAGAGAGAACAGCTCATTGGAACTTTAAAAGAGGGATTCCTACCATTCGCAAGCATATTACTAATCGCAACCATACTAGTTGCTCTTCAACCAGACCTTGGATCATTTTTAGTACTATCTGGAATCGCAGTAACTATGTTCTTTGTTGCAGGAGGAAATATTTTGCATGTGTTATTGGGCGGAGGAATCGCAGCAATTATGGGGCTTCCAATAATTTTAAACGAAGGATATGTAAGAAACCGTTTTCATGCTTTTTTGTCCCCAGACGACCCAAGCATTTCAGAAACTATTGGATTTCAAATTAAACAAGCATTAATAGCCATCGGCAGCGGAGGAGCCTTTGGAGTAGGATACGGAAAATCAATTCAAAAATTTGGCTACTTGCCAGAGGTGCAAAGTGACACAATTTTTGCGGCCATGGCAGAGGAGTTGGGCTTCTTTAGGCTATTAATTATCCTTGGTATGTTTGGTGTCTTTATATGGAAAGGATTTCGTGTTGCTCAGGATGCACCAGATCGTTTTGGGTTCTTGGTCGCAACAGGAATAACAATGTGGATAGCAATCCAAACCATTTTAAATATTGCTGTTAATTTAGCTCTATTCCCATTAACTGGAATTACTCTTCCATTCTTTAGTTATGGGGGATCATCCTTACTAGCTACACTAGCTGCTGCGGGAGTCCTGCTTAATATTTCTAGCTATTCTCAAAAAGAAGAAATCCGAGCAAGAAAAACAAGGAGGGCATCTAGAAATAACAGAAGACAATCTATGTACAGCCCTAGAAAAACATAATTATGAAGAAGATATTATTTGCTGGAGGCGGATCACTTGGGCACATTGCACCATCAATCGCCGTGTGGAATACATTTAAACAAAATGATAATGAGGCTGAAGCACATTTTGTGTGCTCAACCTCTAAACTAGATACTAACTTTCTTAAATCGGAATCTATTCCCTATAGCACTATTGATGCTCCTCGCATCGGGATATCTTTTATATGGAAATTTTGGAAAGCAGTTAGTGAGTCAAAGAAAATTATAAAGAGAGAGAAGATAAATATTGTTTTTAGTAAAGGAGGACATGTGAGTATTCCTGTTTGTTTCGCTGCAAAAAAAATGAAGATACCTATTGTTCTTCATGAATCTGATGCAGTACTTGGTAGAGCTAATAAAATAATTGCCAAATGGGCAGATGTTTTGTGTATGGGGATGCAAACAAAATGCGATAGCTGCAAAAATATTAAAGTTACAGGCAACCCAATTAGGGAAACAATAACAAAAGGTTCAAAAGAAAAAGGATTCCAACTAACCGGATTAAAGGAAGGAGTGCCAATCCTGATGGTAATTGGTGGCAGCCAAGGATCTGAGGCCCTGAATGAAGCCATAAATATGAACATAGATTCAGTCATTACAAAATGCCAGATAATCCATATTACTGGTGCTGGCAAAAGTGGAAGTAATAATCGGGATGGATACTTTTGTATAGAATTTGCACATGAACAACTGCCTCACCTTTATGCAATCACAGACCTTGCACTTACTAGAGCTGGAGCTAATTTAATATCTGAATTGTCTGCAAATAAAATTAAAACAATCCTAGTGCCACTAAGAGGAGTAGGACACGACCATCAGCAAAAGAATGCTGAGGCCATTGAATCCAATGCTCATTTTACTGTTTTACAACAAAAAGACCTTTCTGAAAAGCTTTTGCAGAAAATTGAGGAAACTATCGAATCATTGCAGCAGAAAGGAGTATTAGAGGAACATAAAAATACAGCTGCCCAAGAAATATCAGAAATCATACATGAAGTACTTGATTCATCTTGCCACCCTCTTTAATCTTCATCCGCTCTATGCAAAAAATTTGTTTATTCCTCCTACCACTTTTCGCACTCGCCCTGCTTGCAGGATGTGCAGAAGAAGTGCAACCGGAAATTCCAACACCACCCGTGCCAGAAACAACAGAAACTCAAACCTTTGATGGTGAGCTACTTAGCGGTAAGCATGTTGTTGCAATAAAAACATCAATGGGAGATATCCTAATTCGCCTAGATGCAGACGCAGCACCAAAAACAGTAACCAACTTCGTTCAACTAGCAAATGAGGGATATTATGATGACTTAATCTTTCATCGTGTAATTCCAGATTTTATGCTTCAAGGTGGTGACCCAAATGGAAACGGAACAGGTGGTAGCAGTATTTTTGGAGAAACATTTGAAGACGAAATTAATGCAGATGCTTATGGTCTAGATAAGAAGATGCTAAAAGATGAAGCAGAAGATCAAGCTCTACCAGAACAATTACAAGAAGTTACTGTAAAAGGTTATTTTGAAATGCTTGGTTTCCAATATGACGACAGCCTACCCTCTCTTCCAATGAAGCGTGGGTCTTTGGCAATGGCAAATCGTGGACCTAATACAAACGGAAGTCAGTTCTTTATAATACAAAGAGAGGACGGCGCTTCTTGGCTAGAAGGAAAGCATACTGTCTTTGGGGTAGTGATTGAGGGAATGGATATTGTTGACGCTATAGCAGCCGTTCAGCGTGATACAAATGACAGACCAATAGAAGATGTTACCTTTACAGTGGAAGTAAGCGACAAGGTTGAGTAGTCTAGTACATATGCGCACTCGCTTTGCTCCATCACCTACAGGTTTATTACATGTCGGAGGTCTTAGAACCGCCCTCTTTAACTATTTAATAGCTAAGAAAACAGGTGGGACATTTATTCTGCGTATAGAAGATACCGATCAAGAAAGAGAGGAGGACGGCGCACTAGAAAACATTCTTTCAACTCTTAATTGGGCAGGCATATCCCCAGACGAAGGAGTCGTGCTCAAAGATGGGAAAATTACAGAGCTAGGAGACTATGGACCGTACACACAATCAAATCGATTAGATATATACAAAAAATATGTAAAAGAATTAGTAGATAATGGGCATGCATATTTAGCATTCGATACAAAAGAAGAGCTGGATCAAATGAGAGAGCAAGAGCAAAAGGCTGGTAATCCATCACCTAAATACGATTACTCTATTCGAATGAGAATGTGTAATTCTTTAACATTATCTAGTGATGAGGTTTCTGAAAGACTTAAAAAAAATACTCCACATGTAATCCGTTTAAAAACTCCAGAGGGTAGGAAGATTCAAGCGCAAGATATCATTCGTGGAAAAGTAGAATTCCAGAGCCATACAATAGATGACGCAGTGCTTTTAAAAAGTGATGGATTCCCCACATACCATTTAGCAAATGTTGTAGATGACCATCTAATGGAAATTGATTTAGTTATTAGGGGTGAGGAATGGCTACCGTCTTTACCTAAGCACATTCTTTTGTATGAAGCATTTGGATGGAAGGCGCCTGAATTTGCTCATGTACCACTGCTTATGAATCAGGGAGGAGGAAAATTAAGTAAGAGACAAGGAGATGTATCTGCATCTATATACAGCGACAAAGGATACCTACCAGGAGTGATGATTAATTTCTTAGCTCTACTTGGATGGAATCCTGGGACTACAGAAGAGATATTCACAATGTCTGAGTTAATAGAAAAGTTTTCTTTGGATCGTATACAAAAAGCTGGAGCTGTTTTTGATACAGAAAAACTAGATTGGCTACAAGGACAATGGATACGAAGAATGACTGTCATAGAGTTCGCCGATCTTATCCGTCCAATCGTTGCTGAAAAATATCCAGATGCAAATAATGATGATAATTTCTTAAGTCGTGCAGGTCTGATTCAAGAAAGAATCACATTCTTTAATGAGGCGCCTGAAATGTTCTCATATATCTATGAAAGACCTAGTATTGATAAAAAGCTTATTGCTAATAAAAAACAAAAGGTCACATTGGATATAGTCCCAAAAATTTTAAGTGTGATTATTGAAGACTTAAATTGTTTAGGGGGTGGTGAACTAGATTGGAATCTAGAAAACTTGAAAACTACGTTATTCGCTCTTGCAGAAAGCAAAGGATACAAAAACGGACAGATACTCTGGCCAATGAGAGCGATTCTTACAGGCCTACCGTACAGTCCTGGTGCATTTGAAGTTGCAGAGATTCTAGGCAGAGAAGAAACTCTTGATAGACTAAAAGAAGCTCAAAAGGCCTTCTAGATAAATATCCCCTAGCCAGATAGCTAATAACTAAACTAAACTGGCTTCATGGCTACTACTAAAAAAAGAGATATAGAAGTTGATCTGAATATAGAAGGATCTCGTGCAATCATAGAGGGGAAAACAAGTGTCCCCTTCCAAGCGTTTGTTAAGCTTATTCTTCAAAGGAAAATCAGTAATTTATTCAAAACTCATAGTGAAGAACCAATAATTGTTGAAAGTAGTCTCTTAACTTCTATTGCTAGTGCTCCAAATGATTCACCAGAAAATAGAGCACATCTAGTATTAGTCACACTTGGAGTAGGAATATTAGTAGGTGTATTTATATCCTCTGTTGCGATTGTTGCACTATATTCTTTGAATATTTCATTCGGAAGGAAGGAGGCTCTAATAGTTGCAATAGTATTGCTTGGGATCGCAGGTTTGACTGCAATTTTAGCTAAAACTAAACAAAAGAACCGTACTCAAAAAATAGCAGATGCAATGGAAAGAGTCGCCTCTATGCTATCGAAGTAACCTCCTAAGCGCATCTGCATGGACATCCAAGAGAATGTATCGTTGGCCCCAAAAACTACAATGCAAATAGGCGGCAATGCTCTTTATTATGCCGATTTATACAAACCAGAAGAATGTGAAGAAGCAATAGCCTTCGCCATAGAAAAAGAAATTCCACTTATACTACTTGGTGGTGGATCCAATACAATTTTTGAAGATGGAACAATTCAAGCACTAGTTGTACGCGTTGCAGCAGATAAAATAGAGATTAATGGGAATGAGGTAAAAATTGAGTGTGGTAAAAATTTACCAGACCTCGTAGATGAGCTTGCAAAAAAAGGATTAGACCTCTCTGTCCTAACAGGAATACCTGGTAGTTTAGGCGGAGCAATAGTTGGCAATGCGGGGCAAGGTCCAAAGGGAGCATGGATAGACTCATATATAAATAAGGTAAATGTTTTTACAGAAGATGGATGGGAAGAAATGAAAAAGAGCAAGTGCCATTTTGGTTACAGAGAAAGTGTTTTTAAGCACACAGAAAAAACAAACATTATATGGAGTTCCACTTTGACATTGCCACCTGCAGATCCAGAAACTATTAAAGAAACTATTAAAGAAGGATTGCATTCAAGAATGGCGTCTCAACCATTCACGATGACTGCTGGATCTTGTTTCAAAGCCTTAAATGGGGTTCCTGCATGGAAATATATAGATGCAGCAGGCCTAAAGGGTAGACAAGAAGGAGGAGTACAAGTTAGTGAAAAACATGCAAATTTCCTTATAAATAAAGATAACGGCACATATCGAGATGCGGTGTCTTTGGTGCAAACCATAGAGGGCTTTGTAGGAGAACCACTAGATGTAGAAATGAGATTTATTAAGAAAAACGGATCAACAGAATTTTAATATTAACAAAGTGAGTGCATAGAAACCCATGCACCCACAGTGTAATTTTCTTTTAGAATGGAAGATCGTCTACTGTGACCTCTGATTTATATTGGACCTCTGGGGAAACTACTTCTAGCTCTGGTTCTTTGCTAGATACTTCATTAGTAGCTACTGGGGTTGCTGGTACTGCTGGTGTTGTTTGTGAAGATTGCCCTTCAGAAGAAAACGCACCTTGTGCAGCTGGATGAGTTACACCCAATAGTTTAACTGTGTCTGAAACTATTTCAGTTGTGTATCTTTTGGCTCCACTTGGAGTCTCCCAACTGCGTGTTTGCACACGACCAGATGCAAATACACGATTACCTTTCTTTATTGATTTGCTTGCTTCCTCTGCTGCATCACCCCAAATAACTACAGAATGAAATTCTGATCGTTCTTTGTCCTCTCCTGTTGATTTATCTTTCCAGCGATCATTTGTAGCGATCCCAAGAGTCAAAACTCTCTGTCCGCTTGTTGTTGTCCTTAGTTCTGGATCTTTAGTTACATTACCTAAAATATCTGCACGATTTACAGATCCTACAATTTCTCGAGCTCCTGTAGGCGGTGCAGATTGTCCATCTCTTGGATCAACCAAAATCATATCAAGAGCGATTACTTTTGTTTTACTTCTCTTTTCTCCTGATTGCTGGTCTTCCCATGAGTCAGTCTGTAAACGACCAGATATAAATACTTGAGACCCTTGCTTAATAAATTGTCCAGCAATGTCTGCCATAGGGCCCCATGCAGTAACTGTATGGAAACCTTTTCCTTCTAATAGTTCGCCCTTTTCTGAACGAAATGTATAAGGAACAACCAAATTTAAATCTGTAACGCTTGTCCCCCCGGGGGTTTGACGCACATCTAGTGGTTGTGTTTGATAGCCGATGATTTGCACACGATTGTATGAATACATGCTTATAGTGGGAAATAGAATTAGAAAATGCTACTGAGGTACAGTGCTTGTACGAGCGTACACCTTTTAGATATCCAATCAAGAATCTCCTCTTGCAAATTTGGGAAAGATGGATTGTGTTATTATTTTTAAATAGATCAATACAAAATTCCTACTACTTGAGTAGTAGGAACTACAAAAGCAGTATTCATGCTACTATATTATACGATCCTTTCTACCCTTCATCACATCCCAGCCTAACTCGTGCAACGGCGTTTACTGTTGATCACTTTGGCCTTCGCTTGGTGCGTACTGTTTCCTGCAAGTGTGCTGGGGCTAACTATTCAATTCCCTAATAGTTACCAAGACGTACAACAAACTTTGATTGATATAGAAAATGATATTGGACAAGCAGAATGTGGAGGATGGATACCTTTTGATACAGAAATAAATGTGGAAGATCACATAGCACGCGTATCAGGAGTCCCTGGAAGAGACGGTGAGCCATTTGGAAATATATTGTCTGGAATGGCTAGCCGGATAGAGACTGGAGGGGTTTTAGATACAGGTCTACAGCTTCCGACCGATGTAACTGGATACATATCTGCCTGCAGACCGGGAAGCCCACCTTTTTTTAAAGAACTACCATGTCAAAGACCAGGACCAGGAATAGTAGGTGGATCATCTATTTTTGGAGACGGAGACAATGCAAATACAGATCCACTTGGCAATGGCGTTGAATGGACATGCGATGCAGTATGTAGTGATATGAATAGGAGATGGGGCGTTCTATTATGGACGGAAACATGTCCTGACCCAGACGATGCCAGAACCATAAATAGTAATTGTTATGATAGTGATCTAGAAGACAAGCCAGAGCCTCCTGAGGCTGGGACAGACTGTAGTTGGAGTGAGGAATGGTTTTATTGTTGCACCCAAAGTCCAACCGCTCCAAATTGCATAGAAAGACCATGTATAGGAGAAGAATGTCATACCCCAAATCCAATAGTTGATGGACATCAATCATATGGTGCTCCATATCTTTCTTACTACAGACGATATGAGGGATCATGCCAACGTGACCCTATTCCTCCACCATATGTTACAAACGATGATAGTAACCGTCTTGATGTACCTGTTTCTTGTTATGGGGTTTACAATCAATATGATCCAAAAGTCCAAGTGTCTAGAGCCACAGATTATTCATGTGTAATTGCCAATACTTACGCAGGCGAAAATAAAGATTTTACAAAAATGGGAACCACCCAAAAATCTAATTTTGCTGCCACCGAAATTGGTAAAAGAATGCTCGGGACAGACTGGTTAGATCCTCCTTCTACAGACTACCACCTAAAAAGAGAGCCAAATGAAGACCTAAGCACAGATCTATGGAGAAGTAATTCTGCAGGAGGATTTTCTATGGTGAATAATCAGTTATTAGAAAATTCATATAAAAATAATCTAACTCAATTTTTACTTTCTCCGGATGAATCAAAATTTAAAACATATCCTCAGCTTTCATTAGAACAACCTCTGTCTACAGGAGCTTTATTGCGAGCTTTTGATGAAACAGCAGATTCTGCATATACAGAAAGAAGATTCTTTTCTGAATGGTGGCAAGAACAAGAAACCGAAATGGCTCAATTGCTTACTCCTCCAAGTGTAAGGCTGGTGCTCCCTGCACCATGGGTAATTGGGATAGATAAACAAGATCCATTCTTGCTCGCAAATCCTATAGAAATATCATCAGACAATTCTTCTGTAGAAGTTTTGTTACAAGCAAAAGAGGATCTACTTGGAGAAGTAGCTGCATATTTTGAAAGGTCTCCTTTATTAGAAGTTAAGGAAGAAGCTCTACCTGTTCTGGTTCCATTCGGGAATCCTGTAGAACTACGTGCTTTAGCTGATTCTTGGTGTACATGGTATATGGAAAGAGATGCCCAACAAGACTGTTCAGGCGCACCAAATGAAGTACATAACATCATGGACGGACTAAGGGTATATGCCGACAGAATTGAAGAGGTCAGATTACTACGCTCAGAATTATATTACTACGAAGCATCTATATTAGAGAGACAGCAAGGTGTTAGAGGAGCAATAACTATGTGGCTAAAAGACAATATAGATAGTTACAAAGCATATATTGATTCATTAGAAGATATAGATGATTTAAGGCGAAAGTGGGCAAGGCTACAGAACAAATACAGAGAGTTTAATGATAAAACTAACATGCCTTGGTGTATGAACGATCGTTTCACAACTCCAATCTATTCATTGTTGGATTATGTAATTATGCAAAGAGGAAGACCAAACTATTGGTACCCTGGTAGGCCAGGTCTAACAGGAGGGATTGATTCATTTTTTACAGGACCTTCTACATTCGGCAGCCTCTATGTATTGCCAAGGCTCTCTGTAGATTCTCCATCTGATGTAGTGTTTGATCTATCTCATTTGTACGTAGAAAACTCTTTAGCAATACCTGTTCTTAAACCAATCCAAATTAGACTTGAATGGAGCGCTATGGCACCCCCTTCTGTAACTGTAGAAACTCCTGAGTATCCAGATCCTTTGCCGCCTCTTCCTATTCTTCCTACTATTCATCTGGATATAGAAAGAGAGCTAGCATCGGTAACTATTGGAGACACTCCTCCCACTATTACATCATCTATCCCTAATCCTGTTACCAGTTTAGATCTGATATTCTTTAGAAGAATAGATTATCTTTTTGACCAAATGGATCATGCGTATAAAAGATTCTGGAAAAGCCTAAGTCTAATTCCTGGAGCATCAAAACCAGACGGAACTCAGGCCGGAACAGAAGAGGATTGTATAATTGGTTCAGGCGGGGAATATGAAATCCCTTGTGTTCATACAGAAATGGATTTACGAGAGAGGTTCCAACGAATGTGTGCTAGGCCAGCCATTCTTTTAAAGGAAGATTTTGAAGTTGTAGGGGAAAGAAGGAACACAATTATTAATGATTTTGGAGATTGCCCAAGAGAAGATTGGGCATGCCAATTACAAAATAGATATACTGAATATAGTAGAGAGGGCTGGGCGCTAAAAAGCCCACCTGAAAGTGGACAACAAAATTTACTAGATGTCTTAAGACGAAAACTATTCCAAGAGACTCTGTTCTTCCAGAATAGAAGGAACCCCAATAAGACACCGTTTATCGTAGATCTGGATGAAATCACTCCATCGTTTAGAGTCCCTGAAACAGAAGATATAACTCCAGAAGAAACAAGTACTCATTTCTCACCATAATGAAAAATTTAAGTCTAATTCTATCTATCGGCATATTAACTTTTTCATTTTTAGGAGTTGTTTCCCTGCACGCTGAAGAGGCAAATGCAGATGATTGCATATACGAAGTAGAAAACGAATTAGCCAGAGAGCATCGTATTTTTAGAACAATACTATTTGGTCACGACAGAGCAGAAGACTTAAATGTTGGAGCAGTAGAATATGAAATTGATGGAAGTATTTGGTACAAAATTGATGCAAATCAATGGAGATCTGTATCTGATGGGTTTGTTGATACCACACACTACAACGCACTTATTAATAATCGGTCAGAAATAACAGCAGAATTTGGAAGACCAGACAGAAAAGGAATCTTTGAAACAAAGAGAGTAACAACATCTGAACTTATTCCATATATCGGAACAAGCCTTCATGCTTTTCAATGTAGGCTACTACTACTTTGTGAAACTGTTAATGTATCAAAGGCACATGATGAAGATACATCTGTAGAAATTGATGTTTCTTACCCAGGTTGCATGCAAGAAACAAGGGAATCAATTCCCGAATGCCATATTAATAATGAAAGACCAATATCAGACGATATTATGATCGTAAATAATTGCGAGGAAGCGATAACGCAACTGCTTGAACAAGAAGCAGAAATCATTGATCTTGCTATTCAATATGATGCTGCATATCGAACATTGCTACAGATTGCTGGTAATGTAGATATCTTTATACAGGAATTTCACTGGCCTATGACACATAGCTTAAGACAAGCAATTGATGTGATGGGATCATTTGGTAGAATCCCATGTTTTCTATCTAGTTGTGAAGCTTATCCCCCATTAGATTAATACATGAAGAATCGTCCATCCTTTATCTGGCTTTTAGTTTCCATGGCAATTGTAACTCCTATTGTTGGGGGGATAGCTTTCGGTGGATCCTTGCTCGCAAGTATTACATCATTAGACAGTGGAACAACACCAATATTGGCTCCGTGTACTCCAGACGATACTAGATATGCAAACCTATTTTTTCAGAGAACTCCAATAGAAAATTGGCCAGACCAATATCATGGAATGGTAAACAATTCTATAGAAGAATCATTAGAATCAAGTGCCAATTTAGAGTGTGATAGCGAAACCTCTCCATTTCCTAAACCAACTAGAACAATAGAAGCTATTGCCAGAAACCTTCCTCCATGGGGAACAATAGAAGCACAAGATCAACTAACTTTTCAAGATTCTGGACTCGTTTTATTAGAGCTTTTAAGGGTTTATGAATGTGCATTATATGATTACAAGAATTTTATTAGACAGCACGCAACAAATGAAAAAATTGAAGAAGTTAATCAAGGAAATTTGTCTATTGATGTTCTTTCTAAGTGGACGTATGGACAAAGAGAAAAAGAAATCCAACCAATTCTTTCTATGCTAGAAATAGAATTAGCAACTGCCAGACCATCACTAGAAAAGGCATTATCCATACTTGCTGGTGCATCTAGACTCCAATTATTGGACGGAGAACTACAATGCCTGCAAGGTGCTTCGTTAGATATTAGAAATGGATTTTCTTTGGCAGCAGAAGCCAGTGCTTGCCTACCAAGAATATGGGATTCCAGAGACGTACTAAGAGATATAGATCAAACATTTTATGTGCCGAATGCCACACCATGAAGAAATACTATTTAATATTATCATTCGGCTTATTACTTGTTAGCAACAGCGCACATGCTAACCAACCAACTGTTTATCAAAAATTACGAGATAGAGAAATTGAAAGATTCTCTGTTCAAACTGTAGAGCCAGTAATAGCCAAATTCGTACCACGTATTTTTCCAGAACATGGATTAGATATTTCAGAGTCAGATGTACTGCCTGCTCTGGCGGGGCTTCAAACAGAAGTGTGTAGAGCAGAAATAAATGAAGGTGAGGATGTATCTATCCACTCATGTGATACAAATTTAAAAACAATAACCAACTTGGTACAAAAACAATCTTGGCTTAGGGGTAAAATACGAGATTTTCAAGTATCTGCCGCGAGCTATGAAATGAATATGGCAATGTATGGAGTTTCAAACTCTTCAACAAAGATCCCCCTTAGACTGCTTAGCATATCTAATATTTGGGAAAGTGGCTTTGGAACTATTGGAAGTACATCCATGGAAGTACCAGTTAGAGGAGAGGAATATCCAAACGGAATAAGCTCTGAATTCGATTCAGTTAGAAATGTGCTTGAAGAATTAAGAAATCAAGATGAAGATTTATTTATAGCTGCAGTTTGGCGCTATTTAAATGGTTATAGAAGATTACCAACACCATGCGAAAACAATGCGCAAGGCGATGGAACGCCTTGGCAGATGGTCTCAGCTCGCTTTTGCGAGCTTGAACAAGCATTAAATAATGTATTTCTTCGGCTGCCACAAACATATGATCCGCCAATTTCATCAAGAGAATCAGTGTTATTCCCATCTATAACACTCGGATCTTTGGGGGTACATCTTTGGGCACGAAATGACGATATAGGATTAGAATGGGATATGCCTATTAATCCAATCTTGCCTGCACTCGATTGTTCATCGGAACGCAGCTATAACCAGCCTAGTGAAACTTGTGAAGGTGATGCAACACTTGGCGGAAATTACCCACCAGAACTCCCAGATCCACAGATTAATTCTGGGATATGCTCTCATCCAATTGCTAAACGTGGATACCTTTGCCGAACACAATACAAACCAAACTGCCCCGATGTTTTAAGTAGCGGTACTAGACAACTAGGAGGAGAAATACTTTTAACAGAATGTTCTAGCCCCCAAACAGATTCCCCTGTCCGTATTACAGAGTCTGGACCAAATGTTTGCGGAGAAGGTGGATGGAGAACGGATGCTTTGCCACTACCACCAGATACACAAGACAAAGACATTGTTTCCGATTTAGACTCCTGTAGTAATTGCTATACAGATCTAGTCTGTGACTCTTGCAGCCCAGAATATGTTTCTAGTAAAGAAGAGGATGGACGCATAGAAATATGTATAGACACTGGCAATGGTGCATTCTCAACATACTCTGCAATGCATGGCCTTATACGTGCACAACAAATGTGTGATTCTCCAGCTGGTACAGGGTCTATTAAACATAACCTCTATCAAACAAGAGATGGATGTTGCGCAATGGAAACAAGTGCAAATATGCTTGTATGTAATGCGCTAGCAGGAGATGGAGTACTAGATGCTATAGGACTTACAATTCCATCATGTGCTACTGCACTTGCGAATATCCAGTGTGAAAATTCTTTGGGGTCAAGTATCGATATTTGTGGAAGTACAGGAATCCCATTCTCAGATGAAGAAATATTTGAAGGAATTAAAAGTTATGTGAATACAAATTCGTCTAACTTAATGATACCAAGTAGTTGCTCTGGCGCAGTCCTTAATTTGGACGGCAGAAATACCCGAATAAAACAATCGCTTCCTCAAATTTGCTCTCCTGAATGTAGCGTTGCATATCCAAGTACAATTGGTAATGCTGCCTGCCATATTGGGCAGTGCATTGAACAATCATTAGAAGATCACAGGCTAATCCCAGGAAGGGTGACATGGGCTACTCAAGACCAAGCTTTCCCATGGGATGCAGAGTCTAATGGAAGAGAATGGGAACAAAGGAATGTTTTTGCACCACCTGATTATTCTGTCTTACCTTCTTATGCGCCAGAAAGATTAGTGCAAGAAGTAGATTCTATATTTTGCCAAACTATGGGACTACCACTGCGAAGCCTACCAACGCTTTGTTCTTTCGATTCTAGAAGGAGCTTAAGCTTGCCAGCTAATGGGCAAGGAATGTTTGCAGCAGGGTTTACAAAAGATTATCAAGAATCGAAAGAGCCAATGGAAATCCTAAGGTCTTTGGTCTCTAGTATTGGCGCTAGAGTAGGATCTGAAATTTACACTCAATACTTCCGTGGGACTGTAGGATCTTTGGTCTCAATAATGCAAAACACTAACAGCCTTATTTCTTCATTAGAAGAAATCGACTTCCCCAAAGAAATGTGCCCACGACTTAATTAAAAATGAAGAAAATTATTATTTTATTTATCGGCATATGTGTAATGCAACTAAGCCCAAAGGCTCTTGCATCCCCTACCCCTATCTCAAATAACTATTTACCTCAGGCTATTCAAAGAATAGATAATGGTCTTGCGAATGCTTCTACATCAGATCCAGCCAATAACTTTTTCTTAATGTTCTTTAGCTGGCTAGATGAAGTGCAAACAATAATAGCCAGCAGCATAGATACCGAAAACAGGATAGTACTTCATCAAGAAGACCTTGAAAGAATCACTCCATGCTTACATTTTGATATTCTTTTGCTACAAGGAAAGATTGATGAAATAAATAATGCACTTAAATCCGCATTTAGAGAAAAGAGAGTCGGTGATATTTGGAAATTAAAAAGATTACTGCGTTATGCAAACCAAAGACATAACCGATTAATTTTAGGATCAACAAATCCAGAATACGTAGACAAAGAATATCATTGGCTATATTCATTTGATAATGATGGATGGTGTTGTACAGAGCCAAGTGAAAGTGAGCAGTGCGTAGTTACTGCCAGATCAGATTGTAGATCCCAAGATGGATTAATTTCCAGTAATGCAGAAGAATGTTCTAGGATTTGCAATCCAGCTCACCCATCTGACATACCTGTACCTGTTTGCCCATTTGATACAAACTATTTACCACCAACAGCCGAGGGATATGGATGTGATTTAGAGACAATGGATGCAGTATTATCAAACGCTAATAATGCATTTCTAGAAGAACGGAATGCACTAAGCTTTTTTGAGCAGAAAAAAGATGATTTTTTAAGAAATCAGGCATCAGGAATCGGACTTGCAGATGACATATACGAAATAACAGGACAAGAAGCTCCTCCTCTTGGCACATGGAGAACACAGGTGCCTAGAACACACAAAAGAGAATCCGGGTGCTTAGAAAGCATCCCAGAGGGCGCAGCTCGCCTGTCTTTACGTACTCCTTTCTCTTTCTCTAAAGATCACATTGCAATAAGTAGACTAGTAGAAAGAATTTCACGCATTGTTGGAGAAGAAAGAGAACAAGAGGATTTCCTAAAATATCCATCAGAATTTGAGGACGGATCTGTGCAACAACAAGAAGCAATGGCAAGAGATGAGTCTATGGGAATAGTTAAAAAGTTCTTTAAGGAAATGCTAAGAGGCTACTACACTAGAAAAAACATAGAACAATCTAGCAATGAGGCAAAACCATTTATTCAGTCAATTGATTCGCAACAACAGATTGCAGATGTATTTAAGCCACTTAGACAGCCCATTAAAGAAATTGTAGTAATGGCTAGTTATAGGGATAGGGGTATACGCAAATTTACAACCAACTATGCATTTTTCTTGCGTAGCTCATGCATATACAGACCATGTAATGAAATACTAGATAGAGTATTAAAAATTACGCTAGAAGACTCTTGCTTCCCATATGCTAATGGAATGTTTAAGAACTCTAACTCACCTCATACATATCAAAAATGTATAAATGATGCAGGTGTAACCGAGTTTTAATAGAAATATTTATTTTTAATTAGTATTATTAAATCAATTAAATGAAGAAAACTGAATTTCATAGGCAAATGTTAAGCACTCATAGCTATAGCAATGGATTTACTCTTATTGAGTTATTATTGGCTATTGGAATTATTAGTATCTTGATGGCGATAATCATTGGAGCAATTAATCCTAGTAAACAATACCGAGATGCTCAAAACGCAGATAGAACATATACGATTAGAATGTACGAGCACGCCATCTCTCAATACTTAATTGATGGTAATGCGATAAATGACGTTCCAGCTAGAATTGGAATTGCAAAACCTATATGCCAGGACTTAGTTACTGGCACAGATTGTACTGTTACAGCAGAAGGATTTGATCTAAGTGCTTTGATTGCAGGTGCAAAGTACGCACCTTCTTTGCCAGTGGACCCTGCACTAACTGGATCAACAATTACTGGATATTATATTTTCAAAGATGGAAGTTTTATTAGAATATGCTCTCCTTTAGCAGACCCTGATTGTGGAAATGAATTGTAAAAAACAATACTAATACCTCTATTCTATTGGGATCTGCGACTCAATTGATTCTGGCGCCATTCCCGATAAATCCAAAGCATCATCAAAATATGGTTTGCATCCTTTTAATGAAAAAAGGAAACTTAGAATGAACAAAAAGAAAAACGTAGCCCTCAAGTTAACAGAAATTTTCTTAATAAACATAATTATAAATCCAAAAAGGCCACAGTATAATATGTAAGGTAATAGAATATTCATTCTATTAACTAGGTGACCTAGCCCAACACCATGAAATAATGCTGGAGGTGCTACAATAAAAATCATCCAGACATATAAATCATCATCTACAAACAAAGCAGAAATAATAATGAAAATCATTAATCCGATAAGAGATATTGTTCTTTTCTTTTTTTGGAAACAACAAGATATAACCAATGGTATGAAGCTCCCAATAAAAACATATAGGTACGCCAATTTGTAATTAAGATGGAATGCAACAAAACAAGATCCCCAAGCAGCAATAGGAGTTGCTATCCACATCAAACGACTCTGGAGAGCAGACTCAATTTTTTGAGTTATTTTCATGTTTATATGATATCAGAATAAAGAAATTATATGATTGGACATATGCTAAACAGAAATTAAAACATAATATCTAATACTTACTACATAAATGCTACACTTAGAATAAATATGGATTCTAGTGATTTCGTACATCTCCACTGTCATTCCACGTATTCGTTGTTGGAAGCTCTACCAAGCCCAGAACAGATTGTTCTGAGGGCAAAGGAGTTAGGTCAAAAATCAGTAGGACTAGCCGACAAAGGCTATACATATGGACTTATAGAATTTTATAAAGCTGCGAAAAAACATGATATTAAGCCAATTCTGGGACTAGAAACATACGTTGCAGTTCGCAGCAGACACGACAAGGAAAGTGGAGTGGATACGAAAAGGTACCCCCTAACACTGCTTGCAGAAACAAAAGAGGGATACGAAAACTTGTTGCAGCTAGCAACACAGGCTTCTTTGGAAGGAATGTACTACAAGCCAAGAGTGGATGAAGAACTTCTAAAAAAATATGGAAATGGATTAATAGCTTTAAGCGGACCAATTGGAGGAACAATCCCCCAGGCAGCTTTGGTAGAAGATGGAGATCGGATAGCTAAATTAACGGAAAGTTACAAAAGTTTCTTTGGTGAAGAGAATTTATATTTTGAGCTTATGGATCTGCCAGCTGTAAGTGGCCAAGCAGAAGTAAATCAGCAACTAATCAGATGGGGCAAAGAGCTTAATGTGCCAACAGTAGTTACTTGTAATTCTCATTACTGCCGAGCAGAAGACGCAGAAGCTCACGATGTATTACTTTGCATCCAAAAGAATGCACGAATAGATGATCCTAGACGTTTTTCTATGCGTGATTCTGATTTTTCTATGAGACCAATGGATGAGCTAGAGAAAGCGTTCGCACATGTTCCAGAGGCATTAGAAGTTACTAGTGAGATAGCGCAGAGATGTAATGTTGATTTTAATTTTGGAACATATCATATTCCTAGATTCCCCGTTCCAGACAAAACTGATGAGGTTACGTATTTAAGGAAACTAACCGAGGAAGGATTTAGTAAATTGTATCCAGACAAAACAAAAGAGCAAACAGAGAGAATGGAATATGAGCTATCAATTATCGAACAAATGGGATTTTCTGGGTACTTCTTGATAGTTCAAGATTTTATTAATGCAGCAAAAGAAAAAGAAATAGCCGTCGGTCCAGGTAGAGGATCTGCAGCAGGATCACTTGTATCATATTGTTTAGGAATAACTGCGCTTGATCCAATAGAGCACGGATTGATCTTTGAAAGATTTTTGAATCCTGCACGTGTAAGCATGCCTGATGTTGATGTGGATTTTGCAGATATTAGTAGAGACGAAGTATTGCAATATGTTAGAGAGAAATATGGAGAAGACCATGTCGTTCAAATCTGTACATTTGGAACGCTAGCAGCCAGAGCTGCTGTAAAAGATGTCGGCAGAGCCTTTGGTGTGCCATTTTTAGAAATGAATACACTAGCAAAATTGATTCCAGAAAGACCAGGAACAACGCTAGAGGAAGCCATGGAAACGCAAGAGATGAAAGCTGCTTATGATAGCAACGAAACCTATAAAAAGATTATAGATACTGCATTTCAGTTAGAAAAAAAGGCTCGTCATGTATCTGTGCATGCATGTGGAGTAATAATTACAGAAGAGCCAACCGTAAAATATACTGCTCTGCAAAAAGCACCTAAAGATGATACAACAATAATTACCCAGAGTTCTGCAAAGCCATTGGAGTCTCTCGGATTACTAAAAATGGATTTCTTGGGGCTAACTAATCTAACTGTTATTCAAACAACTCTTAAGATAATTGAGCGCACCAAAGGTGAAAAAATAAATATAGGTACAATTCCTGTAGATAATAAAAAAGCGTTTAGATTATTACAAAAAGGAGACACAACCGGTGTTTTCCAGTTGGAATCTGGTGGGATGCGAAGATATTTAAAACAACTTAAGCCAACTGAATTTGAAGATATAACTGCAATGGTTTCCTTGTATAGGCCTGGTCCTATGGAATGGATCCCAAGTTTTATTAAAAGAAAACATGGAAAAGAGAAAGTTAAATACATTCATGACGATTTAATGCCAATCCTAAAACCAACTCATGGAATTGGTATTTACCAAGAGCAAATTCTAGAAATTGCTCGAGTGTTTGCAGGCTATTCACTTGGCGAAGCTGATCTACTTAGGCGAGCAATTGGTAAAAAAATTAAGAGCGAGCTAGATGCCCAACATGATAATTTTGTAGAAGGAGCAACAAAAAAGGGATACGAAAAGAAGCTAGCAAATACCATTTTTAACGATGTTATTATGCCGTTTGCTGGGTATGGTTTTAACAAATCACATGCGGCTGGATATGCCAGAATCGCCTATGAAACCGCTTATTTAAAGGCAAATTATCCAATAGAGTTTATGTCTGCACTACTTAGTAGTGATGCACAAAGAACAGACAGAGTAATGATAGAAATTGATGAATGTCGTGTTATGGGAATAAAAGTACTCCCACCAGATATAAACAAATCCTTAAGACATTTTACTGCTCTGCCAAAGGCCAAAAAGGATGAAGAAAGTGAAATTAGATTTGGGCTTACAGCAATTAAGGGAATTGGAGACAGTTCTGTAATGCAAATTATTACTGCGAGGGAAGAGGGTGGAGAATTTGAAAGTATTGAAGACTTTGCAAAAAGAGTTCCCGCAAAGGTTCTTAATAAAAAAAGCATAGAAGCGTTGGCAAAGGCAGGAGCATTGGATTCTTTAGGTGAAAGAGGAGTGCTTATAGAGCATTTCTCTATGATTTCTGAATATGCAAAATCTTGTGGAGACATAAGCACTGCTCAAACTGATTTGTTCTCTGGGATGGAAGATTCTGTAGCATCTAAGATTGAGTTCCCTAAGACAGAACCAGCCTCTCTGCAGCAAAAGCTGATATGGGAAAAGGAAACACTAGGTATGTATGTATCTAATCATCCACTTGCTGGATTAAGAAAATATATAAAGAAAAAAGCACAACTAATAGGAGAGCTAACAGAGAAGGATGCAGGAAAGAATTTTAAAATCGCTGGAATACAAGAAGGAATTAAAAAAATAATGACAAGAAAGGGTGATGCAATGGGAATATTATTTTTAGAAGATCCAACAGGAAGAATCGAAGTAACTTTGTTCCCTAAAATATACGCAGAAATAATAAGCAATATAGAAGACCCCGAAGCATTTCTAGTTGTAGAAGGAGCAGTGGATATGAGGGGAGGACAACTACAAATGCGTGCCAGTTCTGTTAAATGTACAAAGCTAAGTCGCATTATTAAAAACGCAAAAGACTCTAACTTCTTTGACGAAGAAGAAGCAGAGAAAGGGCTAACAGTAAGCAGAAAAACACATGATGATGACGAGGAAGAATTAGAATTAGTTGATGAAGAAGGAGACGTAATCGCTGGTGAAAAAGCAAAAGTAGAGAAGGTTGCAGAGGCAGAGACAGCAGAGAAATTGGGGTCAATAACTGAGTGGATTACAAGGGGCATGAAACTTGAAAAAGAGATGGCAGAAATTATGGATATAAAAACTCCGTCTGTTACAGATATACAACCATATACAATTGTTCTTCCGGACCGTGCTCCAAAAACATTATTAATTGAATTAAAAAATATATTACAAAAGTTCCCAGGAAAGGGACGGGTACAATTAAAGATTGGAGATCAAATAATCTCTCTACCAATTACAATAAGCACATCTACAATTTTAGATAACGAGATAGAGAACGTAATTAAAAAATACTCCTCTTAAAAAAGATGAATCCAAATTTATCTGAGGCAATTGATGTAATAAAAAAAGGTGGAGTCATCGCTCACGCAACAGAAACTTGTTATGGACTAGCATGTGATTTAACTAATCCAGAAGCCGTGAAACGTTTGTTTCAAATTAAGAATAGACCGATAAATATGCCAGTAAGTGGACTGTTTGAAAGCACCGAACAGAGCAAACAGTATGTAATTTGGAATGAGGAGGCCGAAGCCTTGGCAGACAAATATTTACCAGGACCAATAACAATAATCCTACCGCTTCTATCTACTTTGTATCCAACTCCAGACGGAGGTGAAACTCTGGGCATTAGGGTTTCTGATTACTCAGAAGCAATGGAATTAGTTAAAGAGTTTGGGGTTCCACTAACTACGACATCTGCAAATATTCACGGCGAACCAGCACCATATTCTGTAAAAGAAATTAATGAACAATATGAAGGAAAAGATTTTGCTCCTGATTTAATTTTGGATTCTGGAAAACTGACTGCACAACCACCTTCTACTGTTGTAGATTTTTCTAAAGAAAAAATGCAAGTGCTTAGAAAAGGAACTATATTGATATAAAGTTACAAACTTATGAACTGCCCAAGATGCAAATCAAAGGAGACATCTGTAATAGACTCCAGATTGGCAGAGGATGGCCGTGCTGTACGCAGAAGAAGGGAATGTACCAAATGTGAACATCGATTTACTACTTACGAGAGACAAGAACTCTCTTCTTTAATTGTTGTTAAACGAGACAAAACCAGTGAGCCATATAGCAGAACCAAGTTAGAACGTGGAATATGGCTTAGTTGTACAAAAAGACCAGTAACTCAAGAACAAGTGGGGGAAATGCTAAATAAGTTGGAGGAAAAATGGGGCGCAAATAAAAAAGAAGTCTCTAGTTCTACAATAGGAACAGATTTAATGAATGCTTTAAAGAAAATAGATCAAGTTGCGTACATCCGCTTTGCTTCTGTTCATAGGGAGTTTAAGGATGTGGATGAATTTAAAGAAGCAATGAATAAGCTACTTTGATCAAAGTTATGGGCTATGAGCTTTGAGCTTTGAGCTTTGAGCTTTGAGAAATTTTACAATAAGACGGCGAACGCACTTGTTTGAGAGAGGAGCAAATCGTTGTTCGATATATGCACGAACAGATGATGAGCTAATTTTTGAGCGCAGTGAGAAAATTTGACTCGTCTCTGTGAGTAAATCTTATATCTAGCAACAATGCGACGAGCGAGTCTGCGTTCGCCTTGATTTTTTTTGGTTCGTTTTTTGTATCAAGACAAAAAATGAACAGATGATGATGAAGTTTTTGTGGCAAGACAAAAAATGAACAGACTCTGGGTGAGTTTTTTGGACAAGACAAAAATGAACATATACGAGCTTTTCCTAGCCTAATCCCCAATTCTGTCTATATAATCTGCGCATGCTTAGAACACACACCTGCGGCGAGCTTACGCCCAAACAAAGCGATCAAACAGTCACACTTTGTGGCTGGGTTCACAGACGTCGTGACCACGGAGGACTAATTTTCATAGATCTACGTGATAGATACGGTTTTACACAAGTTGTGTTCGATCCAGAGGATAAGAATACGTTCGCTCAAGCAGAAAAAATCCGCCCAGAATGGGTACTACGGATAACTGGAAAAGTAAGGGACAGGGTAGAAGGAGCAAAAAGAGAAGAGAATCCAACAGGTGGAATAGAAGTTCTAGCAACTAAAGCTTATGTAGAGAATGAGTCAGAAACTCCACCGTTTGAGATAGATCAAGAAAAAGAAGTAGGGGAAGAAGTACGACTAAAATATAGGTATCTAGATCTTCGCAGAGAGAGGATGAAAAACAACATGCTATTGCGTCATAAAGTTCTGCAATATGTACGTAGGTTTTACGATGACAGAGGATTTATAGATATTGAAACTCCAATCCTAATTAAAGGAACTCCAGAAGGATCTAGAGAATATTTGGTACCTAGCCGTTTATATAATGGTGAGTTCTATGTTCTACCTCAATCCCCTCAACAATTAAAACAGTTAACAATGATCGCAGGGTTTGATAAATACATGCAGATCGCCAGATGTTTTAGAGACGAAGATCAACGTGGAGACAGGCAGCCAGAATTTACTCAAGTGGATATAGAAATGTCTTTTGTGGAAGCAGATGACATAATGAAAATTACAGAAGAATCATTTATAAATCTAACAAAAGAGATCCGCCCAGATGTTAAGATCCAAGAAACTCCTTTCCCTAGAATCACATGGAAAGATGCAATGGATACATATGGTAGCGATAAACCAGATCTACGATACGAACTAAAAATGCAAGATGTTACAGATTTATGTAAAGACTGTGGATTCGGAGTATTTGCTTCTGTTGTAAAGAATGGAGGAGTTGTAAAAGTAATGCGAGTCCCAAATGGAGCTGTATTTAGTAGAAAAGATATAGACGGACTAACAGAGGTTGCAAAGATTTATGGTGCCAAAGGCCTCGCATGGATTAAATCTACAGAAGAAGGACTAGAAGGAGTACCTGTAGAAAAATTGGGAGAGGATCTTTCTAAAGAAATTGCGAAACAGGCAGGAGCAGAACAAGGCGACATACTACTATTTACAGCAGATGAATTTGAAACTGCATGTAATAGTTTAGGAGCCGTACGTATAGAGGTAGCAAAAAGACAAAATCTAGCAGATCCAAAGGTATTCTCTTTTGCTTGGGTTACAGATTTCCCAATGTTCGAAGTAGATAAAGATACCGGAGCAGTGGGAGCAGTACATCACCCATTTACTAGACCAAAGGAGGAGGACATGGCGAAAATGGAAACAGACCCTATGTCTGTTAGAGCAGAAGCATATGACATTGTTCTAAATGGAAACGAAATTGCAGGAGGCTCTATTCGTATACATGAAAACAAACTACAGAAGAGAGTATTCGATATCCTTAAAATTACAGACGAAGATGCGCAGCAGAGATTCGGACATATGCTAAAAGCATTTAAGTTCGGCGCTCCTCCACATGGTGGAATCGCCTGGGGAGTAGATCGTGTAGTTATGCTATTTGCAGACGAGCCAAATATTAGGGAAGTAATTGCATATCCAAAGGATCAAAAAGCAAAAGATTTAATGCTTGGCGCTCCATCCCCAATGCCATCTGAACAAATCGCAGAACTTGGTATAAAGGTAGAAGAAGCCGAGGATTAAAGCTTAAGCTAATTATTGACTAAGTCTTATTAAGTAGTAGATTGCTACTAGCTCTTTAACAGTTCCTGGATTTATTATAGGGAGAGATTCTATGGGAATGATCTTGATTGTTTCAGGAGAACAGACGTTCATAGGAGAGATGCAAAGCTTCTTTCCTCCTGAGTGTTTCGATTTTTGCTTAGCAGCTGACAAAGATGAAGCCATTCGCGTCATCGGATTAAAGATGCCGAACTGTTTAGTTATTGATCTGCGCAGCATCGGCGTTGAGGATGCTCTTGAAATCCGCCAAGCCGTTGAAGAAGGAACGAAAGTTGTTGTGCTAGTTCCCTCTGATAGAACAGGAATTCCTGTTGATGAACTCAGAGCAACAATGTCTTTCAATTTGCCTTTGCGCACCCGTCCGTTGGCTGTAACGATCAGACAATTAGCAAAAAGAGCTTCTTAAGTGACTAGTTGTCACTCGAATCTATCCCCTCGTTCGCGAGGGGGTTTTTATTTAATACCTATTCATCAATTAATTGGTGAGTCATTTTGTACTTACAAAACAAATCGCAGAACTGGGTATAAAGGTAGAAACGCAGGAGGATTAAAGCTAAAGCTAATTATTGACTAGATATTAAATAGTAGTAGATTGCTATTAGCTCTTTAACAGTTTTATTCAAAGGAGGTCGCTAATGTACAGAGTATTGTGTGTATCAGATGATAAGGTATTTGTATCTAATCTGTATGATGCCTTATCGTCGGAGGCTGTAAACGTCTTTTCGGAAGCTAGTAAAGAAGATGCTCTTGGATTCATTGAAGAATCAATGCCGAGCTGCTTAGTTCTTGATCTAAGAATAGGCTTAAGCCCAGCGTTTATAATCTTCAAGGCGCTCCAGCGGGCTCCGGAGGCATCTGTCGTCATTCTGATGCCAGAGGATCTGAAAGCTGTGATTCCTGAAGATAACTTCCCTGGCGCCCTTGCGCTCCGCATGCCTATCGACTCAGGAAGATTGGCTGCTCAGATCAGAGGCCAACTGCAACCAAGAGTTTGAACGACTTCGTTTCGTTCACAACTATCCCCTCGTTCGCGAGGGGGTTTTTATAATATTATTTTTAACATTTATTTATCTCTCTTCAAAGAACCCAACAAATCATATATTTCTATCATTGAATTATGGGTAATGTGACCAACTACTGCATTTATATAGCCTTCTTGCTGCATTAAATACCAAAGGTACATTCCCAATGTAATATGCGTTAAAGGTGCTGAGTCTAAATGAATATTAATAGAATTATCCTCATTTTTAGATAGATTATGTGCTGCAGCAAAAACAAGACTACTTGCGATTCCCGTTTTAAGTCCAAATCCTTTTTCTACAAATACTCCCGAAGCCATACATCTAAACATAGCCTCCTCTGCAATTGGCATTGCAAGAAGATCTTTTATTCGCATTAGAGCAGGGTGATTTTCTTCTAGAACATAATGTACATCACTTTCTTCCACTCTATTACCAGAGTTAATACCTAACTTATCAATAAATTTAGATAGATATTCCTGGCCTCTTTCAAAGGCCATTGTTTCAATTATTGTAATAAGAATATTGCGATGCGATGTCATTGCACGCTCAATTGTTCTATCAACAACTGCATCCGTGTCTTCTAGTTGTTTATCGGCTTTTCCACTAGCTATCCCAACAGTGGCGGCTGCTAGGCCGGCACCTATAGTCGAAAGCATAAAAGATCTTCGACTAAGTGTGATCTTTCTCTCTACCTCTTGCGGATCCACATTCTCTTCGTTTAAATGCTTCATACAACAATTATTGCACATTTGTCCACCCTATAACCCAAAATACTGATCAAATATGTAAGGGATTCATGTAAAACAACTAGCAGCTAATCATTGACTAAGTCTTATTAAGTAGTAGATTGCTACTAGCTCTTTAACAGATTCTTTCAAAGGAGATCATAATGTACAAAGTCTTGTATGTGGGAGAGAATGAAGTGTTTGTAAATAAACTGCGTGACGTTCTTAGATCGGAGCCTGTCAACGTCTATTCTGCAGCCAATACAGCAGAAGCTATTAGCGCCATCAAAGAATCTATGCCCTGTTGCATAGTTCTGAATCTATGTATGGGCATAAATGAGGCTCTTAAGGTCTGCCGATCTGGTTTGGCGCAAGAGACATCTATCGTCATTCTTAAACCTATAGGAGTCGAAGACACTGTCGCTCAGGGCAACTTCCCCAAGGCTTTTATGCTTTGCTCTCCTGCTACAGTCGAACAATTGGCTGATCTGATAAGAAAAAAGATGGAAGAGAGAGCTTGAACGACTCGTAGTCGTTCACCACTATCCCCTCGCAAGCGAGGGGATTTTTATTTAATACCTATTCATCAATTAATTGATATATTGATTAATTGATGAGTTTTGTTTTTTCTTACACCAATATATTGGTGTACAGACATTGGCACCCACACAAAATAGCAAACTAAATTTGACAAACAGAATTAATAGTTGTAACTTCGCATTTAATGGACGCAGGAGAAGCAGCAGAATCTTGGCGCACCCGTTTGGATCCAGTAGATCTAGAGAGTCCACCATCTTTTGATGATCGCTGTGTAGAATTTATTACAGGTGGGCAGCAGCCAGAAAATGGTGGCAATACTCCTCCCAACGAGATAATAGAAGAAGGACAGTCAGAAAATGCAGCAGCAATAAAAGATGTTGTAACAGAAAAAGTTGATCTAAATAAGGTTGCTGAGGAACTTTTCCAATTAGTAAGAAACTTACTTAGTGAAATTAAAGCCGGAGGCGAAGATTTTAATGTCCTTAAATCTACAGCATCATGTGTAGGTAAACTTGACGCACTATTAAGTAATTGTTCAGAAATACAAAACAAAGAATTGCCAATCCCACCGGTATATAAACGAGCAACAATGATGGGGCCTGAAGTAGGAATTCTAAGAATGATGATGTTCTTATTGGAAAGACTAGAAACATTAAAACGAGAGGGTAAGAATCCTGAAGAATTTGTACATCTAGTAAGGCCTTTTGTATTTAAAATGAATCAGAATCTAAGCAGTTTCGCGGATAGCAAAGCAAGAGCAAGCTCAACCCCTGCTTAAACAAACTGCTATAAAACACTGCTTTTATATAGATTTATTTAACATAGCTTTTCCCTTTATTTAAAAGCAGAAAACTATATTTGACAACACCCAAACATAGTCGTAGCTTGTCACAAATGAGTACAGATGATCCTGCCAGTTATTGGCATACAGAACCAAGGTGCCCTCTTGATGAGGGGATTGTAAAACACACAGATATAGTATCTAATGAGCCAGAAGAGAGGACATCCGGTACATCTATTCTAAATCTTATAAGAGAATTCCAATCTGGTGCTTTAGAAGTAATAGAAGGCAATAAATCAGATGAAATTATACGAACTTTGGCTCTTGCATTTTCTGGGGTGTTCAAGAGAATATTTACTGATAGTGGAATGCTAGAAGTAGAAGATGGCCCCGTAACCATGGCATGCGAGAAGGCAAAGTTTATGAAGCCAAAAGAGGGAATCT
The DNA here is from genome assembly GCA_018648865.1 of Candidatus Peregrinibacteria bacterium. Classification (GTDB taxonomy): domain Bacteria; phylum Patescibacteriota; class Gracilibacteria; order Peribacterales; family Peribacteraceae; genus JABGQH01. The sequence goes on from JABGQH010000013.1 coordinate 215,027, forward strand.
TAGGAATAGCAAACAGCATGGTTGATAGCATTAAGCCAGAGACTAATCATTCAGAATTACTACAAATAATTGGCCAGTTCGATGCAAAAATTATGGAAGTATTAAATTCTTATGATAAAGAATAAATTATAAAAACCCACCTAAATCCCCCTGTTCTAACTAGTTTTGAAAGACCTGTTTTCTGAATCCTACAAAGGTTTAATTAGGATTTGACAATCAAAATTGACAGTCGTAGTGTGAATGATATGAGTGGCCCACCAAGCGAAGCACAAATATTAGATTTAAGAGAAGTACAGGCGGCTATTAGGCAGTCAGAGAAAGGCTCAGATGCAGAAGCAGACGAAAAAGATCCCACTGATGAAATAATAGCAATCTCTAGGGAATTAATAAGTAAGCTTGCTCGTTTAAGTGATCTTGATGTCCCTGAAGTAAATATCATACGCACAGTTAATATTTTTTCTACGGAGCTACCAGAATTATTAAAAGGGCATAAAGATATACTGAACAATGAAATCCAAATCCCATCAGATGTTAATAACGGGGACGACACCGACCTATCAAAAAGAATTATAGAAATTACTAATATTCATACAAAAAAGATGGAAGATGCACGAAGAACAAAGGCGCCAGTTGCAAATATTGTTCGCATAGCAAATAGCCTATTAGGGGAAATAGAATATTTAACTTTGTTTCAGGATTAAATAACCAGATCACCACCGCCCCCCTGCTCCACCGCCGCCGAAGCTACCTCCTCCAAAACCACCAAAGCCACCGCCTTTTCCACCACGACCGCCACCTAACCAATAGATCATTCCATGTTTTTTCCATTTACTACTGTGGGATGCATGGTTTTTTGAAACAATAAAATCAAATACAAATCCAAATAGTGCCAGAGCAGGTAAAGCAAACCACCAACTCATAATTAACCATAAAATAAGACCTGCAGCCGCACCCAAAACTCCACCAAGCCACCAAGATTTAGTGCGTCCTAAAAAGGCAATTAGAAATTCTAAGAATGCGATCCCAAAAAATATTAAATAGCCCCAAGGCAAACTGCCCTCCTGATCACGATCATATCTCTCTGCAGTATATTCACCCCCAATGTGTAGCTTTAGCGCTTCTACCCCTGCTAGCAGGCCAGTGGAGTAGTCCTCTAATCGGAAGTGAGGGAGTATCTCTTCCTCTATAACTCCCTTTGCAACTATGTCGGGAACAGCCCCCTCTAATCCGTAGCCTGTGGCTATAAAAATCTCTCTATCTTCTAAACTAAATATAATCACTATTCCATTGTCGTTCTCGCTAGACCCTACCCCCCAAGCTCTACCAACTTCTACTGCGAAGTCTGCAATTACTTCTCCTTCTAGTGATGGAATCGCGAGGATTGCAATCTCGTTAGTTGTCTCTTGCTTATACAAACTTAATACACCCTCTAAATCACTTTCCTGCTGAGTTGTAAGAACCTGAGCGTGGTCAGTAACAAATCCATCATTATTAGGAACGTCTAACGCTAGCGTAGACGGAGCCCACAGAAATACTGCCGCTAAAACAATGGGGATAACTCGCATAAAGTTTTTAGAACTCAACGGATGGTGCGTTTTCTGATCCGCCTGCACTCTCAAAGAAATCTGATGCTTGGTACCCAAATGCATTTGCTAAAAAGTTTCGTGGGAATACACGAATAAATACATTGTAGGAACGCACAGATTCATTAAAGTCTTTTCTTGCTACAGCAATACGGTTCTCTGTTCCCTCTAGCTGTACCTGAAAGTCTCTAAAGTTCTGTGTAGCTTTTAGATCTGGATAGTTTTCTACAGTTACCAAAAGTCTGGATAGAGCAGAATCAAAGCTGCCTGCAGCAGAAATCTTTTCAGACTGTGTGCCTGCACTCTGCCACTGTGTTCTGGCCTCTGTAACTTTTATAAATGTTTCCTGTTCAAAATCTACAGCCCCTTGAACAGTGGCTTGCAGATTTGGTATTAAATCAAAACGACGTTGGTACTGTGTTTCCACTTGTGCCCAACTGGTATCTAATGATGCCTTAGCTCTGATCAATCCGTTATAAGATGACCATACCCAAAGAGCTCCAAGTACAGCTATACCAATTATTGCGATTAATGTAATTTTTGACTTTGATAGTTTCATAAAAATAGTAGGAAAATACAAAGGGAATTGTAGCACAATCCTCTTATATTTTCCTTTAATATGATTCTAACTATTAATTACTTTTTTCCTGGCTTACTTTCTCTTTTTTAGAAGAGTTAAATGTAGATCGTGCTGTAAATACAAAAAGTATTAGCAAAACTCCTCCTGCTCCACCCATACCTACCCATGGTAACCATGCATACTTCTCTGTAATTCTGCTTTCTTCGTCATCACAAGCATCACCAATTCCATCACCATCTTCATCCTTTTGTCTTCTATTAGGATTGCCTATGCAATTGTCTTTCGAGTTAATTACTCCATCTAGATCAAAATCATCACACACATCTCCTCTACCATTTTGGTTTTCATCAATTTGATCTGAATTAGCGATAGAAACACAATTATCATTGATATCTGGCATCCCATCTTGATCAATATCGGCAATAACAAAGTTAGGATTTTCCATAGATGGCGACTCTGGTAGTGCCATTACATCCTTGGCAGAGGAAAGATTTGCAGATTCCCCCACAGATAATTTAACGATCCTATCTGGATTTAAATAAATCCTATAGCTGCTATCTGGCTGTGCAAGAAAGCGCAAGATACGTGATTGCTCTGTGGATACATCTTCTAAAGAAAAACGTAATTCATTTATACGCAATGGCTGTCCGTAAGTTAATACTACTGCCCAAGAGTCGGACGTAATTTTTGGGAAGAATATGGTTTGCTGATGCATCTTTTTCTTTGCGACTATTATACGATCTTGCCCATTAACAATCGCTCTAATTTCTATGTAAGTTGGCAGAGCAACATGATTATCTAGTAAAACACTTAAAGAGGAAGATGTAATAGGTTCGTCACTACTTATATTAATTTGAGCAGTGCCCTGCCTATTCTCTGAAAGAATAAAGTCTGAATATGTTCCCATATTGCCATCTACCATTCGGCTTGAATTACTTACTTTTGGTATGGTCTCTATAATATAAGTTGGCTTTTCTGAAGTTTCCTTAAAATAATATGGCTCAAATGTTTCTGTTTCATTATTAAAGACACCGAAGTTCAGTCTTTCTATAAAACTATTTTCGATTGTAATATCTACGACTGTAGGGACGGTAATAGACAAGGAATCTATTTCTTTATACTTACGAAAAGAAGACTGTGCCTCTAAATTAGTAACTGCAGCATGTGCAGTAGCTGCAAATACAAAAAGTGCAATGGAGGGGATAATTATGTGAGTTTTCATAATGATTAAATAGAATTGTTAGAAATAGAATCTGAACTATGTTTGCGTCCTATAAACGCGGTACTCATTAATAGTGCACCTATTAAGAAGAAGGTAATAATACGGCCTGACATTTCCATCCTCCAAACATCTACCAAAAATAGCCTTAGTACAACAAGTCCGAGTAAAGCCCCTCCATAAACTAGCAATCCCTTTATGTTCTTTATGCGCCCCGTTAGATTAGTAGCTAAACCAACAACAGTGTAAATAATTAGTGAAATCATAACTGCTGTGTCATCTACTAGCAGTAATGCTTTTAGTGTAAGCCATATAAGTGCGAAGATATAAAATGACCCAACAACAAACAGGATCGAATTTACCTTTATTAAATCTTTGTCCTTGGTTTCTAAGGTAAGGCTTCTAAAGAACAACGCAAGGCCAAGGAATGCACATCCTAATATTAATAATACAAAGAAATCTACATAAGGAATTTCATTGCGCCACCCGTAAGCCGAAAGACTCTCTATCGAAAGAAAAACCGATGGGATAAGAAGTAATATCAATTTTTGTGAAATGCGTAAGTTCTTTAAAAGAAGATAAGCAATCATTACAACTGACACAGCCTCAACTGTGTAAGCAATTGTTAGTGCAGCCCCCTGCAACTCTACAGCTGTAGCTGTTGCAAGCATTGCAATTCCTACACCTGCATAAACATAAAATGGCTCTTTCTTTTTCGTCGCTTTAAAAATAAAGAATGCACCAAATATAAATACAACCATCCAAAGACTTATAATCATGCTCTTCCAGTGATCTGGTGCAGAGCTAACTATCCAAAATAGAAGAAGTAGACCATTGCCTGCTGCTGTAATAAGGTCTGGCAACATATCTTTCCCCTTCAGCTTTAAAATACCAGTCGTGTTTGATGCAAAAAACAATGCAGCAAAAATATATGCAATATAAAGAAGTGTGGATTGGTCACTACCAGCCTGCCCCGACATAAGTGGGATGCTATACAAAGAAATAATCACAAGAGCTACGGTAGTCAGCTCCCTCATCTTTGTAATAGATACAATCCAAAGCGTACCAGCCACAACAGCTAGTAAATATAAAAATAGCGCAACAAAATCTGGCGAAGGTGAGTTTGTAAGAAGTGGAGCAACGCTAGCCAAAATTAAACTAGCAATCGCTAATGGTTTGTTATTATATTTAACACTCACAAGAGCAACAAATGCAGTACTTAAAAACATAATCCCTAGTGCACTGGATGGTGTGAAATAACCATAGAACTCCCTAGCAGCAAAAGTAGTTAGCAGTATTGTGGTAGATCCAGTAACCAAAAATATACTCCCCTGATGAACGTATTTACGCATTCTTATCCATCCAAAACTAAGCAGTAATACACCTGCAACAATACCAATTAAGATTCGCCCCATTGGACCAATCCAATTATTTAAGAATGCATAAGTTGTAAGCCAACCAAATCCAATCAAAAGTAAAAGTGCTCCTAGCTTTAGTAGCCAGTCCTCTTTTACCCAAGCAATCAGCAGATCTGCAGCCTCTGGTTTAGATTCATAAACCTGCTCTGGCATAGCAGATGGCGCTTGTTCTTGAGTCGCCTGTACCTCTGTCGCTGGCGCATTTGGAACCGCTCTTGCCCCTAGTCGTTCCTCTAGCTTATTTACTCGTTCTCTTAATTTAAAATAAAGAAAAAGCATAACGATGACTCCAATAAAAGTAAGATTCATGGCAGTGATTGGAAAAGTACACAGAAATTGTAGCACTAACCCCTGTTTAACCAGATACCCTTTTTTAAATAGGTAAATTATTAATGATTGTTTCCTCGACAAGGAGGAGCCAATAATAGAAAATATTGGTCAGAATCAATCACCCCTGCCCGGGTGGGTTTACACGGGCTATATTCGTTCTTTATTTTAGATTGATTAATATATTTAAGTGGAATTGGTAGACCTACCTTCGGTAGGCAGGCTTGCCTGCCGGCAGGCAGGCGCGCTAGCCTCATTTCATCTTGAATTAACACCCCTGCCCGGGTGGCGGAATTGGTAGACGCGCTAGCCTTAGGAGCTAGTAGGAGCAATCCTGTGGAAGTTCGAGTCTTCTCCCGGGCACCAGAATAGAATTACATCAAACAACCAATAAGAATTATCTACCTTGCAGAAACTGATAGATAGCCACTGAAACCTCGCTTCGTGTTAAAGCACGAGCGGGTGATAAGTAAGATGTTCTATCTGGAAAGAGGTTGTACTTTTTCGCAATGCCAGCGTATTGACTAAACCAATCAGAGCTAGAAACGTCTCTATAACTGAAAGGTAGGTTTGTCTGCAAATCAAAAGTCAACGTAAGCATCTTCAAAAATTCGGCTGTATTTACACCATCTGCTGGTTTAAATGTTCCATCAGGATGGCCGCTAATTATTCCCTTGTTTGCTGCGGTAACTACATACTTGGTATACCACTGCCCATCAAGAACATCGGGGAATCTACCACTATTGGAAACATTGGATATTTCTCCAAAGCGAGCTAGTAACAAAAACTTTGCTGCCTCTGCTCTATTTACTGGGCGATCACCTTTAAATTCTCCATCAGGAAAACCTCCAATCACAGCTCTTCTGTATAATTCTGCCGAAGCCCTACCTTCCAATGTGGAAAGCGATGTGTCTGGAAATGGATTGTCGTACGCATCAAAATTGACTAATACTTCATCTTCGTACCCTGCTGGAGGCAGTGGGTCATGCCCAGCAAAACACTCGTTACAAGAGGAATAGACTACTCCACCCCAGTCTGCACATGAATCTGTTGAAGGATACTGTTCACATGACACTCCAGAAGAGAATTTCTTGCAGCAGCTTATAGTCTCTGGCTCTGGATCTCTTTCGGCAAAACACTCATTACAAGAGGAATAGACTTCTCCTCCCCAGTCTGCACATGAATCTGTTGAAGGATACTGTTCACATGCCACTCCAGCAGAGAATTTCTTGCAGCAGCTTATAGTATCTGACTTACGTTCAAGATAATTCTGGCAATCTGCATTGCTACGAAAGGTATACTGCGAAGCACAATCTTCTTTGGCTTCCTCCATACACCGACCGCCGCCATTAGAAAACGGGGCATAACAATTTACAAGTGTAGCTGTGCTTTTTTCCCTCCAATTTTGAGTGTAATACAACGTTTTACATTTAAAAGGTTCTTCAATGCCACCAAAGCGTGGTGTCCAGTTTCCTTCATCAGCGAAGATTTCCTTTATCTTTCTACAATATTCTAGTGTTCTTCTGGAGTCTGTATTGTGGTGAATATTTACGTTCCAGCCCTTACCAAAATACCGAGCCCTGCATACACCACCTTCTAGTACGCCAGCGTTGCCAAAACGTGCTGTAAAGTTCCCCTGATCCCAAAGCTCTTTCACTTCTTTACAGCGGCTAAGTGATGGATTGGATTGACCATGTCTTTTCCAGCAATCGTCATTGTTATCAAAGGAAAGATGAAGAGGGCAATCTTCTACGGCTTTCTTCTCACACTAACCACCACCATTGGGCAACGAGGTATAACAAGTTACCTGTGTGCTTGTACTTTTTTCCCTCCAATTTTGAGTGTAATACAACGTTTTACATTTAAAAGGTTCTTCAATGCCACCAAAGCGTGGTGTCCAGTTTCCTTCATCAGCGAAGATTTCCTTTATCTTTCTACAATATTCTAGTGTTCTTCTGGAGTCTGTATTGTGGTGAATATTTACGTTCCAGCCCTTACCAAAATACAGAGCCCTGCATGCACCACCTTCTCGTACTGCCTCTGATCCAAAGCGTGCTGTGAAGTCTCCCTGATCCCAAAGTTCTTTCACTTCTTTACAGCGACTAAGTGATGTAGTTGAAGCATCGTACGCTTTAGCTGTTGAACTTAAGAAAAAACTACTTGTACCTGCCAGAACAACTAATGCAAAAGCACCCGTAGATAGTGTTTTAAGGAGAATAATTTTTTTCATAATTATCAGAGAGGAACGTAATATCGTTGCGCACAGTGTAAACTACTTATAACATAAGTAAACAACGTATTGATAATAAATACATGACATGGTTTCGTTTCTACGCAGGCATATTTTTTATTCCTTTATTAGTAAACCCCTGGGGGATGCATATGTACTCAACAGCAAAAATTAGTTATTACTTGCTGTTTATGGGCATATTAATGATTATGCTCTTTTGTACAATTACTAGGAGTAAGCATGTTTCTTTTTCGTATAACAAAGGAATTTTGATATTTCTTTCGTTAATTTGCAGCTCGTTTTTGCTCTCAACAATTTTCTCCATTACGCCAATCCAAAGTGTATTCGGTGAGTATCTGTATGCGCAGGGTCTAGTGTTTTACCTTTTACTTATTGCTCATATCGCTGCTTGTATGTTTTTCTTCCAATGCGAAAAAAATATTCGACTCCTCTTTCTTATCATACTTTTTGTATCGTGTTTCATGTCACTATATGCAGTGCTTCAGTATTTCAATATAGATCCACTTACAAATATTGATAATGCAGAGTTTCTGTTTCGTGTATATAGCACCATAGGGCAGCCAAATTTATTGGGGCAATTCCTTATTTTTCCTTTATGTATTTCCTGCTTTTTTCTAAAAGACACTATTCAAGAAAAACATGTACGTGGTATTGCTCTCTATTCTTTTTGTTTTTTGCTTTTTGCAATTACTCTGTATTTAACAAAAAATAGGGCAACTTGGTTGGCTTTAACTACTGTCGTACTTTTTTGGATACTGTTCTTCTCGCACATAAAAAAATCTCACAAAAAAATTCTACTGCTTGTTCTATCTGCTCTTGCACTTATTGCATTCTTTGTATTGGAAATTAATGCACGCTCAATACATAGTCGTTTAATTTTGTGGAAAGGAACTTTAAATATAGTGGATTTTCAGCATCTCTTGTTTGGATATGGGCTAGATACCTTCTATCAAAAATATATGGAGATTATGCCCAAAGAAGTATTTGTATACGAAAAATTCTATACAACACCTATGAGTCCGCACAGTGAAACTCTAGAAGTATTTGTAGAACGTGGCTTATTCGGAATTATTTCCTACATCATCCCTATTATATTCCTAGGCTATATTTATGTGAAAAAAAGGATTTGTACTTCTCTACAACAAATTGTATTTACTGCTCTTGTTGCACACCTTATAACTGTTCAGTTCAGCTTTAGCACTGTAGAACATTGGGTGGTATCTTCTGCATTTTGGGCAATTCTACTTTTGCAAACTGTACAAACGAAAAAGTATGTTCTTTCTATAAAAACACTTCCAAGGAAAATACCATCGCTAGCGTTGCTGGCCATTTGTTCCTGCGTTTTGATCTATTCTTCGTACGCTTTTCTTAAAACTGATACAGCCATGAGCAAAGGGATAACTCAATATGTAAACAGTTCACCCGAGGCATTTTCCACACTAAATTCTGCAACAGAATACTCACGATTTTATGCCTATCCATCAAGCATACTCATAAGTATGTTTACTCCTTTTGCCAGAGAAGATGACAATATCTCATTGCATATCCAGCGACACCTCGATCGATGGGGGCGCATTACGCAATATGACTTTAAGTATCATGTTGCTGCTATAAAATATGCTGCAGTTGGAGGTTACAAAAACAGAGCTGAATATCATCTAGAACAAGCTCAAAAAAAGGCTCCTAATTTGCCAAAACTCTATACCGAAGCAGGAGATATGTACTACAAAATGAATGATTGCAGCACGGCCATATTCTATTTTGAAAAGCTACAATCGCTGGCACCTCCATATGCATTTGCAACAGAGAACGACGGACGGTGGTGGCAAGAAGAACAGCGTATATTTCAAAAGCATGCTTTTAGGTTTTATGAATCTATGAACAAACTCATGGAGTGTAGAAATAAGAAGTAACCATTTACACAGGTACTATTTATTAACTTGTAGTCTTTTAACTTAGTTAATTAGAAGAGTATATTACTATAGAAATATGCTGTTTAACTCCTTGGTTTTTCTATTGGGATTTTTACCTGTTGTGTGGGGTGTGCAGTATTTTTTATGTCGTACTCATAATAGTAGATTCAACCTTTATTGGCTTATTGCCTCCTCGCTTTATTTTTATGCATATTGGTATTTTCCGCATCTTGCGCTTCTACTTCTATCAATTTTAGTAAACTATTTACTAAGCATATACATTGCGAATGAATCACAAAGACATCGGAAAATAATAACTGGTATTGGTGTTGCTTTTAACTTATTGCTTATTGCATATTTTAAATATGGAGAATTTTTTATAAATACCCTTGGCGATGTCTTCAATCTAGAAACAAACATCCCACAAGTTGCTTTGCCACTAGCAATTTCTTTTTTTACATTTCAGCAAATTACATACTTAATAGATGTATACAAAAAACAAATAGACATTCCGAATTTTTTTGAATATTGCTTATATATATCATTTTTTGGACAATTAATTGCGGGACCAATCGTCCGCGCTAAACAGCTTATACCGCAGATAAAAGATAGATGGAAACACGGTATTGATACCACATACACAACACAGGGAATGATGTTTATTTCTATAGGATTGTTTAAAAAATGCATTATTGCAGACACCCTTTCTCCATTGGTTTCTGAAATTTTTTCAAAAGCTGATTGGGGAGCACACATTTCTGCCTATAGCGCGTGGTCAGCAGTATTCGGTTATACACTACAGCTCTATTTTGATTTTTCAGGATACTCCGATATAGCAATTGGCTTGGGCTGCCTATGTGGCATTTTGCTTCCAATTAACTTTAATTCTCCTTACAAAGCCAAAAATATTAGCGATTTCTGGCGAAGGTGGCATATAACACTTTCAGATTTACTTCGTGATTATTTATATATCCCGCTTGGTGGCAATCGTCTTGGTTTGTTACGCGCCCTTGTAAATCTGATGATTACAATGTTGATTGGTGGCCTTTGGCATGGTGCAGGATGGCTATTTGTATTGTGGGGCGGATACCACGGAATTTTACTGTGCATAAACTTGTTATGGAAACGCACAGGGATTCAATTTCCTAATGTATTTAAGCCTCTATCACAAATGGGACTATTTATTGCAATCTCACTTGGCTGGATTATCTTCCGCTCTGCATCATGGGATGCGGCACTGCGCCTAGCAAGATCTCTTGTTAATTGGCAAAGCAACAACACTATTCCTTTAACATATAATTTATGGATAGGTTTTTGGCTTCTTGTCGTCTGGTTTGCACCAAATAGTCAGACCATTATCCGTGAACGATGCCTGCCCGCAATACAATCAAGTAAGAAAAATGCTTTGTACATAGGTGTTATAACCGCAAGTCTTACAATTGTGTCCATTGCAGCACTTAGCATTCTTCATGAACAAGAATTTCTATATTTTCAATTCTAATGAACTCGTTTTATAAAGCTTACGGCGCCACACTTCTAGTAGGAGTACTACTGCTTACTCCCAATGCATTGTTATTGTTTAATGCAGATGAGTTTTCATCATTTAATAATTTAGAAGATCTACAACGCGATTCAAACAATGGATGTCTGTACAGCTCGGCACTACATAACGATGTACTTTCTTATAAGTTACACATGTATAGCAAGGTTAAACCAGATACTGTTGCAATCGGATCATCCCGAATGATGAAATTCAATAATTCGTTTTTTCAATCATCATTTTATAATCTAGCAGATAGCCAAATATCATCTATGCATCGCTTGCAACAAGCAATTGATAGCATATTAAAAATTCATACTCCAAAGAATGTAATACTCGGCTTCGATGTGTGGTGGTTTAATCCATTGGCGACAGATAATTCGATAGGCATAAAGAAAGAAGATTCTATGCGTTTCTCAGTAGCCTCACTCTTTGTACCTTTTGAATGGCTATGGGAGAAAAAGATCTCGCCATCGGAATACGTAAACCTTGTTTTGGGCAGAACAGACAGTGAATGTAATCTTGGAATAAAAGCATTATTTAGTAATAGTGGCATTAAACAAGATGGGTCTCTATATGACCCTCTTACACCAATAAAGGGGAAATCAATACCACAAAATAACGTTGCATCAGATATTAAGGCTGCTCAGATTGGGATAGGGCGCTTTGCCCATAGTGATAGATTTGATGAAGGAATTTTCCAAGATTTTGTTAATCAAGTTCGCTATTTAGAGGAGCAAGGAATAAATGTTGTTGTTATTGTTCCACCATTGGCACCAAATCTACTAAGCAGTATTAAAAATAGTGGAGATATATCATATTTTACTTCCGTATTAGAGTCACTTGAGCGCACAGGTATCACTGTTGTAAACAATCACAATCCCCTAAGTGCAGATCAGAACATTTGTGATTTCATAGATGGAATCCATGGTTATACTTCGACGTTTGCTAAATTAGTTAGTCATTTTTCAAATACATTTAACCAAGCAGGAATTCATATACATGAAGAAATTTCCATTGCTCCTACTGGAGCATCAGACAATATATTTTGTGATTACATAGAAAATAAAATCTAATAGAAAGCAGAAATTATCTATTGAATTAATGATTATAAGGGATAGGATGATCCTCCGGTCGTTTTTAATCACTTAGTTATCTCAAAAAGGAGATTGTCATGAATGGGATACCTTGCCCTACCTGGCTTGCCATTGTGGTCGCACTTTTCGCTCTTGTCTTACTTGTCCTCTGCATCTGTAATAAAGGTGTAGGTGGAGGTAGTAACAGCTCATCTGAAAATGATAGGAGCGGAAACAGTGACACCAATGCATTCACGGGAAAACACTTTTGATCAAACGATCGACCAATTGCAGCCAGTCCCGCATCCGCGGGACTGGCTGTTTTTTTAAATATAGATTTTACTTCTTTCCCTTTCCTTTCTTCTTTTGAAGAGTGGCGACATGTTCTGTGAGGGTTGTTAGCCAATCAATATCTTCAGTTGCAGAGCCCTTTATTAATTTACTCTTAAAGATTCGAACCACAGATCCACTTATGCGCCAATAAGTACTCTTGCTAAGTAGTTGCATAATCTCTTTTGCTGTAACAGAGCTAGATAGAGTTAGAGCAATTTCTTTTTCATCTTCTGCCCCTGTTCCGTTATCCATCTTTATGCGAATTACCCCACTCCTCCTACACGCAATTTTAAGTCTAAGGATAGCGAATAGATTTAGTACAGGTTTTGGTGGTGGGCCGAATTCTTCATTTAGATCATCTTCAAATTCTTTTAGAAGTGTCTCGTCATCACTACCTGCGAGCTTCTGGTAAACAGAGATCTTTTCTTGCTCGTCTGGAATGTAATATGTTGGAAGCAGTGCCTCTACTGGGAGCTGAATCTCTGCAGATACTTCTTCTTGAGACGAATCTTTTCCTGCTTTCATCTCTTCTACTGCATGTTTGAGCATTCTTAAATAATGGCTTACCCCAACAGTGTTCATTGTTCCAGATTGATGAGCACCAAGTATTTCACCCGCTCCACGAATCTCTAAGTCCCGCATGGCTACTTGGAATCCACTACCAAGTTCACACGCTTCTACGATGGCTCGTAAGCGTTTTTTGGCATCATCTTTTAGGCGTTGTGTGTGGTACAAAAAGTAAGCATGTGCCTGAATATCACTACGACCAACACGACCACGTAGTTGGTAAAGCTGAGACAACCCGAACTTTTCTGCAGTGTTTACAATAAGTGTATTTGCATTAGGTAGATCAATTCCATTTTCAATAATTGTTGAACTAACTAGCACGTTGTATTCACCCTTTTTAAATTTAAGGATCCTCTCTTCTAACTGATCTGGTTTTAATTGACCATGCCCAACTACAACTTTTGCTTTTGGTACCATCTTTTGAACTTTTGCAGCGAAGGCGTCTATTGTCTCTACTCTGTTATGCAATAAGTAAACTTGCCCCTTTCGTGCTATCTCATAATTAACAGCTTGAACCAATAGGGAATCTGAATATTTTCTAACCTCTGTAATAATTGGCATTCTGCCAGGAGGAGGTGTTGTGATTGTTGTTATGTCTCTTAATTTATGTAGACCCAAGTTAAGTGTTCTAGGGATTGGTGTAGCCGTGAGAGTTAGGATGTCTACAGACGCTCTCATTTCTTTAAATTTCTCTTTTTGCTTAACCCCAAACCTCTGTTCCTCATCTACTATTACTAGTCCCAGATTAAAGAACTCAACATCGTTCTGAATAAGTCTGTGTGTGCCAATAACAATATCTATATCTCCTTTTCTTAACTTTTCTAGGGTTTCCTTTTGTTGTTTTTGAGTACGGAACCTACTCATCATATCTATCCGAACATTAAACCCCTCCATACGCTTTTGAAAGTTTTGAAAATGCTGATCAGCCAGAATTGTTATAGGTGCAACCACGGCAACCTGCTTATTATTTTTAACTGCCTTAAACGCAGCTCGCATTGCTACTTCTGTTTTTCCGAACCCTACATCTCCACAAATTAATCTATCCATAGGATGATCACTTTCCATATCTGCAGTTAGATCTTTTATTGCTTTTAACTGCCCTGGAGTTTCCTGATAAGGGAAAGCCTCTGCAAACTTCTTCTCTATCTCTTCTTCATCTGAATATGCATGACCTCTGGCACTTGCTCGTTTTGCATAAAGTCCCAATAGCTCTTTAGCTATCCTCTCTGTCTCCTTTTTCATCTTTTCTGTAATACGTTTCCATTCTGTGGAACCAAGTCTTGTTAACCCTGGTTCGCTACCTTCTTCATATACAAACTTACTTAACTTATCTGCCTGATCAACTGGGATAAACAGTTTGTCGTTCTCTGCGTATGTAAGCTCTAAATATTCTCTAGACGTACCATCTACCTCTTTTTGTGTCATCCCCTCAAAATAGCCTATTCCATGCTCCATATGAACAACATAATCACCAGGTGTGAGTGAGGTGATAAAATCTAAAGCTAGTTTTTGTACGCTTCTCTCTTTCCCCATTTTTCTAAGAGAAAAAATTTCTCTATCTGTTAGTAGGGCGACTTTTAAATCAGGGTTTTGAAGTGAGTGAGGAAGTAACTCATCGTCTGCGGTTTCATAAAGAGTTATTGCTCCCATCCTTCTCTCATGTTTGGTGGTATATGGGATATGCTCTTCGTCACATATTGCCTGTAGCTCCTTCATCCTTTTGCTAACTACAAATATGCTCCAGTCTTGAGTGATCTTGTCCCTTACATCGTTTAAAAAATCTGTAAGTGTGTAAAACTTTAAAACAGATAGATACCGAACATGCATGTGGCATTCCTCTGATGTTGGAAAAGCTGTAAACCTTAGTGAAGTAATGTTTAAGGGGTCATCTATGTCATCTTGATCATCCAAAATAAGTAGTGATTCTTTTGGAAACTGATCTTTTAATAACTCCCTCTTTTTAAAGAAAACAGGATAAATACTTAAATCATCATTAAATTCCTCTGTTTCAGATAAATTATCTTTATCTACACTGAATATCTTCTCTACTGTATCTCCATCGAAAGATACTCTGTATGGATTGCTCTCTTGAACAGGAAAAATATCAAAAACATCCCCCTGCCTTCTGTATTCACCAGGTTCTAGAAAAATATCTGTCCCATGTGAATATCCACAATCAATTAAATGCTCAATCATTCCTGTAAAACCAATATCCTTACCTTTAGAAAAAACTATTTTCCTCTCTTGCACCTCTGCAAAAGATGGAAACTCCTGCTCCCAAACATCTCTAGTAACCAATGAAACATGTGGCTTATTTGTTCTCATAAACAAAAGAAATTGCTGCATTGCATCTGGATCTACGTGGCCATCTTCATCTTCTACAGAAGATAAGATATGAGAATCCACGCCAAAGAAATGTAACCAATGTCTAAGTGCCTCGGCAGTTGTATCTCTTTCTGTAACAAGTAAAGTAGGAACAGGACCATGTGAAAGCATTGTCCCAATAAGTAATGCTTTAGCAGTCTCATTCGAAGCTCCAGATATAACTAGCCTCCGCTTATCTAGAAGCAGTTGTGAAAAATCCGCATGTGTATTTTCTCCAAGGAAAACCGTTGGTTTCATATTAAAAATTTAATGAATTTTAATCCTCTTGAATTCGAAGTGGCATTATTAGATGCAAGAATCGATCATTACCCGGAATTCTAAAAACAGCAGGGTGCATACTGTCAGTTAAATGCATCTCTAGCTCTGGACAATCAACATGTCCCAAGAAATCTAGTAGGTACGAGGAGCTAAGTGCAATCTTATTATCCTCCCCCGAGACTCCCGCCGCAAGAGTTGTTTCATCCTGACCTGCTTGAGTTTGTGGTGTTGCTATATGAACACTCTCTTTAGATAGCTTGAATGTAAGATTATTATTAGCCTCCTTTGCAAAGTAATGCATTCGTTTAACTGTAGTTACAAGTTCTTTTGTAGGCAAAACAGACACTGTGGAATTATCTTTAGGAATAATCTGTTGATAGTCTGGGAACTTACCCTCAATCAATCTAGAAAGTAGTGTTGTTTGACCAATGTGTACCTCTATCTGCTGATTACTCAAAACAACATCAATCTTCTTTGTCTCTGTTTCAGAATCCTTCTTGTCTCCCTTTTTACTATCTGACTTATGAGCACCCAATATATTCCTCAACTCCTCCAAGACTTTAGTTGGAACAATACAAGAAATCTCTCCTCCTGCAGAATTAGTAGGAATACTAATCTCTGAAAGTCTGTAACTGTCCGTTGCTACAAAAACTAAGTTTCCTTTCTCTTCTCTAATATAAACACCAGATAAAACTGGTCTAAGTGTTGTCTTTGCAGAAGCGAATGTTACAAAGTGCAATGCCTCTAAAAGAGGTTCAACATCAAATGAAAATGCTTGCTCTTTTTTAATTGTAGAAATAGTTGGATATTCCTGAGCAGTCTCACCAGCAATAACTGTTTTTGCTTGAGTTGAAGTACATTTTAACTGTGTTCCCTCGCTTGTTTCCAAAAGAACACGATCATCTGAATTATATTGAGCAAAATTAAGAAAAGCTTTTGCAGGAACTGTAATTGCTCCCTCATTCTCTATATCTGCTTCTATACTTGTTACGATACTTAATTCTAAATCTGTTGCACTAATTGTGCATCTCTTACCCTCAGCTTCCAATAAAACATTCCCCAAAATTGGAAGAGCTTGTTGCCCACTTATTGCTCTGCTCACAAGTTGGAGAGCCTGAAGAAGATCAGATGTTGTACATGAAAATTTCATATTTTTTCTCTATATAAGAAAGAAGAGAAATAATTATATAACATTAGTAGTCATAGAAGAACCTTTTCCGTGGTTTATTTTCCTGTCTTAATGTGTGGAAAAGTAGGGCAAACAATATAGATATATTCCAAATTATTATTAAATCGCATAAATTAGACAAAAGATCGTTGTGGAAGAAGTTAATAGAAATGTGGAAAAGATGTGTATAAACACACAAAGAATAAGTAGAGATAGGCAAATAGTAGATTTTGGCTTGTTTTAGCCATAAAAGAATTGCAATGTGGAAAAGTTAGCTAAAGATGGGCAAGGAACCTATGTGGGGTTTTCCACATTCATCCACATCCACACCTACATACTCTTTTTGTATTTAGCTCTGTCATTTGGCCTTGGAACAGTTTCTTTGTTCTCTTTTATTTGGACTGTCCCATTCTTAGAATAGACAAAGCTGCCACTTGGGATGTCTTCTGGAACAAATACTCCGCCAGCAATAAAACTCTCGCCACCGATTTTAACTCCAGGGTTTATACCAACCTGAATTCCAATACGAACGTTATCCCCAATTATTGTTCCAAATTTTGTTAAGGCAGAGTCTATGGTTTCTTTTTTAACATTTGATTGAATGGTTCTTTCATCTAATCGCAGGTTGCCAGTCACACATCCTCCTCCAAATGAAACATTCTCTCCTACAATAGAGTCCCCAATATAAGTCATATGAGTCCAAACATGACCAGCTAGAATACTGGATTTAACTTCTGTGTTGTATCCAACAACGCAATTCTCACCAATGCTGGCATTCCTAACCAATGCGTTATTAGCAATTATGGAATTGGCACCTACAAAACAGGGCCCCTTTACAGTTGCATGAGGTAATACTTTTACAGATGGACCAATAATCACTGGACCATCTATTACTGCTGTGGGGTGAATGTCTGCGCTTGGATCTATAACAGGTTCGGTGATCTCCGATAGAAAGAGTTCTAGTAGAGGCAGAAAATGCCATGGGTATTTAACTGCTTTCCAGTCACCTTCATAAGGGACGGCAACGTATTCATAATCTTTTAATAGTGTAGCTAAGGCCTGTTCATATCCATCGTCTTTCTTTGGTGATACTTCTTTGAGTGCGGCAAGTAAGACAGAAGAGTCGTTATGGATATGCGCAACTATATTTATTAAATTACTTGGTTCGTTACCTTCACCAGGTTTTTCTACAATTCCAGTAACTCGATTCCCTTCTACGGTTAAATATCCTCCAGGAAAATAAGTAGAAACCTCTTTAGCCAAAATTGCTCCACCTGTAACACTGCTGGACATCTCTCTTATTAGGCTATAGGCCGCATGATCTATTACATCATTACCACTAACAATACATACAGGTTCTTTTCCACATTCAGGCAGTGCACTTAAAAGTGCTCCTCTCATTCCGAGTGACAGATCCTCTTGTTCAACAGTTTTAAGGCTTGGGAATCGACTCTTAATATCCTCTAAATTGTGGGATCCGCCAACAAGGATAATATCATCACAGCCCCCTTCTTTTAGCTGTGCAATTTGATGTTCTAACAAAGTTTTACCACAGACAGGAAATAGTGTTTTATCTGTCAGTGGCCAAAGGCGAGTAGAGCGGCCGGCTAGTAGTAAAATAGTCTTCATCTAAAAGTCATAGATATTGTACCCTGAACAGCAGTATTTCGCACAGCAATACCCAGACTTTTGAGTCGTTCTAAAACTATGGGATGGGGGTGAGAATGGGGGTTATTTAGCCCCGCAGAGACAATTGCAGATGTTGGATTTACTGATAGCAGAAACCCTGTAGAAGAGGCGGATAAACTCCCATGATGTGGAACTTTGAGTACATCTGCATTTATATCTGCTCCAGAGGCCAAAAGTGAGTTTTCTGCCTGAAGGTCAGCGTCCCCTGTGAAGAGGATTTTATGTGATTTAAACTCAAGCATTTGGATCAAAGAGGATCCATTAGTAGATAAATCAGAAGCAGAAACTGGTGGCCATAGCGTATGCAATGAAACTGCATTATCAAGATCTAAAAAAAGATCAGAGGCACCAAAAATAACTGATATATTCTGTTCCCTTATCTCATTCAAAAAATCTTGATACCTGGGCAGACTTCGATCAACACTAGGCATGATTACATTTGAAACATGGTACCTTCGTAAGACTTCTGGCAAAGAAGCTAAATGATCTAGGTCTGGATGAGTAAGAATGATGGAATCTATCGTACGATCAAAAAATGGGAGCTCGTCTCCAATATACTCAAGGACAGAAAGATCTGGTCCACCATCAACTAAAACTCTAGAGCCAGAGGGGGTAATTATTAGTGTTGCATCACCCTGCCCGACAGATAAAAAATGAACGTGCAATTTTCCATCAGGCAGTAAAAAAAGTTCTCTAAGCGAAAATATGTTACAGGCAATTAAAATTGCAGCTGCAAAAATTGTAAATCGACAAAAAATAAATGAGTATTTCAAGCGAACGATTATATTTAAATAAAATCTTATTTAAAAATAAAAAGTACTGCTGCGACTTACTTTTTTTGCTTTCGTGTTTTCTTGCGAATAATCGCAGCGCCTCCGAGCGCACTTAATCCTCCAATCAAGATGCCTGCTCCTGTACTTGGTAGAGGTCTTTTATTTCCAGAGACAATAGGCGAAATGTATGTAGGTGGGGCGGGAGTTTCTGTGATAATTATTTCTGGAACTATTACTGCAGAGTTCCCAGAAATTGGTAATTCAATTCTAGCAAAAACTTCTTTAGATACTCCTCCTTGAGGGCTTACAACAGAAACACCAATTCCATACTCCCCTGCGTGTACACCAGGGATATCTATACCATCTGTTCCTGCTGGCACTACTTGTGGCTGAGTGAATGTTCGTCCTCTGTCATTACTTTGTCTTACAAGATAAGAAAGCAAAGGCTGACATGTTCCTGCGGCAACACTCCATCTAGCATCAACATTATGTGTGCCATTCGTCTGTGCAACAGAACGCAACCTCAAATTAGTAACACTTGGAGGGTTAGCAACTGATCGTGGGTCACAAGGCTGTTCACTCGGAACAACAGGCATTGGTACAGGTGCTACGATTGGATCTGGTGAGGGGGTGCGGACAGATACTCCATCTATATGTCCTTGGAAAGAAGCAGTTCTATTTGTTGCATCTAATGATCCTCCTCTAATTTCCATAAGAGGTTCAGATAAAAGCACTTGATACATTTCATCTTTTACCTGCGTCTCTGTGCGTACCAAAATTGTGTGATCCTTTATATAAAGCCCTGCGATACGAAGTGGCAACCCATTGGAATCAATAATTTTGAAAGCGTTTGGAGCAAGTGTTGGATCAACAAATGGTACTGAATTAAATGTTAATGTGACAGATGTTGGTTCCTGCGCATACGCAAGAATTAAATGAAGAGCACCTTCTTCATATCTTACTGGTTCAAGGATCTCTGTAGTTTCCGAAGATGAGGATTGTTCTTCTGGATCGGCATCTACGGGGCGAACAACATTAAATTGAGTTGTATCTTCACTAGAAGAAGCAGATGAACTTGATTCTTGCTGAGCTGGTTCTACTGGACTGATTTCAACAGATCCTTCATCAATAGAAGCCTCAGAAAGTAAGGCAGATGTTTCTTCTAAAAAGACAGAACTTTCTTCTCCAGATTCGTTTACAGCCAACACAGAAACAAATACTCGCTCAGATAACATGCTCGTTGGAATAGAAATTTCGGACACTGGTCCTTCTGTTCCGACAAAATCATCATAGACACCACCGTTTCCTAATATCGATCTGCTACTAAAATAAACACGATAAGATGATGCATTTTCTACCTCTTCCCACTCAACTAGCACAACCTCTTCCTCGCTAATATATTCAGCAGAGATTCCTGATACTGCTGCAGGGGCGGCAGTGCATACAGAAACAGGCAATGCACTTGCGAAAACAATGCAAGCACCAGCTAGTAGCCGTTGGCAGAGAATTTTTGTATTTATCGATATATTGTATCACATTTACCTCTATTTGCCAATCACACGGAAGGCTGTGTGTATTCTACAAGCGAATCCTGTGGCGATCATGGCAATGGTCATCCCAGCTAGCCCAAGCACTGTGAATATCTCATTAGAGAGGAATGTACGCACAGCGAAGAGCTCAATTGCGAGTAGGGCACTAAATGCGAGCCACCTAAATATATGGTTAATAGGAATGTGAGCGGGCATTACTTTTTGTGCCTGAGGGAACAGAAGGGCAGCAAGAATGATATGAACAATAATAGATGTGGTACCTGCGCCAACAAATCCATGGATTGGAATAAGAACGATATTAAGTGATACAGAAATCACAGCACCAATACATAAAATAGTCACCAGTCTTTGCCACTTGTGTTTTGTAAGCAAAACGTAAAATCCATAAAGGACCAAGGCATTCAAGAATAGTGGTAAGGATAGGAGCCTTAGAGCGGTATCAGATCCTGCATGAGTAACAGTACTCAAATACATATTTGTTGTAAGTAATTGGACAAGTTGTCTGGACCAGATAGAAGAGAATAATGCAGCGATTGATCCAATCATTAGTAACGCGAGCAGAGTTTTGCCCAAGAAGTCTTTTGTATCTTCTCCTTTTTCATTCCTCTCACTTAGTACTGGAAGAGTTGAATTAAGAAGGAATGTAGGGAGCAAATAACCCATATCTGTCATGCGAACCACAAAACCATAATAAGCATTTTGTAGTTCAAAATCAGGGCGGAGCAGAGCAATCATCGTTACATCAAATTGTCTGTAAAGAGCGACACACAAAAACGCTAGCCCATAAGGAGCAGCTTTTTTAAGTAGCTGTTTGATCATTACAGTATCCAAACATGGTCGGATCTTCATTAGGCGATTGCCTGTTACCAAAGAGAAAAAGAAAAGAAGGAATGCTCCAACTCCACCAATAAACAAGAACATGTGATAAATATGCAGATCATGACTTCCTCTAATGCCTGCGACTATAAACATTCCAATAAAGGATGCTGTAAAAATCCTCTGTGCAACCTCTGCAATAAATACATATTGCATTTTGTAATGCACCTGAAAAACAGTTCGAATAATTCCAGCAAGCAGGGTAAAGAATGGAACAAGCGCTGCAATAGTTACTCCTAATGGTAAAGGAGTGCCTCGCCATTGAGGCAAAAGCCATACGAGACCAAGCGCGAGCAGCAAAGAGAACACAAGTATTATTGATCTAATAACAATTAATGCTCCCAGCACTCTCTCCCTATTTAATTCAGAGCGACTGATCTCTCTAAGTGCTACGGCGTACAACCCAAAGTCAGCCAAAATTCCAAAAAGCTGCAAAAATCCATAAGCAGAATTGTAGTTACCAGCCAGTTCTTTACTAAGTCCAATGGCAACAAACTTAACAGTAAGAATGCTCAGGGCAGCCATGGTTATTTGGCTGCCTATTTGCCACAAGGTAGAAGAGGCTATTTGGCGTGTAGACATATAGAACAATATTATTGTAGCTGCTTCTTATACTGGACAAAAGCAGGCGAAATAAGTATGATTTGCGCAATAAACATGCTTCTACCATTCAAACATCTTACGTCCACAAAGCAGCTCACCAGAGATGATACGGACGCAATTTTGAAAGTTTCAAAAGAAATGGAAGAGGTATTAAAGAAAGGAGGAGACGACAGACTTGCAGGGAAGATTTTGGCCTGTCTTTTTTATGAGCCAAGCACCAGAACTCGTCTTAGTTTTGAGTCTGCAATGCATAGGCTAGGAGGTGATGTTCTTTCTGCTGTTGGGTTTCAATTCAGCTCACTTTACAAAGGGGAAACAATAGAAGACACAATTACTGTAATGAATGAATACGCAGACATAATCACAATGCGTCATCCAGAGGGTGGCAGCGCAGACAAGGCAGCAAGCGTGAGCGAGGTTCCATTTATAAACGCAGGAGACGGCCCACGCCAGCATCCAACTCAGGCATTACTAGATCTATATACAATTCAAAAAGAAAAAGGAAGTGTAGATGGAACACACATAACAATGGTTGGAGACTTATTATACGGTCGAACAGTTCATTCACTTAGCTTCTTGCTAGGGCTATATGACAACATGCGTTTCACTTTTGTCTCTCCTAAAGAACTAAAAATGTCAGAGAAGGTAACATCATTCTTAACAGAGAAAGGAATAAATTATACAGAGGTAGAAGATATAGAGGATGGTCTAGACGCAGATGTTTTGTATATGACTAGAGTTCAAAAAGAGAGGTTCGCAGATCAGTCTGAATATGAACGCCTTAAATTAAAATACGTCCTAACAGCAGATATGCTAAAAGGAAAAGATTGTACAATCATGCATCCTCTACCTCGAGTAGGAGAAATAGACACAAGCGTAGATGCACTGCCAAATGCTGCATATTTCAGAGAGGCAGGTAACGGAGTAATAGTTCGAATGGCACTTCTTTGTATGCTTCTAGACGCTGTGTAAAACTCACTTGTGACCTCAATGCTAATTCACAGCGGCACAATCATCACTCCAACAGAGGAGAAGGGGGCAGATATTTTTATTGAAGATGGAATTATCAAAGCAGAAGATGGCGGATCGCAAGAAACGATAATGATAGACGCAACGGGGCTACTAGTCTTTCCAGGATTTATAGATTGTCATGTTCACTTTCGCGACCCAGGACTAACAGATAAGGCAGACATGAAAACCGAATCAAAAGCAGCCAGGTTTGCTGGGGTAACTACGGTTTGTGAAATGCCAAACACAATTCCCGCAACGGTTTCCATTACCGCACTAAAAGATAAAATTAAAAAGTCAGAGCAAATTACAGACTGTGATATGCGTTTCTTTTTTGGGGCGACAAGGGCAGAGCATTTATCAGAACTTAAAATTCTTTGGACAGACTCAAAATATTCCACACTTAAAGAAAAGTGTTGTGGGTTAAAAGTTTTCTTTGATCATTCAACAGGTGATCAAGGAGCGGGGAAAGAAGTTATAAAAGAGGCATTTAAGCTCTGTAATGAGCTTAAAATCCCACTTGTTGCACATTGTGAAGACCCAGAGATTAATAATGCAGCAGCCGATAGTGTAGAAGGTGATGACATATCACTACATTCAGAAATGAGGCCGCCAGAGGCAGAAGAAAAATCAATCAAAGATGCAATAGGGCTAGTTAGAGAATATGGAACAGCTTTTCATGTTGCTCATTTATCAACTGCCAAAGGATTAGATCTAATTAGGCAGGCGAAAAAGGATGGGCTTCCTATTACATGCGAGGTGACTCCACATCATCTATTTCTTTCGACCGATCAATATAAATACAGTGGGACTTTGGTAAAAATGAATCCTCCACTTAGATCAGAGTCAGACAGACATGCTCTATGGGAAGGGATAAAGGACGGAACGGTTGATTGTATTTCTACAGACCATGCGCCACATACCTTAGAAGAGAAGGAAGTGACTCCTACACTTAGCGCACCTAGTGGTATGCCAGGGGTAGAAACAATGATTCCTCTATTACTTACTGCAGCACACGAGGAGGCAATTTCTTATGCAGATATTCTTAGATGTTGTTTCACATCACCAAATTCAATATTTAATCTTGGCAAGGAAGAGATCGCAGAAGGCAACATGGCAGATATTGTAATAATTGATCCGAATGAGAAATGGACGCTAAAAAAAGAGGACTTACTAACAAAGTGTGGATGGTCACCATTCACCGAAACAAAAATGACAGGACGAGTAAAGCATGTACTACTTGCCAGAGACAGCGTTGCACTGTAGACATAAGGAGTGGAAACCTCATCTGACAATGGCGAAACAAAAAGACAAATTGTTGATGCAATAATTAAGACAGAGAAACTATGTGAATTCTCTACTCTTTTGCACCCTACAAATGAACAAGAGCAGAAAGAACTTTTTTTATCTGGAGCAAAAAACGAACCAACATTTACCTACAAAAAAAATATAGCCCCAGATATCTATATTCCATTTTGTTCAAGGGAATCTGAAATAGGAAATATGTATATGGACAGAAGAGAACACGTATTAATGGAGTTAGAACTATTTAAAAACATAGGATCAGATAAAGAGTTCACAGAGCTTTCACTAAAGCTATTTCCTATACACGAAATTAATATTGTTCCAGGCAAGAAAGAGAAGGAAGAAGAGGAACTACTTAGTGCAGAAGGGGTTGTATTTAGATTTAAAGATGCAATAAAAAACTTAAGTGAATCAGATTGGAGTTTAAAAATTAGAGACGATCTATCATCTAGGATTTTTGTGAATCAGTGGGACAAAAAAATAGTTATAAAAGAAGGACTAAAATTAACCAAAACAGAATTAAATGAGCTGCTGCGCCATGAGGTTGGAGCACATATTTTGCGTAGCATTCAAGGCGGCAAGCAATCAGAGCCAATTCTATGGGTAGGAACAAGGCGAGGTCGCTTGTTTGAGGAAGGTATTGCATGCTTTTTAGAGGACCCAAATGGGCCAGAAAGGATCTTCTTAAGGCATTTTGCAGTAATGCACGCTCAAACACATTCGTTCAAAGAAACATGGTTAGAACTTTGTAATAAGGGGATGAGTGGAGAGGATGCATGGGCCATGACTCTTAGAATAAAAAGAGGCCTAAGTAGCGGGGCATCTCACGGTGGTTTCACAAGAGATGCAATGTACGCACAGGCTTTTGAAGAAGCAAAAGAATATATAGAAAAGGGTGGAGATATATCCCCCCTCCTATCTGCACCAATCCATCCAGATGAAATTGATATTCTAAAAGAAAAAGCAGAGATGAGAATATTCAGAACTCCTAGTTGGCTTAAAATTAAGTAATACTTACTAAGCGTCTAATTACTGGTGTGATATGCTCACAGGCACTATGGATTTAAAGGGGAAACACATTTTATTAGTAGGCTACAGAGGAAAGATTTCGCATATTAAAACAGCTATTGATCAAGGTGTGTTATTTGATTTATTAATCAATAAGGATGAAGTGAAAGATGAACATAATGAGATTTTTGACTCAGTACTAACTGTCAAAGATATTTATGATTGGAACGATATAGAACCCGTATTACAGAAAGATAAATATGATGGAGTTTTCACACGATACGAAGACTCCACAGTAATAGTTTCTGCCATAGCTCATCACCTAGGGCTTCGTGGTGTCCCTTTTAAAGATGTTCTTAAATCTAGGAACAAATATTTAATGAGAAAAGCTTTTGCAGACCACAGTGTTCCATCAGCAGACTATGTTTTAGCTTCATCTTTTACAGATACAGCCGAATTCACAGAAAAACATGGTTTCCCACTTATTGTTAAGCAGATATATGGGATTCATTCCAAATATGTAGCAAAAGTAGATAGCGGCGAAGAGCTAAAAACTACTATTGAATTTTTCCTTGAATCTCTAGCAAAAGAAAGTGGGCATATGTATGGGCAACTACAAAACTTTTACGAAGATGCAGATGCCCCAGATCCAATTAAAAATGTGTTAGTAGAGGAATGCCTATCTGGAGAAGAATTAACAGTTGATGCATTTGTAGTGGATGGAAAGATATTTTTCACTCCAATCTGTAAATATACAATGCCAGATGAATTAGGATTTTCTGATCATCATCTACCGATTAGAACGATGCCATATGATGTAACAGAAGATGAACAATCATTCATCTTTGATGCTGTTAGGAAGTCGCTCGTTTCTTTAGGAGCAAACCATTGTGCATCGCATGTGGAGATATTCTTTGATAGAGAAACCAAGAACTGTCGCTTAATAGAAGTAGCAGTTAGAGGAGGAGGATTCCGAGCAGAAATGGTAAGGCATACATGTGATGGAGACTATGATTTAGGTCTAGTAAGAGCATCCATGGGTATGGATCCGCAAGTTAAAAATATACCAAATAAATATGTTTCAGTTGCAGAGGTTTTTGCGCCAGAGAATGGGAAATTATCGAGTATTGATACTTCTTTTATAGAAAATAATCCAGACGTACATCGCATTACATGGAACAGAATCGTAGGGGACAAAGTTGGGCGCGCATCCGATGGAAAAAACTTTATATTAAAATTCTTAGTAGAGGGAAAAACATACGAAGAGGCAGAAGGGAAAACAAGAGAATTACTTATAAAGATCCGTGATTCTATACAGGTAAATTAAGAATTTAAGATATTGCGATAGTTTTATTCTTCTCTATGCTCAAGGTAAGTATTTTCCTAATTAAACATGCCTCTGTATCCAGAAACATTCGATTCGTATATAGAGAGCGAGTACGAAACACTCGTTAGGATTTTAGAAACACCAAATCCACCAGAGGGTGAGGAGAAAATGAGGGCATTAGTTAAGAAAGAGCTAAAGAATTTAGGAATGAAAACAAGTATAGATTCAGCAGGTAATTTAATAGGACATTTGGGCAAAGGAGAAAATGCATTTTTACTTGGGGGCCATTTAGACAGTGTCCAGCCATGCGAAGGAATAAAAGTAAGGAGAGAGGGAGACATAATAAAAAGCGAAGGAGAAACCATATTAAGTGCAGACAATGGTGTAGGAATATTTGAAATAATGGCTGCTCTAAAATATTTACACGACAACAAGCTACCTTATTGCCCTGTAGATATACTGTTTACAGTGGGGGAAGAGATAGGAGGAATTGGTGCGCAGGCAGTACAAATGTCTGATCTACGAGCAAAGCATGGAATGCTTTTAGATAGATCAGATGACCCAGGAGTATTGGTTGTAGAGGGTCCTTACAAAAGGAACTTTTCTGTAACTTTTACAGGAGTAAGTGCACATGCTTTTGAGGCAGAAAAAGGAGTAAGTGCAATCCATATGGCGGCTGCTTGTATATCCTTGTTCCCACAGGGAAAAATTCACGATGGTCTATATGCGAACATAGGGCGAATACAGGGCGGCAATGCAGTTAACCAAGTTGCAGAAAATGCAGTATTAGAAGGAGAAGTAAGAGCACTAACAAAAGAGGGTGCAGAAAAATTATTAGAGGAGTATCAAAGAATAATAGATAGCATTCAGTATAAGTTCTCACTCTCTGGTGAATTCTCCCCTACTGCAGAGTTTAAACACACAGCTCGCAGAGAGGGCTACAAGCATGACGAAGAAGACTGGTTAATAAAAAACATATCCTCTGTTCAAGAAAAACTCGGAATACCAACAAAAATGCAGGTAACCAGAGCATGTAGCGATGCAGGCGATCTAACAAACAGGGGCATAAACACAGTTAATTATGGAAACGGTGCACACCGAGTTCATACCAAAGATGAATGGGTAGACATGAAAGACATAAAAACCGCATCTTGGTTTTTGGTTAACTTCTTACAAGAAATTAAGTTAGAAGATAATTAAATTCCAGAAAGCCCCTTACGCATTCAATCACTTATGAAAATTAATAATCATTTACTAGAAGTCATCGAAAAACTTGAAAAAAATGCATTAATAGATGGAATTCAAAAGCTGGTTGTAGGGGCAGCAATTTCAGATGGAGATAAAATTTTAATACTTATTAGATCTGATAATGATTCATTTTTAGCAGGTTATGCAGAAATTCCAGGGGGTGGGGTAGAAAAAGAGCAAGGAGAAACAATTATCGAAGCACTTGAAAGAGAAACAAAAGAAGAAACAGGACTTAATATTGATCGTGTTATTGATTACATTGGCTCATTTGATTACATGTCTGAATCTGGTAAAAAAACGAGACAGCTTAACTTTTTACTTGAAACTGATTCAAGCAAAATAATTCTTGATTCAGATATGGAACACTCTGATCATGTTTGGTGTCGACCAGATGATACGAAAATATTAAATTCATTAACAATGAGTAATAAAATGAGAAAAGTGATTAGAGACATTTCGATTTATAATCGTAAATGATTTATTTTTTCAATAAATCCAAATTAGGAATTTATAAGTTAAAATTGTTTAATTAACTCTTCATAATTTTCACAAACAACTTTTGCATTTTCATCTGCTCCTATCGGTGTCCATTCTTGCCAAATTAAACAACTAGTCATTCCGGCTGCGTTAGCTGCTTCTATATCAAATAATTGATCCCCGATGTACAAACACTTTTCTGGCTCTACACCCATTTTATTGGCCAAAAGCTCTAGTCCGTATGGGTGAGGTTTACTCCTGCCTCCTTGTGTATCATCGCAAGTAATAGTCGATTCAAATTTATCATAGATCCCCAGCTTTTCATCAATGGCGTCGGTGTATCTTTTCCATGATCCAGTCATCATTCCAATTGGGGATTCCACCTTCGCAGCATTTAGCATTTCAAGTGCACCATCGATCCATTCTGAATTATTGCGCAGTAAATCACAGTATCTTGAATCGCGATCTTCTCTAATGCGTTCCCATTCTTTTTCTGGGAAACCAAATTCCTTAAAGATTGTAATAAAGTGTTCATTTTTATGATAAATCCTTTCCATAAACTCATCTAATTCCATATTAATTCCTTCATCGTGAAGCGTTTGTAGATACGCCTTTTGCCACAAAGGAATTGTATCAATCAGGGTACCGTCTAAATCAAATAGAATTGCAGAGTATTTCATGCTTCAAAAATTATCTAAACCTCAATAATTATAGGAATAATCATCGGTTCTCTATTTAGTTTTTTATTGAAATATCTAAACAGAGCACCATTAATACTTCGCTTGATAGCTTTACGATCGTTTTCGCCAGTATTAATTGCATCTTCGTATGCTTTCTTTGCAGTCTTAGCTACATCTTTTGTAACGTCGTGTTGCTCTGACCCATACATAAGCCCACGGGAGATCACATCTGGATCACCAACAAGGCGTTTGCTTTTGGCATAACATCGGAACACTACAGTAACAACGCCGCCGCTACTCATAATCTTTCGATCGTTAATAACTCGTTGGCCTTCTCCTGTTGCTCCTTTTCCATCAATAATAATATCGTTCACAGTTAGTTTCTGTTTACTTTTTCTGGCGTTGCCGCTTGCATCAAATTCCAATATTTCCCCGTTAGAGAGTTGATGGATTTGATTCTCTTGATACCCAAGATCTTTAGCTATTTGTTCATGTGCTGCTCGCATGTGTGGTTCACCATGCTCAGGAATAACATGTCTTGCTCTAACCAATTGGTGCATAAGCAATAGGTCTCCCCTGTGCCCATGACCTGTAGTATGTAAAGAGAGCTCTGCGTTTGTTTTAACAGTTGCTCCTTTCATGCTTAGGTTATTTATAACTTTTGCTACAGATCTTTCGTTTCCGATAATTGGGTTACTACTCAAAATTACTGTGTCCCCTTTCTTAACAGAAATTTGTCTGTGGGTTCCAAGTCCAATCCTTGCTAGCCCTGCGTTCTCTTCCCCTTGGCTACCAGTTGTGATTATAAGCACTTGGTTGTCTGGCAATTTGTTTATGCCAGGGCCTGCTTGCCTTATTAATCCTCGTGGAGTTTTTAAATATCCAATTTCTTGAGCAATCTCAATATTGGTTTGCATGCTCCTACCAGATACAAAAACTTTTCTATTAAACTTTTTTGCATGCTCTATAACTTGCTCAACACGATTAAGTAATGAGCTAAAAGTAGAAACAATAACTCTACCTTCGGAATCTCTAATAAGCTGGAACAAAGTGTCAGAGATTTCTTTTTCACTTGTACTGTTTCCAGATTTTGTAGCGTTTGTAGAGTCAGCGATTATCGCTAGAACTCCCTTTTTGCCAAGCTCAGCAAGTCTTTGAAAATCAGCTGGCTCACCAGTAGTTGGTGTTAAATCAAATTTAAAGTCCCCCGTATGCAATATAGTTCCATATGGAGTATGAACAGCGATTGCTGCAGAGTCTGGGATACTATGTGTAACACGTAAAAATTCTACCTCTACCTTTCCTAGTTTTATTTTTTCGCCATACGTTGCATTGTACAAATGAGACTGAGCAGTTAGATGCTCTTCGTCTAATCGCTTGCGTAGCAATGCCATTGTAAGTTTTGTTCCATAGCATGGTGGAAAATGTAATTGTTTCATCAAATGTGGAGCAGCACCTATATGATCTAGATGACCATGAGTGAATAACACTCCCTTTATACGGTTTTCTTTACCTTTAAGAGATGAAATATCTGGTATTAGATAGTCTATGCCTAGCATTTCTTCGTCTGGGAACTGTAGCCCCAAATCAATAATATAAATTTCTCCATCAACCTCTATTACTGTTAGGTTTCGACCAACTTGTTCAAAACCTCCAAGTGGGTAAATTCGCAATCCGTTTTTTCTTACAGGTTGCTGTGATGTTTGTGGCTTATTCTTTGGCCCCCGGTGTTGTCGTTTAGGTTTATGTGGTGAACTATTAATAGGCTTTGGGTTGCCAGATTGTGCTGGCTGCCCTGCTTCTTTTTTTATCCACTCTCCTACGTTCTTCATGTTGTTTCTTGGTAATAAATTTATGTAAGGATGAATTCCTTACTACTGAGATAACTGTACTCTTATATTATAAATATAGCAAATGATTTTTGTATCAATGCGTACTTTTTGGCTTAGGATAAACAAATTTTTATCTGGAAAATCTGTAATTGGGATTATTATCTTGATTGAAGGATATCGAAAACGCGCACAAACTTGCTCAAATGTGCTTAGAACGGTAGCCTACTATCCCGATGGACGTCTCTGTAAATTTGGGGCAGACAAAGTCTGCTGAAGGCATTAAATTGATTTCGCAATCTTTTGTATCTGCACTTGGTGAACAGGTAATTCTTTTGTTGCAATTACATGCAACCCCACAAGAAGCCAAAATGATAGAAAAAGAATGCTCACTAATAGTTAAGCATTCTCTACTAGAGACAGAAGGAGAGGCATCCACAAGATTAGACGGCGTATTAAAAGAGTTAAATGGCTTGTTTAAGGGCTTTATAGTCGCAGGTAAAATCTCTGATATTCATGCAGTACTAGGGATAATAGATTCTGATAACACACTGCATATATCTCATGCTGGTAGAGCAGAGGCTTATGTAATAAGAGGTGGAGCAGCTAGTCAGATTACAGAATATACAAGAGGCAAACCAACAACTGCTTTTGTTCATATCGCTAGCGGAGCGCTAGAAACAAGAGACGTACTAATCCTAAGCACACAAAGATTACTAAGAACATTTACACCAGCACAACTGGCACAACTGGCACAGCGTGGTGATCATCTTTTAGATGATCTAAAGCTATCACTAGAAGGAGAAAAGGAAGTTGCTTCAATTGCTACGTTAGATATAGAAGGAGTTTCTATCACTTCTAAGACAAGCAAGGTAAAGCCAATTGGAAAGACGAAAAGCAGGAGGTCTCGCAAAAAAAAGAGTTCATCTTTTGCACTCCCCTCCATTAATTCAGAGGCAATATTAGAAGGAGTAGGTTCAGCATTTACTAAAACAAAAGAAGCACTTACAGAAGTAAATGCAGTACAAACCATGAAAGAAAAAGGAGGTGTCTTAATATCGGATTTACGTGATCCAAAAAGAAAACGCAGAGCTCACTTACTATTACTCGCAGGAATCTTAGTTGTGTTCCTAGGGATCTGGGCAGTAGTAAATATGTCTGCTTATAGCGAGCGAAGCAAAACCAGAACAGAACTAGAGCAGATAATAGAAGAAATCGAAAAAGACATTCAAACTGCCGAGAATAGGTACCTAACAGGAGAAGTAGATTCTGCAAATGCAATACTATTAAGGGCAGAAGAAAGAGCAAAACAAGTAATGGATAACGAGAACAAACTATTCAGAACAGAAGCACATGATTTACTAGGAAGGATAAGAACAAAGGAAGAAGAGATGAACAACGTTATTCGATTGTCTCCTAGGATGGTTGTAAACCTAGCAGCTAAAACATCAGACATTATTTCCATTGGACTAATCGGAATAGGAGACGGAGAGTTTGTAGTTCATGACCATCAGGATTCATATAGGATCTTGCTTAACTCCACAGAGGAGCCACAAAGAATTTCTGACGATGAGCTACTTACACAAGGTGCATATTTCGATAGATACAAAACTCTTGTTTTCCAAACAAATGGAAACAGCTTAATTGAACTAGTTAATGGACAGCCAATTAACATGAAGACAGAAGATGCATCTGGCTGGATTACAGGTAGTTCAATCTGGGCATACTTAAGATACCTATACGTTCTATCTCCAGAGAACAATCAGATCTACAAATATGAGAGATTCAGCAACCGTTACTCAGCTCCAAGCGAATACAATGTAAATGCAGATCTAAGAGACGCACTCGACATGGCAATAGATGGGAATATCTATGTCTTAAAAAAAGGAGGAGAGGTAATCAAACTATTCCGTGGCGAAGTAAAACCATTTGTAGTTAGGCAAATGCCAACTGATGCGATCAAGAGTGCAACAAAGATATTTAAAGCATTCGATGGTCACCTATATTTCTTAGACCCAATGAATAGCAGAGTAGTAGTTACTACAGATGGTGGAGACTCAGGAGAAGCATCCTACATCCGTCAGTACATACTAGAAGGTGAGATAGGAGAGCTACAGGATCTATACGTAGATGAAGACGAAACAAGACTCTATGTACTAGACGAGAAGCAACTGTATGTGATTGACTTGAAGTAATGAAACGAGTTTTGCTATTTGGCACTTTCGACAAATTACACCTAGGGCATAGGTTTGTTATTGATCAGGCTATTAAGCGTGGCGAAGTATTTATAGTAGTTGGTAGAGACAAAACAGTCCTCAAAATAAAAGATAAAACAGCAGCGCATTCCGAATTAGAGCGCAAAAAAGCCATAGAAACCGCATATCCAGAGGTAAGTGTGCTACTTGGAGATGAGGAAAAGTACGAAACTCCGCTTAAAACAGTTAATCCAGACCTCATATTACTAGGATATGACCAAATGCTGCCTCCCGGCATACAGATGGAGGACATATCTTGCTCTGTTGAGCGATTAGAGTCATATTTTCCAGATAAATATAAAACAAGTAAAGCGGATTAAGGGGGCTGTAAGCATTGACAAAAATAGCAAATAATGTTATTTTTCCGTAAGATGTTCTTTAACATCAGCGGAGTTCAAGTAGAGGCAAGCACCCTGCGTATTTTGTACCCAGAGCGCTTGTCTCAATCGTTTTAAAAGAAGACAAGTCTGCGCTCACAGAATTGAGCAATTTAAGAAAGGAAGTGTGCGATGACTAGAAACAAAGCTAGAAAACATCGTGAGCTTTCAGCGTCTCAGGGGTCAGAAGCAATGGCTGCCTTAATTAGGGACGGGTTTGGGCCATTAGAAGCACAAGCCCTGATCGAAGATCAAAAATTAAGGGAAGAGGTAATCCGGAAAATCCGAAGCAAATGTGTGCCTTATGGAGAGTGCACAGAAATCGAAACAGCCAGAAGAATCATGGGAAGCAATTTCTATGGTCCGAATGAGTGCTTCAGGCTTCTGGGGCAGTCTCTCTTCTCGCCGCATGATGAAAAGGTTTTGCAGCACATTCCATTCCCTCCGGAGGTTCTTGCGAGCATAAAGGACGATTATGTATTGGTAGCCATGCCGAGCATTAGCGTCCTGAAAATTCGGGAAATTATCCCGGAATTCTTTTTCAATCAAACCGAAGGATGGTTTTCATTTGAAAAAGAAAAGTTCTCAAGGAACACATTCAATGCTCAATGGATGTTAATTCGCAGATCCTTTTCTACCGACCACAGTGATAGATCTTGGGATGAGCAGATCGCTATCCTAGATAAGAAGAAGGTATTTGTTCTTAGTGCTTCGGCAGTAGCATTCGTGTGTGCCTTGCACTACAAAAGAACAGGTGAAAGACTCTTCGAAAACTTCCTCAACTGCATGGATCGTACCAATGAGGGAGCTGTTGTTTCTGTTGGGCATGGCTTTAGGGACGGTGAAGGATTTAAACTTCAATTCGCTCCCTGGGAAGCACGTGGCAACCCACGAACAAGTTTGGCCATAGCGATAAGGCCGGACATCTTCTAACTCTTGAACTCCCCTAAGTGCCTGCCGTCGTAATGACGGTGGGCGCTTTTTTAATACAGATAATTACTAACTCAGATGTATATAATACTTCTCTTTTTTCTGCTTTTCTGGTACAATAATCTGAATGAAAGATACAAACACAAACAAATCTTCTGTATTAAAACAATTATTCGGTGCGGTTGTTGGGGCAACTGTCGCACTTGGGATCTATTACGTGTACGACTTTGGGTCACCGGTAGTTAGTGCTTGGTTGATCTCTAATAAAGTTACATCAGATGAAACTCCAGTAGTAATAAATGATATAGATGAATTTGATACAAGGTTAATCGAGTCACAGGCACGAAAAGTAGCAAGCCATAAAGCTCCAGTAGAGTTAGAAACTACAGAAGATGAAAGTGTATGGGCAAGGGAGTGGAAGACAGAGGAAGATCCAGTTCCAGAACCAAAACCAATAGTAAAAGCTGTAGGGGAAATTATCCCAGAACCAAAACCTCTTATGCCTATTACTGATCCTGATCCTGAACCTATGCCCATGGATCCAAAACGAGAACCTATAGAAAGAACAGTAGTAGTTCCAATAGATGCAGATGTGACAGAGCTACCAAGTTCTGGGTTTGAACTTTGGTTATTATTTGGAATCTCTGGAGCAGCAGGTGGCTTGATTATTGCTAAGAGAAAAAGCATCGCTTAAGTAGTTTCCCTGTTGCAAGGGAGTGCCACATGGTAACGTACAAAGGATGTTTCTTTTTGAGCAAACAACATTTGTATATTTAATATTCTTTGCTGTGCTTGGATTAGTTTTTGGCAGCTTTGGAAATGTATTAATTTATAGGATTCCAAATAACCAAGGTTTAGGTGGCAGGTCCAAATGCCCAAGCTGTAGCACAACGATTAGATCGTTTGATCTAATACCTGTAATTAGCTATTTATTGCTCGCAGGAAGGTGTAGAAAGTGCAAAGCGACTATTGCTATCAGATACCCTGCAATTGAGCTTATAAGTGGTGTGCTATTTGTTTTGGCTTATATACAAATGGGGTCTGTACTAACGGGGTTGCTACTAGCTTTTGCTATTTGGTTATTACTATTGATTGCAGCAATAGATCAATCAACTCAAGGGATTCCAGATATTTTAAATATTCCGCTAATAGTAATTAGCATTGCATTTGGAATCACTCAGGGGCACTTAAGTCTAATTGCATTTTTAATTGGCACCGGATTCTTTTTTATTCAGTGGGCAGTTAGCAGAGGCAAATGGATTGGCAGCGGAGACGTATTACTTTCTATCGCGCTTACTGCACTCCTAGGCAAATGGAATTTGGTACTCGTAATGCTTTGCTCTGCATATATTGTTGGTTCTATCTTCGCGGTATATCTTCTTATAAAAAAGAAATGCAGTGGCCAAGACCATTTAGCATTTGCTCCATTTTTAGTAATTGGAACTTTGATTGCTCTGTTTTTGGGTGAGATTATCCTTTCAAAATTACTCCTAATATAACAAATCGGGCTCGCGCCCAGAAGGATGCAAGCCCGCATTTTTACCAACGATTCGTCCATTATTCGGCCCTAGATAGGGACCGCCGCTCCCACGAGGGGAAGGAGAACTGTTATTGGTCGCGCCCATGTTAACTATTATTGTTATATTTGTCAAGTTATGTTGACGTGGTTTTTACAGATATTTGTTATTTGGTAGATTCCTTGGCTAAAAGCATAGTTTTGGCCATACTAGTTGGCGATTTATGGCTAAGGTTGTTGCTCAAAATCGGCGTGCCAGATACGACTACGACATCGTAGATACAGTAGAAGCTGGAATTGTTCTATCGGGGCAAGAGGCAAAATCTTGCCGCATGGGAAATGTAAATTTATCTGGTGCGTATGTTTTGTTTATAAAAAACAAACCAATTCTTAGGTCCGCAACTATTGCTCTCTATCGATTTTCATCCAACGCTTCAGACTATAATCCAAGCAGAGACAGGGAGTTGCTTATGTCTAAAAGAGAAGTAGAACGAATGCAATCTGCACTAAATGAAAAAGGTGTATCTGTAATACCTATAGAAGTAAGAGCAGATAAATATATAAAGGTTCTTATAGGACTCGGAAAAGGTCAAAAACGAATAGATAAAAGGAAAAACATAAAAGAGAAAGACATAGCCAGAAGAATTAAAAAAGGAGAAGAGTATTAGATAGAGGTAAATAGCATTTTTTATAAAAAATATAGGTTAATAACAAGCCTTGAGACTTAAGCTTTAAGCTATTAGCTAAACATATTTTTATGCTTAAGTCTTATAGCTCACAGCTTAAAGCTATTCAAACAGCTTTACTGCCTGTTACACTATTTATAAATGTCCCTTCTCCCTCAACAAATCACCAAAGCGATAGAAGAATTCAGCAAGCTGCCTGGCATTGGACCAAAGTCAGCAGAACGCCTTACATTCCATCTTTTACGCAGTTCCAAGGCATCTCCAGAGGGACTCGGTAGGGCACTTTTATCCCTAAAAGAAGAGTTAAAGTATTGCCGCACATGTCAGATGGTTGCTCTAAAAGAAGAGTGCGATATATGTACAGATAGTTCGAGAGATATGACCAAAATATTAGTGGTAGAAAATCCTTTGGACGTTGTGGCATTCGAGAAAACAAAGTACGAAGGCTCGTATCATGTTTTGCATGGAGTGCTTTCCCCTATCGACGGAATGGGTCCAGAACAATTAAGGATGAAAGAGTTAATTGATAGATGTAATCGTGGAGGAATAAAAGAAGTTATAGTTGCTACAAATCCAGACGTAGAAGGAGAGGCAACTGCGATGTATATTCAAAAACAAATTTCTGAAATTGTTCCAGCAGTAACCAGACTAGCGCACGGCTTGCCAATGGGTGCAGACATAGAATTCGCAGATCAAATTACATTAAAAATGGCACTCGCAGGTCGCAGAGACGTATAGTAGTAAATGGCTTATACTAGAGGAATGCTTCATGTTCTTTTACCATTTTGTAGAATACAAATTCATCAATATATCAATTAATTGATTAATTGGTGTATATTTCTAATTCATGTTACCATTTGTGTATGGGCAAAATAGATTACAGATCATTAAAAAGGCAAAAATATGAACAGATTGGACAGCTTCTTTGGGGAACAATGTCCTCTGCAAAAAATGTACGAGAGCTTTCTAAATTTATGGAGGGACTACTATCCCCAAGTGAAAAAATTATGGTTTCTAGAAGAATCCAAGTCGCGAAAAAATTGATTAAAGGAAAGAGCAAATTCTCCATTCAAGAAGAACTTCAAGTCGGACAAAGTACAGTTGAAAGTGTTAAAAGATGGCTAGAAAAAGCTGGCCCAGAGACACGTAGGATACTTAGTAAATAGCTTTCTAATGCCTAAAAGCTCTAACTCCTGTTAGAACCATTGGGATTCCTAACTCGTTGGCTTTTGCTATAACTTCACCGTCTCTAATTGATCCACCTGGTTGGATAATTGCAGCGATTCCATTTGCAGAAGCTTCTTCTACAGAATCTGGGAATGGGAAGAATGCATCACTTGCCATTACTGCTCCCTTTGCTCTGTCTCCTGCACGTCTAGCTGCGATTATTGTGGAATCTACTCTGCTTGTTTGGCCACATCCGATCCCTACAGTTGCTAGATCTTTTGTGAATACAATTGCGTTGCTCTTTGCGTGCTTAACTACCTTCCAAGCAAACAGCAGATCTTGTATTTGTTCACTTGTAGGTTTGCAATCGGTTACACATGTTAGGTCGTCCTCTGTAACTTTTTTGTTGTCTTGATCTTGTACCAACATTCCACCTAGAACAGAACGAGATGTGTGAGATGGAGTGCAGACGTCTGGATCAATTTGGATGGCACGGATTTTTGGTTTCTTTTCTAAAACAGCAAGTGCCTCTGTATCAAACTCAGGTGCGATTATTACTTCTGTGAATATCTTTTGGTCAATTATCTTTTGTGCGATTTCTGCAGTGCATGGTCGGTTAAGCGCTATTATTACACCAAAAGCAGAGAGTCTGTCTGCATCATAACTCCTCTGGAAAGCTTCTGTTATAGAATCATTGCTAGCAACCCCAGATGGGTTGGCATGTTTTATGCAGGCTGCAGTAGGGTCTGTAAATTCACGAACCAAATTCCATGCGCCATCTGCATCTAGAATATTTAGATAACTCATTGCCTTTCCATTTTGTTGTATGGTTTTCCAACATCTTGGTGCTCCATACACATCGTAGAAAGATCCTTCTTGATGAGGATTTTCTCCGTATCTAAGCTCATGTTTGTTCATTAAGATGTCTCCAAAATAGTGATCACCAGATAGAGTTCTGGCAATTATAGAATCATATGCTGCGGTTCTAGCAAAAACTTTTGTTGCTAGTTCCTGCCTTAATTCATTTAAAGAATCACCACCATCTTTGGTTGCAGTAATTACTCGATCGTAATCTGCTAGATCACAAACGACGGTTACATCTTTAGAATTTTTTGCTGCTGCGCGTAGCAATGTTGGTCCGCCAATATCAATTTGTTCAATTAATTCAGCTCTTGTTGCATCCCCTTTTGCAGCAATTTTTTCGAATGGATACAGATTAACCACGACAATGTCTATTGGGGAAATCCCCAATTTAATTGCCTGTTCTTGATCTTTTTCGTTTTCTCGCCTAAATAATATCCCTCCAGCCACCATTGGATGAAGAGTTTTTACTCTTCCACCAAAACACTCAGGGAAGTCCGTAATATCTGTTACGTCTGTAACAGAAATTCCAGATTCTTGCAGTATGGCGCTTGTACCACCAGTTGAGAGGATTTCATACCCAAGATCAATCAGGCTACTAGCAAATTCTATAATCCCTGATTTGTCTGATACGGAGATAAGAGCTCGTTTGACCATTGCTGAAAATGCGAATATTTGGTAGAATACAAGGAATTATTGCGTTCTTATGGGAGAAAAACAAACAAAATCATCAAAAGCTCGCGCAGGCAAAAAAATTCTAATCATAGAGGACGAACAGCCGCTGTCTCATGCACTTCATTTAAAGTTCACAAATGATGGGAATGAAGTTTCTATAGCGAAGAATGGAGAGGAAGGATTACAAATGGCAACAAGTAATAAATTTGATGTGATACTTTTGGATTTGATTATGCCAAAGATGGATGGGTTTACATTCCTAGAACGCTTGAATGAAAAGAAGGTAAAAACCCCAGTGGTTATACTAAGTAATCTGGGACAAGAGGAAGACAGGAAAAGGGCAGAAGAAATGGGCGTATCTGGATATTACGTAAAATCAAATACCCCAATTACAGAAATATTAAAAACAGTTAGTTCTCTATTAAAATAATGCCAATAAAAAATGAAGACATCGGCAAGGTTCTGGTAGAGCAAAGCTATATCTCTGAAGAAGAGATGGAAGCTGCAATTGCTCAGGCAGAAAAAGAAAAAATAGATCTAATGGAAGTGCTTATCGAGCAGAGACTAATGACTCTTCAATTATTTGAGAGTGCAATGGCTGAGCACTTTAAATTGAGTTTCTTTGATATTCAATCAAGCCCACCAGACACAGAAACAGTTGCTAGGATTCCAGAAGAAATTGCAAAAACATATAACATAATTATCACAAAATATGAGGACAAATTAGTAACAGTTGCGGTGGCTGATCCGGACCAAGAGAATTTGGAAGAGATCATTAGAATGAATTTAAACAGAGAGGATCCAATATTCCCAGAGGAAGAGAAAAAGACCAAGGGTAAGAGAAAGAAGAAGGAAGAAAAAGAGTCAGAATCAAAAAAGAAGCCAAAGCCAGAGACGAAGAAAACAGGATTTAGTATCTTTGGTAAAAATAAAAAAGTAGATGAAGACGGAGTGTTCAAAGGGAAAATTGAATTTGTGTATTCATCCCAAAAAGGGATTAATGCAATGCTCCTAAGATATAGAAAACCACTTATTACAAGATTCCAACAGATCATTGATGAAAGCTCAGAGGTAGCTCCAGAGATCCTAACAGAGATCATAAATGATGCTATTCAACTTCGTGCCTCAGATATTCACTTTGAGCCACAAGGAGAGGAGCACACACTAGTTAGGTTCCGTGTAGATGGGGTAATGCACGAGGCAGGACGTATACCAAAAATGTATTACGAGGGAGTGGTAAACAGAGTAAAAATTGAATCAAACATGAGAATTGATGAGCACTTTACTCCTCAAGACGGTGCGATAAGGCACACCACCCCAGAAGGTGCACATATGGATATTCGTGTATCTATTGTTCCAGTCGTAGACGGAGAAAAAGTAGTGATGCGTGTGCTTGCATCGTATGTACGATCGCTAACATTAAAAGACCTTGGGTTCTCGCCAGAGAACCAAAAGATCTTAGAAGAGGCAGCAGAAAAACCTTTTGGAATGTTGCTTACAACTGGTCCAACAGGATCTGGAAAATCTACGACACTTTATTCGTTGATAATTATTAGAAATACACCAGACGTAAATATTTCAACGATTGAAGATCCAGTTGAATATAAAATTGCTGGGATCAATCATATTCAGGCAAACCCAGCAGCAGAGCTAACTTTTGCAAAGGGCTTGCGAGCACTCGTAAGGCAGGACCCAGATATAATTTTGGTAGGAGAAATTCGAGACGGAGAGACCGCAGGTATTGCTGTTAATGCAGCACTTACTGGTCATTTACTTTTCTCCACTCTTCATAGTAACGATGCAGCAACAGCTATTCCTCGTATGCTAGATATGGGGGTAGAGCCATTCTTATTGGCTTCAACATTAGAAGTAATTATTGGGCAAAGACTTGTTCGACGTATCTGTCCTCAATGCAGATATAGTTATAGCTTAAAATCAAGTGAGGCCTCTGAATTATTTGCAGGAGCAAAAAACTTCTTTAAAGGAAAGGGCCCATCCACACTCTACAAAGGAAAAGGATGTGAAACATGTGGAGGCACTGGATACATGGGGCGAATCGGAATCCATGAGCTACTGGTAGTAACACCAGAGATAGAAGAGTTAATTATTTCTGAGGCAACAAGTACAGAGATAAATAACTTAGCTAGAAAACAAGGAATGAAATTAATGTTTGAAGATGGATTTGTAAAAGTCCTTGCAGGCCTAACAACAATAGAAGAGCTAACACGTGTCGCTGCTCCACCAGAGATTATTTTGGGAGCTTCTAAAAAATCTAAAAACAAATCTAAAAAATAATTAGTATGCCAGCAAAAAAGAAAAAACCAGCGGCAAAGAAAATAGAGAAAAAAAGCGAATTTGCTCTAAATGATGAAGGTGAACCAAATGCAAAAGAAGAGAAACCAAAAGAAGAGAAAGAAACACCAGCCAAAGAGAAGCCAAAAAAAGGAAAGAAACAAAAAAAGAAATTCTCTTTAAGAAAAAATAAGAAGGAAGGACCAGAAGTTGTAGAAGAACCAGAAATCAAAAAAGAGGAAGTTCAAACAACACTGACCTTAAAAGAAGAGAAAGAAAAAGGAGGTCTTGGATCATTCGTTAAGCAGTTAAATTATGTTGGAATGGGCAAGCAGCGAAGTAGTTTTATACAAAGTCTAGCGCTAATGCTTGGTGCAGGACTTTCGCTTATAGAAGCCCTGCAAGCCCTAGAAGCAGAGACGCGATCCAGATCCATGAAAAAAGTGGTTCACGAAATCACGCTATCTGTTAAGAGTGGTATTCCACTTTGGAGGACTCTAAAGAACACATGTTTCTTCACGCCTTATGAAATTGCACTAATTCACATAGGAGAAGATGCAGGAAGTCTGGCTAGAAATATGACTTATTTAGCAGAGCAACAAGAGAAAGATCATGCACTTAAGCAAAAAGTAAAGATGGCGATGATCTATCCAACAATTGTTATGGTTATGGTTTTTGTAATTGTAATTGGTCTTGGAATGTTTGTTTTGCCAAACCTTGTACAGGTTTTGTTCTCTATGAATGTAGAACTCCCGCTTACGACTAGAATACTAATTAAGATAACAAGAATATTTGAAAACTATGGGACA
This sequence comes from Candidatus Peregrinibacteria bacterium, assembly GCA_018648865.1. Taxonomy (GTDB): domain Bacteria; phylum Patescibacteriota; class Gracilibacteria; order Peribacterales; family Peribacteraceae; genus JABGQH01. The sequence continues at coordinate 257,586 of JABGQH010000013.1, forward strand.
ATAATTGCTCCAGGGTGCATTGCAGCATTTATAGGTATTAGTCTGCTATCTAAATTTACAAGGTTTAAGGCTGTAACTCAGTGGTTTATGTTTAAGTTGCCAGGCATAGGAAGGCTGGCAAAAGAAGCCACAATCGCAAGATTTGGAGTCATCCTTGGTGGACTACTTCGGGCTGGGGTACCCATGTTGGTTGCTTTAGAGTCTTTAGTAGATGTAACACAGGTAGTGGAGTATAAGACGTTTTATAAAAAATTACTTAAGCATATAGAGGTGGGAGAATCGTTTAGCAAAAGTTTTTCTAGTATTAAAAGCACAAGAAGAGTGCTTCCTGTTTCTGTTCAGCAGTTAGTAGTAACAGGAGAAAAATCTGGAACGTTGTCTAAAACACTTATTAAAATCTCTGATATTTATCAGCAAAAAGCTGAAGATACAGCAGAAAAATTGCCAATAATTTTAGAGCCAATTCTATTATTACTGATCGGAGCGATAGTTGGGACAATAGCATTTGCTATTATTACGCCAATCTACAGCGTAGTTGGCAATGTTGGAGCTGGGTAATTCGTGACACACTATGTGGTGAATCCTTACTCCCCACATACATGTTTAAAAAAAGAAACGCTTTTACCGCTGTAGAGGTAGCACTTGCAATGGGTATTGTTGCTGTTATGGCAGGTGTAACAGTGCCTATGTATCGTACGTATCAAATACGTAGTGATCTAGATACGGTAACAGAACAAACAATTCAAGGAATTAGACGTGCGCAAGTTCTAGCACAATCAAATGAACATGATTTACCGTGGGGGTATTATGTTCAAGATGGAGTTATATTTGCAGGACAAGCGTATCAAGTAAGGAACGAAGAATACGATGAAATGTATCCTGTTCCATCAACAATAAATACATCAGGACTTAGTGAAGTGGTGTTTTCTCAATTAGAAGGAGTACCAGACAGAGAAGGAGAAATAATAATCCAAGCACTAAATGGAGACAGGAGAGTGATACAGATAGGTTTGTATGGTGTATTAGAGGCAAGTGATATTGAGTCTCCAGAAATCGTTGAGGGCTCTTCTGAAGAAGAAGATGACGAAGGTTCGGATTCATCAGAAGGAAGTGATAGTAGCGATGGGTCAGAAGGAAGTGATAGTAGCGAGGGAGACCCAGGTGGGAGTAGCAGCACATCCTCTGAAGGAGAAACAGGAGATGATTCAGGAGACGGAGATGACTCAGATGATTCAGGCGATGATGAATATCCAAATCCAGATGAGGGAGATACAACAACATGTGAAGATCGTTTTTATATAAAAGATGATGGTACGATAGAAACACTTGGTACAGTTAACGCAACTTTTAATGTACTTGGATCAGAAATTACTTACGGAGAGAATGGTCCAAAAGTAAAAGTTACCATAGAGGCTAGTACAGACGATGGTGAAACATGGTTTGATTTATTTAATGGCAAAGCAGTAAAGAGAGGAGACACAGAAATTGTGCGAAATCTTACATCTGGATCAAAAGTTCTTCTAAGAATAGAAGGTCGTCATTCTTGGTTCTTTAGGAAGGAGTACGCTTCTAATGATTCAGATGAGCATATATTTGTATTAAGGAACTCAGATCCAGTACCGCAGTTCCCAGTTTTTAATGACCAAACAGGACTAGAGGATTTCTTGCAAGATATATTAAATGAAGACGGAACAATTAGTATTGGGCAATACGACACAGTCTTCCTAACAGAGCTTGGTTCTTTAGGAGAAGACTCATCTGATTTCCAAGATGCCGTAATTCAAGTTTCATTTAATTTAGCAGAAGGAAGTTGTGTAGTTGGAACAGATATTCCAAGTGTAAAAGTTGAGTTTTCTAGAATAGAAAACAGTGGGAACGGAGATACAAATAATGTTGTATTTGTTGGAGCACAAGAGGTTCCTTTTGCAGATAGCCAATGGATTCCATTAGAAGACGCATTGGGCAATGCGATTCTAGATGTTCCTTCTACAGAGGATGTGCCAGGCATTGGTCTTTCACGTGAGGATGGGTTTATTAGAGTCTTGAATTATGGGAATAATTCTTTTGGAAGTTTAGAAATATCAGATTCAAAAATTATATTTAATGATGCTGCCATTGAATACATAGAAAATGAAAGTGGGACATACCAAACAGAAAATCCATTTGATGGGATTGTTAATGATGGGGCAGGAGGAGATGAGATTACATTGTTAACAGGAAGCCAATCGTTACTATTTCAATCTCGTGTGACAGTTGCGAATGATGGTCTATTAATCTATTGGCAAAGAGGTAATCCAGAGGGGGTAGTTGATCCAGACTCAGAGGATGATCCAGATGGATCAGATGATACAGATCCTGGGACTGATACAGATGACGATTCAGATACTGATTCTGATGGTGGTGGAGACATAGCAGAAGAAACACCAGATCCTTGTGGGATTCCATACACAATAAATCAGGGGAGGATAACAGTAAACGAACCAGCGGACATAACAGTTAGGACACTGGGGTCATACAGTACATATGGATCTAGAGGACCAGAAATCAGTACATACCTACATGCAAGTTTTGACGGTGGTACTAGCTATCAAACGCTATTTGAATACAGAGATATAGACGGAGGAGAAAGGCAGACATTTAGTGACATTGCATCTGGATCAACAATTACATTTAAGGCAGATGGAAGATATTCATGGCTGTTTAGAAATTCAGTTGAATCTACAGATGAGACTCGTACAAAAATCCTAGAAAGAGGAAGCTCATTACCAGGAACAACACCATTTCAGAATGTGTATGGGCTTGAGTCTTTCCTAAGGAATGTAATAAGCAATCAATCAACAATTGATATAGGGAAAACATCTTTGTTATTACTATTTGAATTGCAAGACGTGGATGCAAACTCAGATTATCAGGATGTTGTTATAGAAATATTCTTAGAGAAACCATCAAGTGGTGGTATTTGTGGAGCCCAAAATACAGACGATACAGATAATGAAAGCAGTTCAAGTAGTACATCTAGTGTTGGTGATACAGATCCAGATGCAGATCCAGAGGATGAAGAAGTAGAAGAGGGTCAGAAGGTTATTTGTCACTTCCCTCCTGGGAATAGAGGTAGCCCAGAAACAATAGTAATTGGTGAGTCTGCATGGAAAGCTCATTCTGCACATGGTGATCGTCCTGGTGAATGTGAAAGCGACGGAGACGGTGATGGAGTTTTAAATTCTTATGATCTTTGCCCAGATACATATATGCCTGAGGCAGTTCCTACTACAGGAACACTTCTTTTCCATAGATTTGCTTTAACTAGCTCAAATCCAATATTTATAAGCGGACCAAGGAAGAAATTTCTTTCGGAATTCACTTTAGAATCAACCAAGGGATGTAGTTGCGGACAAATGATTGATGTGGCTGAAGGTAAAAAGACATATCACTTTGAGCAATATCCACGCCTATATAGAAATATGAAAAGCCTCTTCCCATTCTATACACGTGGTGCCAGAAGCTATGGTTGCGGCAGAGCAATTATGAAGATGGTTAAGAACTTTGAAATATAAGCTTCTGTCTGCGCAACATGCTCCTAGGATGCATATATATAATCGATTGCTATACTCCATGTCAGTGACAAACATACGAACACGCTCGGGTTTTATGCTTATGGATGCCCTACTGGGGGCAGCACTGTTTGGGATATTCTTAACAGCAGTTGGTTCTACTATATTAATTGGTCAGCAGAGCTTTTTAAAAAGTGGAGATATGGCTAGAGGAGTATTTCTATCTACTCAAGGACTAGAATCAGTTAGGAACATCCGTGATTTAGATTGGGATCTATTGGAAGAAGGGGGCCCACTTGGGGTAGCAATAGGAGAAGATGGTACATGGGAGTTCTCTGGGACAGGATCTACAACTCAGGACGCATTTACAACCTCTGTAGTACTGGAAGCCATAGACGACAATTCATTTTTAGTAACATCTACAACGAATTGGGAAATAAGTAGAGATCGAAAAAGTTCTACAAGTGTTCAGTCTTTAGTAACTAATTGGAGAAAGGAGCAAACAATTGGTGACTGGAGTTCTATTTCTATAGAAGGGAGCATAGTGATTTCTGGCACCCCACTATTTAGGAATGTTCATATTGATGGTCAGTATGCTTTTGTAACAGGAGAGACAACAGCCGGTGGAAATGGTTTATATATATTTGATATTTCAGATACAGAAAATCCACAAAGAGTTGCATCTGATTTCTCTTTAACTGGAAACGGACATCATATGGTTTCGGTAGGTTCGGGCTTAATAATTGTTGTAGAGCAAGAATTCCCAGAAGTGATTTTGTATGACATATCTTCCCCATCAACTCTTTCTGTTAGTGATCAGTTAGATGGTATTAATGTGCCAGGCGATGGCAAGGCAGTGACAGTAGCGACCTACAATAATTATGTATTCATTGGCGCCAAGAACAATGCAACAGAAGATGAGTTCTATAGTTACAGCATTAATGGAGACTCCTTAACCTTTCTTGATAGTTTTGATACAGATGGCAGTTTGAATGACATTTTTTTGCAAAATGGATATGCATATATGGCGAGTGGAGACAATATCGCAGAGTTAAGGGTGCTAGATGTATTTGATCCGAATAGTATTCAAAATGCACCAGGAAATGGTTATAACTTAATAGATGTTCATGATGGTATTTCTATTGATGGATGTGGCACAGGTGTATTACTTGGTCGTATGAACGGAGGAGTAATAGAAGAATTCATACTTTTTGATACAGCAGACGGAGCTGTCCCATCCCCACCACCAGGGCCTTTTTATTATGAAATGGCTGGCGCTGTACAGGACATAGAATGTGAGCCGGGTGGGAGGTATGTTTTTGTGGCTTCTGATTTCGATAGTAAGGAATTAAGCGTTATTAGACCAAGTGGAATCGTGGTTGGCCAATCCGCAGAGGCAACCTATTTTGATGCACCAGAAATGGGATATGGAGTGTCTTATGATCTTTCACGAGATCGACTGTTCTTTGTAACTAGTAATACATTATATATTTTCAAACCAGGTAATTAATGTTTAATAAAAGAGATAGAGACGGCTTTATATATCTACTAACAGTACTGGTAGTGGGGATTGTAGCTACTTCAGTAACCGCTTCATTTTTGCTTATGTCTGTTTCTGCGATGAAAACAGGAACAGCAGTGCAACATTCATCACAAGCAATGGCTATCGCGCAGGCTTGCGCTGAGCATGGAATTTTTAATCTAATGGAAAATCCAGATTATCAGGGGAATGAAATCCAAACTTATGAAAATGGAACATGTGAAATACTAGGAGTTGTTGGAATAGGTAGTGAGAATCGTACAATTTGCGTTGATGCTAGCGCAGGCAATAGTACGAGGAGACTAGAAATAATTATTAAAAGATTAATACCAAAAGTGCAGATATTTTCTTGGCAAGAAGTATCAGTTATTACAGCTTGTTCATATTGATTATGATATTTTTTAATCTAAAACATAGGCGTGGAACATCTCTTATTGAGCTAATTTTATTTTTAGGATTCTTTGCGATTGCATCTAGTGCTGTTCTTGTATTGCTATTTGGCACAATGGAACAAAGGAAAAGACAAGAAGGAATAGCTGTGGTAGATCAAACAGCTATGCAGCTTTTGCAAACAATTTCTCATAGAGTTAGAGCTGCAGAGAGGATCCAATACCCTGTGAGAGGGTCTACGGGTAGTGTTCTGGCATTACAAATGGCAGCAAATGCAGATAATCCAACTGTAATTGCTTTGCAAAGCGGATCATTGATTGCTGTTGAGCGTGATGAATTTTCTATGTTAACAAGTACAGACGAGGTAGAAGTTACAGAATTTCAAGTCCAAGTAACATCTGCAAGCGAAGATCGACCAAGTGTTTATGTTTATTTCACTTTAAAGAAAATATTAGGCATCCCATCCCAGCCAGAATATAGCAGGAGCTTTGAGACACTAATTTCATTATTCCCAGACGACGAATTGCAAGGTGACCAATGCAATTGTGATATCCCAGTTTGCAATGTTGGGATGCTCGATTGGCAATACTGCAATAACGATGTTTGTGTTGATTCAACAGAAAGAGTCTCTTGCCCCTAGACAATAAAAGTGTTGTGAATATTTATTCTACGTGGATGTTTATATTTAGGTTTATTCAATACTATAGCCAGAAAGCTCCAATAATTTTTGAACAATAAGATTCGATTGGCATATTGACAAAGGGGGGTAGCGGATGAATCTGGTATTTCGTTGCGCATAGTAGTTGTGCTAGCGTATCCGTTAGCTAGTGCGTATTGCACAGCCATTACTTTCCAATCTTCCCCCTTTTTCTATTATGGCAACCGTACCATCAAAAATTCGACGAGCAGGCTTCACTCTTATTGAGCTCTTGCTTGTTATTGGTATTATCGCCATTTTGGCAGCTATCGTTATCGTAGCCATCAACCCAACAAAACAGCTTGGTGATGCACGCGATGCACAACGCCGAAGTGACGTAAATACAGTTCTAAATGCTGTATACCAGTACGCCATTGACAACAATGGTACCCTCCCAGGAAACATTCCTACAGGAACTGCAAAAGAGATCTGTCTGAGCGGCGTAACTCCAGATCCAGATTGTATTACAACATATAGTTCTACGAATCTTGCAGACCTTGAAGGAACGTATGTAGTAGGCATACCGTCTGATCCACAGAGCTCAACAGCTACAGGAACAAACTACTGGATTATTCAAGATGCAAACGGTCGTGTGACGGTTTCTGCACCAGGCGCAGAACAAGCAGCAAGTATCAGTATCACTCGATAGTTTCTATTTAAAGGATATAAAAGAGCCCTCAGTTAACCCTGGGGGCTTTTTGTAGGTAAAAAAGGAAAAATATGTTATAATAATACTAAATAAAAATATATTAATGACAGACAAAACCCCCCAAGAAAGGCCTTGGAATCATTCTATGCGTGAACGCTTAGCGTGTCAGTTCTTATTATTATCCTCTATAACAATTGTAACCTTAGCGATTGTTGCGGTTGTTATTTTGTATTCACACGTAAGTCAGAGGGTTCAATTGCAGCTTGCCTCAGAAAGCTCTGCAAAGGAAGACTTAATCGAACAAAGATTACAAAGAGATTGGGAGCATGCATCATTGTGGGCTAGACAATCCAATATAGTCAATATTCTTAGATTTGGAGACTCGCATGGATTTCTACAGTCACTAGCTAACGATGCAAAGGAAGAAGGAGTCTCTGCAGTAGGGGTTGGAGTATTTTCTAAAAATGGAAAACAAATAGCGCGAAGCGGAGTTGTTCATACAGAAGATCTTTCATTTTCTATAGGAAGAGGAACTCCATATATTAAGGATGGTAAATTTGTTGGCCACATAGTAGAAGCACCGATTAGAGATAGTTACGGGCAGGTACAGGGATATCTAGTTGTGCAATTTGATATGAGGGATTCTTTAAAGTCTATTCTCTCTGTATCTGATATTGGTGAATCTGCTGAGCTTATAATTGGTCACGAAAAAGATGGAATTCTATTAATGCTTCATCATAGACACAGTGAAAACGCATCAGCAGAAATAGGCTACGGATCATTACGAACAATGATCGAAAGGAATGATCCACTTGCCAGAGCTGTACTGCAGCAAGAGGGGGTAATAAAATCAGTAAATTATGAAGGCAGAAAAGTGTTTGCTGCTTATAGATATTTACCAAGACTAGGATGGGGGCTAGTACTCTCTATAGACTCGAATGAGGCACTTCTTGGTGTTCGTGCAATGATAGTTTCAATAATCGCAGTTGGATTGCTTCTGCTTGGTATGTCTATGCTTCTTTCTGCAAGTATCGCATCTAGAATGACAACGCCATTAATAAATATGGCGACTTCTATGAAGAAGTTGGGCCCTGGTCACTGGATTTATAAGCAAACTGTAAACACAGGAGACGAGATAGAATTTATGGATAGAACTGTTGCAGAGCTATCTTCTAAGCTTAGATCTTTATATAAAAATTTAGAAAAAGAAGTAAAAAAACAGACACAAGATGTTAGGGAACAAAGTGAAATGAAAAAGGCAATACTAGATTCTACAGTACATGGAGTAATGCTTACGGATGCAGAGGGGAGCTTAATCTTATTAAATCCTGCAGCACAAAAAATACTTGGCCGAGACGCAGAGATGAGTATTGGGCTACCTGTATTAGAGATATTTCATTTATGTAGGCAAAGTAAGGAAGTTAATGCAGTGGATCATCCAGTAATTAAATGTATTCATTCTTGTGAGCCAATTGTTCCTAGGGGAGACACACGATGGAGCGTAGTAGATCCAAGTGGGAATTTGTTACCAATAGACATGACAGTAACACCAGTACTAGATGGCAAAAAAATAATTGGAACTGTAGTTGTGTTTAGAGACGTAACAGAAGAACGTCGTATGGAGGAATTAAAGACAGAGTTCATTTCACTTGCGTCTCACCAACTCAGATCACCTCTCTCCATAATAAAATGGTATACAGAATTACTAGAAGATAAATCTAGTATGGAAAGCAAAAAAGTACATCATCAATACACTCTAGAAATTGCAAAAGCTGGGGATAGGATGTCGGATCTTGTAGATGCGTTGTTGCAGGCTGCGCAACTAGAATCAAACGGACTAATGGCAGAAAAAAGAAAAGTAAATATGAATATGTTTGTTTCAGATTTAGGAGAAGAACTAAATATATTGGCAAAGAGACGTGGTATTAAATGTGGAGTAAAAGTTCCAAAGGAACATATTGTTTCCAATACTGATCCAGTTTTACTACACATTGTTGTTCAGAATCTATTTTCTAATGCTGTTAAATATACAAAAGAAGGAGGAGATGTAGTGATCTCACTCAAAGCAGTAAAAGATGGTGCAGAGATTTCTGTAAAAGACACAGGGATTGGGATACCAAAGAAATCTTGTTCTAGGATTTTCCAAAGGCTTTTCAGGGCAGAGAATGTAAAAGCACTAGATACAGATGGTACAGGGCTGGGACTATATATATCTAAGATGATAGTAGATCTATTAGATGGAAAGATTGATTTTGTTAGTAAAGAATCAAAAGGAACCACATTTACAGTATTTTTGCCAACACAAGAGATATCAAAAAAGAAGAAGTAGATCTCCTTTTTTAATTCTGTTCCCTTGTACGCCGGATTCTGTTTTCTCAATAAAGAGAATGATGATCATCTATCTGGGACTACGATTGCTCGTAGCCTCGCAATTGGAGTATGCAAGCATATTTCCAAGGACAATGCAGAGGGGAAAGTAGTAAGCCGGAACCAGCTTAATTTCTACCAACCCAAATCCTCTTTGCATCACCATGAGTTTACCGATCGCAGTTGCGATCCACGCAAGCGTGGCGTTTCACTCCCCTGTAAAGGGGCATCGTCACTGTGGCACTAGTCCTAACTGCGCCTTTACCTGATATATGACGCAGTGACGGGTGTTACCCGCATGGCGTTCCGTGATGTCCGGACGTTCCTCCCATACTAGTTAAATAGTAGGGCGATCATCTCAAGGAACAGACGTATATTGTTATGCTTGTTTTACATACTTTCAAGTATTAGTCATATTTTTTGCCTCTAAGAATTGATAATTTTCCTTCTTTCCATAAGAATGTTCTTAGATACCTATGCCACCTTAGCTCAGATGGCCAGAGCAACCGCCTTGTAAGCGGTAGGTCCGGGGTTCGAATCTCCGAGGTGGCTCCATTCTTCTTCGTTTCTCTACGTTCAACTTCGCCGCAATGGATGAAGCCACGGCGTAGCTTCGGCGAAACGTAGTGAAGCCGAGCGTAGACGGACGAATCTCCGAGGTGGCTCCACTAAGTACTGCTCTCTTTACTTCGTTTCGTTCACAGACTTCGTGGCGGCGCCATAATTAATATATAGCAGTACTGAGTGCCCTGTAGCGATTAGTAGATAATATATGGAACATTTTCTATATCACAGGATTCTTTTCTTATTGAAATCTAATCTGCTACTGGGGCATTTTGAATTGTTATATTTTATCAATAGGTACTACTGGCTACAGTTGGCAAGCCACAAGATCATTACAGGATTAGATAAGAGTATTTATTATTGAATGTAGTACACTGTTTTTATGAAGCGGTCAGAAGTATTCTTTGGCGTATTGCGTGTCCCTTTGGATGCATTGGCCATCGTTGCTGCTCTTTTATTAAGTTTCTTGCTTAGAGAGCAAAGTATTGATCTTTTACCATGGGTTCAATTACTTGAGCCAGCGGTTAGTTTGCCTGATAGAATTATATTTTTTAGAGAATTTGTAGTTCCTAGTATTGCGATATTCTTATCTGTTTCTGCACTACTTGGTTTATATGTACTTAGAACAACTAGAAGCACATGGAACGAGATTGGAAGATTATTACTTTCTGGGGTTCTTTGGCTGATTGTTGTAATTGCATGGTATTTCTTGCTTAAAAAGCAGCTCTTCTACTCACGCATACTTTTATTGCATGCGACATTCTTTATTACATTGTTTGTAATGCTAGGCAGGGTGTGTGTTGTGTTGCTACAGAGGATTCTTTTGCATAATGGAATAGGGATTCGTTTGGTGGTATCACTAGGTGAGCAGCCAATACCTAAAAATGTAAAAAAGGTGCTAGTTCAGGATTACAGATATAAATATTTGGGACACGTTAAGGACAATAAAGAATTAAAAAGCAGAAAAGACATCCCAAGCATAGATTTAATACTTCAAACAGATGCTAACCCAAATAGTAAGAAGACTATTGAGTTAATAAATCTGTGTAGGTCTAGCCATATTGGATATGCATTTTTACCACCGGTTTTTGCAGATGTACCACATCAATTAATTGTTGAACGCATGGGGTTAACTCCCCTACTTAGATTCCAGCCAACACCGTTAGATGGTTGGGGCAGAGTTTGGAAGCGAGCATTTGATATTATTATTAGTTCAATTCTATTAATTTTATTCACTCCAGTATTTATATTAATTTCTATCGCGATAGTAATTGAGAGTGGATTCCCTATTTTTTATATTTCTAGAAGAGTGGGAGAGAAAGGTAATAAAAATATTCCTATGCTTAAATTTAGATCAATGAGAAAAAATGCAGATGCGCAAAAGGAATCTCTAAAAGGAAAGAACGAGAGAATAGATGGTCCTTTGTTTAAATTACAAAATGACCCAAGGGTAACAAGGGTAGGAAGAATCCTACGAAGATGGGACCTAGATGAGCTACCACAAATTTGTAATGTGCTTATAGGGCAAATGTCTTTGGTTGGCCCAAGGCCGCACCTAAAAGAAGAAGTAGCAAAGTATTCAGAGGCACAAAGGCGTGTGTTTGCTGTTAAGCCAGGGGTAACAGGATTGTCTCAAGTATCTGGTAGGAGCCAGTTAAAGTTCGCTGAGGAAGTGGCACTAGACTTAAGGTATATAGAGGAGTGGTCTCTCCTTATGGATTTATGGATTCTATGGAGAACCATATTCGTAGTAATATTTAGGATAGGAGCTAAGTAAATATATTAAAGAATTTGACAGGTTAAATGTTTAGGCATATAACGCTATTAGCAGTGTTAACAAAAAATGATCTGATCTTTAAAAAGGAGACGAAGATATGTTCGAATCGATTTGGGCCAAAGATCCCGAGCTGATGCGCTTGGGAATTATTACGGTTGTCCACCTGTTGGTCTTTTTGGGTTTAGGTACCATATGGTACCTCCAAAGAGCAAGAGAGTGGTATATACCTGAGGGGTGGGCTGTATTTATCGTTCTAACGCTCACCTATTGCACTTTTGCTTGCCCGATTTCTGTTGCCTGTTTCTTTGGGCACCTCTTTGACCTCTGACAATTCACACTGCGAAAGGCCGACACGCACTTGCGTGCCGGCCCTGTTTTAAATAAAAAGAATCTTGTTGTACAATTTACGCATGCCTAAAAAGAAAAAAGACCAAGCCATGCCATTCGCAGTTGCCTCAATATTAATAATTTTAGGAATTGTGGCTTTTCAGCAATTTACAACAATAACTATTGATCCAATAAAGATGCCATCAGATGGTGATCCATGTGAAGGCAAAGCTTTGCATGTAGGTTATCCATTCGATGGAGAAATGTTAAAGCCACATGAATGTAAGATAGGATGCGACGATGGTATCTGGAGGCATATTGTTTACACAAATGGAGAAGCAACACAGTGCCAGAGGCCACCAGGATGTTCTGACTGGGGAGAAGACGCAGGAGTCACATGTGTCCCAGAAGCAAGAGAAGAATAATTAAAGAAGAGACATCTGTCCCTCTTCAGTGAAATCCTGCGAAAAGGATTTAATATACTCTGCAACTTTTCTGCCATATTTTTTTGTAGCAATTCGCTTATCTAAAATAAGAACAGTCGCATCTTTTGAACATTGAGAACTAAAATTACGAAGCAGGCGGAATAGACGATGCTCCATTCGAGGCAATGAATAATCTGTAAATGGATCTTGGTAATGAGCTGCTCGTTGACTTAAGACTGCGTGTGATGGGTGATCAAATGGCATTCCTGTTAGGCACAATGTGGTAACAGTACCAGCAGGTAGATGAACACCCTCGTATGCCCATGGGGTAATAACCCATATTACAGGGCCATCTGCCGCTAGGAACCCCGCCTTGGTCCTATTCACTCCTCCGTCTAGCCCTTGGCACAACAGAGTCATCCCACGCTCTTCCATGGCCTCTGAATATTTTACATATATAGATGCAATACTCCTTTTGCTTGTTGCTAGTACAATTGTTTTTCCTTCTGGTGGATCAGAAATCAAATCATCAATAGAAATGTCTTCTGGAAACAATGTAGAAAAAGATGGAGAGTGACTTTCCCACAAATCACTACGGATGGTTGTATTTACGTTACCTGGAAGTATCTCTTTATAAATATTCCCATTAGGTGGCATTAATAAGCTTACGTTGTAAGTGGAATATAAATATTTATAAAGGAACAATCCAATGCTTTCTGGAACAGATTGAAGAGCAAGTGATCCAGTGTATTGCAATTCGGTATATACAATTCGGCCACGAAGATGATTGCTATCTAAAATCTCATAAGCATGAGAAAGGTGTCGTTTTACAGAAGTTGGTAATGACTCATCATCTAATAAATTCTGTATTTGATCTCTTAATCCATTTGTATCAGGAGTATTAAGATCAGATGGAGTTAAATAGCGGATATCTTGCGTGTCTCTTGTCCTCTCTATCCAAATTGTTAGTAGATCAGTAAACGACGCAAGTCCTGGATGGGTTTCGGCTGCAGCACGTAGGGTTTTTATTGAGCAATACCATCCATATGCCTTAGTTGCAGTGTCTTCTAGCATAGACGCATCATCAATAATGATATGAGCGCCCTCTTCTAACGCACCGTGAGCTGTATGGCTTGGATCTGCAAGGAATGAAAGTAATTGTTTATGATCTAATAAAATAACCTTTGGGATGTTTTCAAATTGTTCGGTGTATTCTTTGTCATCATCTGTGCAACATAGTTTGCCGTTCCATATTGCAACTTCTCCACCATGCATAGAAATCTCCCCTTGATGTTTAGGATTAAGCCAAAGTAATTTAAGTGCAACAGTTGCTTCGTCTGCACTAAATAATTCCTGATTTATTAACTGAGTTTTAGATTCCTCTTTTAGTAATAGGAATGGAGGATAAAAGATTCGCACTTTGTCTGATATGCAAATTCTTTTAATTGTTGCTTCTAAATTCTTAACAGCAATCCAGTGTGTTTTGGAATCATCATTAGATGTTCCATTTATAATTTTTTGAATAATCCCAGGAGTAGGAGGCTCTTCTATAATTTCTACAGTTCCTTTGGATGGCACCTCTAATTTTATTGTTTCTGAGTTATCTGATTTATTAGGTTCAGTGGCATTAGATGATTTAATCCAAGTAGGATCTTTTTCTATTTTGCTTTTTGGTAATGAGCTCGCTAGTAATTGGTAGCCAGATGAGCTTTTGCCAAAAATAGAACAGAACTCTTCTTGTTTTTGGGCAGGGAGTTCCAAAAGTCTTATCCAACATCTTTCAAATAGCTCTAGAGTTGCTCTTACATCTCCAAGAGCTCTGTGCTTAGGGGCATGATTCAATTTTAGAACCGCACTCATGTATCCAAGTGAGTAACTATCTAATTCTGGAAAAACCAACGAAGCTAGCATTGCAGTGTCTAAACATGGTCGCTCAGAAAGATCTATACCCTCACTCTTTAGCATATCTATATCAAAGCCAATATTTTGACCAACGATTACAGTGTCTTCGCCTATGTGATTTAAGATATCTTTTTTCGTATCTTCAAATGTAGGTTGATTTCGTAGTTGGTTAGGGCGGATTCTTGTTAAGGCTTGTACTTCATCAGGAATTTCGGTATTTCCAATAGAAAAAAGCTGCTCAAACGCACCCGTAACCTTGCCATCTTCTATCTTCATAGAAGCAAACTCTATAATTCTATTTACCTTAGGCGTAAGACCAGTTGTTTCCGTATCTAAAACAATAAATGAGATTTTTGGTAGTTGCATAGCAGCACGCTACCAGACTCTTCGATGCACCGCGAGACTATTAAGCTTTCTCTTCTTTTTCCTCAGTGACTTCAGGAACTTCAGGTGTCTCATCAGATGCTTCCTCAGCTTCTTCTTTAACTTCTTCTTTAACTACTGGTTCTTCAGCAGGTGCCTTTTTAGCCTCCTCTTCAACTGCTGGTTCAGCAGAAGCTTCTTCTGTTACTTCCTCTTTTTCCTCAGTAGGCTTAGGATCTTCTTCCTTTGGCTCTTCTTTTTTTAGTTGCTTTCCAATCTTAGCTTCTTTTGCTTCCTCTTCCTCTGGTTCTGTATTTAGCTCTTGTACAATTATTTCTGCACCACCCTGAAGCTCTGCAAGCTTAGCTTTGAATGCAGGGAGCTCCTCGTAGTTGTACATGTCTAATTCAAAGCTTGTTAGATCTGTAGCCAAGCGAATGTTTTGACCTTTCTTTCCAATAGCCATTGGGCGTTGTGCTTCTTCTACAAATACAGCTGCACGTTTTTTAATACGTCTACCTTCATCATCGATGCGTTCTTCGTTATTAATGATGATTACTGCAGAGATTGCTGCTGGTTGTAAGGCTGTAGAAATAAGTTTAATTGGATCATCTGACCATTCAATCATATCAACTCTTTCTCCATTCAATTCCTCCATAACTGCTTGGATACGAACACCTTTTTGACCTACACATGCTCCAATAGGATCTATGCGAGCATCATCACTTTGAACAGCAACCTTAGAACGGAATCCAGGATCACGTGCGATAGATTTAATATCTACATCACCATTCCTAACCTCTGGAATTTCTAGTTCTAATAGTTTTCTAACAAGACCAGAATTAGTTCTAGATATACGCAATTGAGGCCCTTTGCCAGTTAGTTCAACCTTATCTAGGTATACACGGATACGTTTTCCTGTGTAGTAATGCTCTCCTGGGATTTGCTCTTTCCAAGGCAAGGAAACAGCCATCCCTTCAATTTCTAATGTAATCCAGTTTGGTTCAACTTTTGTTACAGTTGCAGTTAACAACTCTTCTTCTCTGTCTTTGAACATTTCGTATAGGCTTTGCTTTTCTGCCTCTTGCAGTTTTTGCAAAATAACTTGCTTAGCAGACTGCGCTGCAATTCTTCCGTATCCCTCTGGGGTTACATCAATTTCTATTTCATCACCAACTTCAGACTCAGATTTAATTTTTTTAGCATCAGCCAAACTAATTTCGAAATTTTCATTATCTACATCATCTACAATTTCTTTAATCAAAAGGATTGTAGGTTCATCATTCCCCTCATTCAATTCAACACGAATCTCTTGTTCTCTATTACCAAAATCTTTTCTGTATGCAGTGGCGATAGCTTGCTTAACAGCTTCTAATACCTGTTCTGGACTTACGTTTTTTTCTGAACAGATTTGATTTATTGCGGCGATAAATGTTGCTTTCATGGTATGTAAGAGGAAAGAATGACAATGTTCAAAAATTCGACCATCCTCGATTACTATAGGAGGATAGTCATAAATAATGAACCTTCAATATCAGTGTATATTTTTATAGACGTTCCGCAAGCGGAAACACGCTATTATGTACCCATGAAAAAAAGATTATTTTGCTTATCTGCCGGCATTACATTAGTTGCATCTATAACATCTTCGATATTAGTTGAAAGCTTCTTAAATAGCCGTATTCCATTAATAGGGCCATATGTTGGGTTACATAGAACGTTTAATACGGGGGTGGCATTTGGTGTTAATCTTGGCATGATTCAGCCATTCTTTATCGCAATAGCACTAGGAATTGTTCTTTGGTTGCTTTGCACTAGACCACATTCAAAAGTAGAAGAAATTGCCTTTGGATTAGTTGTTGGGGGCGCAATTGCGAACATAATTGATAGGATATTAGATGGCAAAGTTACAGATGTTTTCCAAGTGATGTCTTTTCCAATTTTTAACGTTGCAGATAGTGCTATTACAATAGGAGTTTTGATTCTTGCATTATGTATAAGCCGCTCAGAGAAGCAGGAAAAGAGCCAAAATCTCTAATTTAAATGAATAAATCAGTAGATGTTGATAATTCTTTTAAAATATTGCTTAATATTCTATATATTTACGCTACAATAGAGCACCTTACATATTAATGACTGCCACAGATATTCAATATCGGGTTCAAGGAGGTGTACCTCTAAATGGTGATGTAACCATAAGTGGATCAAAAAATGCAGCCCTGCCTCTTATCGCAGGTGCAGTGCTATGTAGTGGTGAAACAGTTTTAGAGAACGTTCCAGATCTAAGAGATGTAAGAACATTACTAGATACTTTAAATTTTCTTGGAGCAGAAACATCGTTCCAGAATGGAACAGTACGGATTAGATCTCACAACATGCAAAACAAACCTATTCCAATTGAGTATGTTGGTAAGTTGCGTGGATCTATTGTTTTGCTTGGCCCTCTACTTTCTAGATTTGGAGTAGTAGAAATGGCATATCCAGGAGGATGTGTTCTTGGCAAAAGACCAGTAGAAGCACACATCACAGCTCTTAAATGCCTAGGTGCGCAGGACATGAGTACAGATCAAGTTTTACATATGCAGGGCGCACTAAAACCGGGGCATATCATCCTTCCAGAGTTTTCTGTGACAGCTACAGAGAATGCAATTTTGGCTGCAGCACTACTACCTGGTGAAACCAGAATTGATCTAGCTGCTTGTGAACCACATGTGCGTGAAATCCAAAAATTTGTGGAATCCATGGGTGCACAGGTAGAAGAAAAAGGATCACACACACTACTTGTAAGAGGAACTCCAGACTTACATTGTGTTACGCACAGAGTCCCATTCGATTATCTAGAAGCAGGAGCATTAGCAATTGCAGCACTAGTAACCAAAGGGAAAGTAAGGCTGCATGACGTAGACAATGAACATCTACTTTCATTTATAGAATCTATGCGAAAGCTAGGTGCAGTAATGAAGTATGATAAAAATGAAAAAATACTTTTTGTAGATGGTGAGCTTTCCTCATTAAACGCAATTTCTATTAAGACTAATATCTTCCCAGGATTCCCAACCGATCTACAGGCACCATTTGGTGTAGCTCTAACACAGGCCAGAGGAGTAAGTAGAGTATTTGAGCGCTTATTTGAGGGAAGAATGGCTTATCTTTATGAGCTTGAAAAAATGGGGGCACAAGTAGAGATTCTAAATTCCCATGAAGCATTAATTATTGGACCAACACAATTACGCGGACGCACAGTAGCAAGTAATGACATCCGTGCAGGTGCCGCAATGGTTATTGCAGCTCTCTGTGCAGAGGGAGAAACAGCTATTACAGACGTCCGATACATAGAACGTGGATATGATCGCCTAGAAGAAAAACTAACTAGCTTAGGTGCAAAAATTGAGAAAATTGAAATACCAGTTTTAGAAGAAGCTAAAGTTTAAGAGGAAGATCAATAATGCTTTTGATGGTAACCCCGGTAGGAATCGAACCTACATCTGCCCCTTAGGAGGGGGCTGTTCTATCCATTGAACTACGAGGTCATTTAAACACAGGTTACATGTTCGCTATTAAGTCTGGAAGAACTTGTAGATAGATATTATCCATTCATGACTGATAGAATGTATTTATGGATTCCAAAAAAAGATTTTTCCTCATTCATGGCTGGGGTGGTCATCCAAATACTGGTTGGCAACCATGGTTATCTGCTTGTCTTGAGAGCAAGGGGCATGAAGTAAAAATGCTCAAGATGCCAAATACTGATAGTCCAAGACTAACTGAGTGGGTACAGATGATAGAGGAGGCAATTGGAGAGCCAGATGAATCTTGTATTTTAGTTGGTCACAGCTTGGGTTGTATTTCCATTGTTAGATATTTAGAAAGGCTCAAAGATAATCAAAAAATAGGTGGTGCAGTTTTAGTATCTTCATTTTATGAAGACTTAGGAGATGGGTATGAAGAGATAAATGAATTTATTAAAAATGAAGCAGATTGGGAATTGGTAAAAATCAGAAGTAATAATTTTTCTATTATCCATTCAGAGGATGACCCAGTTGTTCCTATTGTATTTGCTGAACGGTTAGCTAAAAAGCTAGGGATAGATGTTTGTAGAACGCTAAACAGAGGACATTTTAGCGAAGAAGATAGCAGAAAGGATGCACCAGAAATATTATCTATAATAGAAAGAGTAATTAATTAGAAGGCAACGATTGACATATCATGTATATACTTTATAATATATATATGAATGAAAGAACCCATAATAGCGAAAACATTGAGAATATGCCTATAGAAGAGCGTATTTCGAGTATTACTACTGCGTTAGAAGCACTGGATGCAGAAGGGATTTTAACCAAAAATGCGCTTAGTGTAGCTCTACAAAGAATAGAAGAGTTGAGAAATTTCAATGTAAGTAGTAAGGCACGACAAACAATTAGAGAATTGCAGAATAGATTTGGAATTGCCTCTAACGAAATAATCTCAGGAAAAGAATTTATTATTCCAGATGCCCTTCGGGCAGATCTTACAAATGCAGAGGAAGCAGTTTTGAATATTATTATGAATAATAGTGACTCAGAGAATTATGTATCTACAGAAGAGATTGTTAAAAAAATGTGGGGCAATGAAATCAGTGGAGATATAGCACCATCAAGATTGCGAACTAGAATTGCAAAAATTCGTAGAAAGCTTGAGAAGTTTAATCTTGGGAAGATTGAATCAAGGCATGGAAAAGGATACCGCTTCGTAAAAAGTGAGGAAGTTTAATTAACTATCCCAACACAACCACTACTCTTCCTTCTGCAGGCAATCCTTTTAGCTTGAACTCTTTTTCTACCTCTTGCCCCTGTGCACCAAAGACTTTTAGCAATTCGTCATAGTCTTCCTTGTTTTCACTTAAAATAGGAATCAAAACACGAGGATCTATTTGCTCAATAAGCTTTTGTGCAACCTTTGTCTTTTCTGCGGGGATAAACAACACATCGACATCGCCAAGTAGTTCTAGTTCATGGTCAGTCCATTCCAAGACAGGAGTAGACAAGAATCCACAGCGTGCATCGTCCATTTCCATAGCGAATGAAACGCGTGCGCCTTCTTCGTGGCCAATACCTCGCAAAGAAATTCCATCTATTTCGTATTCACCTGGCCAAGAGATTATGCCATCGGTTGGGAACTCTTCTGGATTTTGCAAAAGAGTTAATTTAGCATTGGTTTTAGCCCCCTTTGTAGGGAATACGGCTATAGGCATGTCGTTGCCAGAGTCACATAAAATGCCAGAGGTTCCTATTAGTGAGAATGTAATCATTAAAATGATGATACTTGAGGATTAGGTTTTCGCAACTACGATCGTGGTATAATCACGAGCAATGAAAAAAACTATCACCCTTCTTAGCTTAATATTTATTCCAATTACCGCATTTGCACTGCAATATGAAAGGCAGAGCTTGCTATATACAGATGCCCCATTTTCCCCTGCCGAGGCAGCTGGCATAAGTGTTTTAACCAGCATTGATGCTGTAAATGGATACCCAGATGGAACTTTTAAGCCATCTAGAACTATTAATCGAGCAGAATTTTTAAAGATTGCATTAGCAAGTCATCCATCTATAAGAGTTTCTTCATCGGATTCTAGTAGATGTTTTTCTGATGTTAAAAGGGACGATTGGTTTAGCCAATATGTATGCCTTGCAAAGAAAAGGGAGATAATTAATGGATACCCAGATGGGACTTTTAAACCAGAAAGATCTGTAAATTATGCAGAAGCATTAAAAATACTTGGTGAGCTGTATGAGTACACAGCATTTGCAGAACCAGATGCTCAGTGGTTTGCAATATATGTGCAGGCTGCCAAAAATCATAAAACTATTTTGCCAATAGAAATGACATACGACAGATTGATTACCCGCGGACAAATGACACGTCTTGCTGCAGCATATCGCGCAGAGTATGAGGGGGAACTTGATTTGTATAGAAGTATGGAAACTGGTAGGAGTATTGCCTCCTCATCTAGTAGCCAAAGCTCTTACACAGAATTTTCTTCTGATATTTCTAGTAGTAGTTCTGCTCCAATTGCAGAAAATAATGAGTTTGAATTGCCAATAGAAAGCCAAATATTAATTTTAGATAAAAGATATCCAATCGCAGATGCAATGCTTTATGTAAGGAATAAAGATGCTCACATAAGAATACTAAAAGTATTTTTAGAAAGAGAAGCCAGATCTATAAAAAAATTATTTATAAGTGATAAACAAGGGAATCAAATAGCAGAGCTAAAGTTAGATGTAACCGATTGGGAAAACGAAACATGGAAAGTAGAGCTGCCTGGTGGGACTGGATCATTTGTTATTTCTGCAGATGAGGGGACACCAATCGTAATAGAGGCAGAGATACGCGGTTGGAACGACAGAGGATTTTCTCAGGATTGGATAGAGCTAAAGAAGATGTACATAATTGTAGAAAAGGCAGGAGCTCCAAATGAGACATATCAAGTGGTGCCATCTCAGGCACATTATCCTGTGCACCAAACTGCAACTAGCAAGGTTATTAATGTTCAGAATTCATTGATTGGTACTGGCAGGTTGCTCTCTGGGATTAATCAGCAAATGGCAGTATTCACATTTAAAGGAGAAGACTCTGGAGGACTATCTCGTTTACAGATTGAGAACCTAAAATTCACACTAGATAAATCCGAAGATGTTTCTGTATCCAATGTTTCAATTAAAAGTGATGGAACACAAAAACATACTTGCTCACAGAGCTCAGACGAGCCAATTATTATTGAATGTTTAGCTATTCCTTATGAAATTGGCGGAATAGATGGGGTTAACAGAACAATAGAGCTGTATGCAGATGTTGATACAAGTGGGTCTATGGCTGGAGATAGCTTGCAGGTCCTTTTGTTAAATCCTGGTTCATTAAGTGATAGAGGAGACGTTATTTTCTCTGATGGTACTGCTTCATTCCTTTGGATAGAAAGTGAAGCACCAATCTCTTCTGGAAA
>JABGQH010000007.1 GCA_018648865.1 Candidatus Peregrinibacteria bacterium
CGCAACCTCTCTGCTGTTATGTTTGATCCCTTCTGATACACATGATTACCAAGCACTTTCCTAAGTGCTGCACATAGTAAATGTGTAGCTGTATGCAGCTTGGCAGTTTCTACAGAATTATCTGCCAGCCCCCCACTAAACTTTTTCTCGGCTCCTGCACGGCTTAAGTCTTGGTGCTCTTTAAATGCTTTATCAAATCCTTTTTTATCTACTGTTAGATTATTTTCTTTAGCAAGCTCCTGAGTAATTTCTATTGGGAATCCATACGTGTCGTATAAATGGAATGCTGTTTTTCCATCCAGTTCTTTTCCAGTTAATGATTGGATTGCTTTTGTAAAATGTTTAATTCCTTCATTTAATGTTTTAGAGAATTGAGTTTCTTCTGCGCTTAGGATGTCTTTTATATGCTTTTGATCATCTAGTAATTTTCCGTACGTGCTTCCATATTGTTCTATTACAGTTTCTGCAATTTTTGGAGTAAAACTTCCATCATGCTCTATTTGTAATGCTCTGGCAGAGCGAATAGCTCTGCGAATAAGTCGCCTAAGCACATATCCTTGATCAACATTACTTGGTGTTACACCGTCTCCTATCATAAATATTGCTGCTTTTATGTGGTCTGTAATTATTCGAGCATGTTTAACGGTTTCTGGTTTCAATTCCCCTCGTACTTCTTCTTCCATATTGTCATGCATCTTTAGCACATGATCAAAAATTGGTTTAACAATATCTATCTCGTAAACATTGCTTACTTTTTGCATCATTGCAGCAGTCCTTTCTAGTCCCATCCCTGTATCTACATTTTGCTGAGCAAGTGGAGTGAACGTTCCATCTTCGTTTTTGTTGTATTGCATAAACACATCATTCCAAATCTCCATCCAATCACTGTCATTTACCTTTGGATTTCCTTTAGGTTCACCCTCTCCTACCCAATAAAACATTTCTGTATCTGGCCCGCATGGTCCTGTTAGTCCAGCTGGGCCCCACCAATTATCCTTCTTTGGTAAAAATGCGATTCTTTCCTCTGGGATTCCTAGACCAATCCAGATCTTTGCTGCTTCTTCATCTTTTGGTGCGTCTTTGTCTCCTTCAAAACAACTTACAGAAAGCATAGAAGGATCAATTTCTAAAACCTCTGTTAAAAACTTGTAACTTAATTTTATAGCATCCTCTTTAAAGTAATCACCCAAGCTCCAGTTACCCATCATTTCAAAACATGTTAGATGTGTTTCGTCTCCTACCTCATCTATATCTTGTGTTCTTACACACCTCTGTACATCTACTAGCCTTTTTCCACCTGGGTGTGGTTCACCTAGTAAATATGGGACCAACGGATGCATCCCCGCAGTTGTAAATAAGACTGTTGGGTCATTCTCTGGTACCAATGGCGCTCCAGAAATAACTGTGTGTCCATTACTCTGAAAAAAATCTAAATAAGCTTGTCGTATGTCGTTTGATAATAGTGGAGGCATGTGGGGATTGTATCAGTGAAGTAGTGAAGCAATAAAGCAGTAAAACAGTATAAATAGCTTTAAGCTATAAGCTATAAGCTTTAAGTATAATATAAAGTGTATTTCAAAAAGAAGATTAGATCTCGTCTCCCCCTACAACCTGTTGTGGCGTAGTCTCGGAAAAACGTAGTGAAGCCGGACGAAGTTGGGTGAATAGAGAAAAAGTAATAAAACATACTAATTGACAAATAGCGCATTATTACGTATAAATGCTATTAAATGAGTTCAAGTATTACCAGTGAATCTTATGAAGCTACTGAGGATCTTCCTTTAGGTATTTTTGCTGTAGATGAAGAAGTAGAAGTGCCAATCATTTATAATGAGTTAATAGATGATTTGGATGCTCAGGCGGCCACTGAACAAGATGAAGAAGGGGAAACAGATGAGGGTGAAGCTGAAGAAACAAATGAGGATGAGAAATCTAATAAGAATGTATACTTACATGATCCTGTAAGAACATATCTAAACAGTATGCCGGAAACTCCTTTGTTAACTAGAAGAGAAGAAAAAATTACAGCAAAGATGATTGAGGTAAAAAGAGAAAAAATGGCTAGGCTTCTTTTATGTAATCCATACATTGCAGAAGAGGCACTGCAAATGTTAGAAACAACATATTTAGATTCAAAAGATGATTCATATGACAGCAACGTATCACATAGATTTGAAAGTGAATCCATCTCCATTATGGGGAGATCTTTTGATAATATTATTGATTCTTCTGACACTGCAGATAGATCATTGGAACAAGCAAAAGGTCGTTTACCAGAGAATACAAAAACAATACGTGCTTTGCTTGATCAGATCAGATCGTTAACCAAAGAATGCATCGTTACTATTGGAGAAAATCAAATTGAATTAAATGAACAAGAGGCAGAGGCACTAATAGAAAGTAAAAAAGAGAAAGTAGCTACGCTATTACTTGAGTTTGGAATGTTTAGATTCCCAATCAGAGAAAAATGGTTTAATGCACTGCAGCTTGCAGCCATGCCAGGGTTTAAAAGATCAAGAAAAAATATGGATCTTTCGGATCAGGAGCCATCCACAATAGAGATAGCTAAAAAAATTGCTGAATCAGAACCTATCAGTAATTTAAGAAATCGTACAAAAAGTGCAAAGATTTCAGGAGACAAATATAAAAGAGCTAGACAAGAGCTTATAGACAGAAATTTAAGATTAGTTGTTTCTATCGCTAAAAAGTATAAGCATAGAGGGGTATCGTTTCTTGATTTAATTCAAGAGGGTAATGCGGGGCTAGCAATGGCGGCAGATAAGTTTGAATATAGGCGTGGCAATAAGTTTAGCACCGTTGCAACATGGTGGATAAGACAAGCCATGACTAGGGCTATTGCAGACAAAGGTAGAAATATTAGAATTCCAGTACATATTATTGATAGATTTAGTAAAATTTCGGATTTTGAATTATATTTTATGAACAATAATGACATGGCTCCTTCTCCACAAGAAATTGCAGAAGGGTTGGATATGGAAGAAGAAGAAGTGATACTTTTGATGAATAGTAGACAAAGAACCTTAGAACTTGATTGTAAAAAAGGCGGAGAAGAAGATGGTTCGACGTTTGGTGATATGATTCCTGGTTCAGATGCGCAAGAAGAGCAATGGGGAGTTGATGTGAAAGATGCATTTGAGAGAGCCATAGAGAATTTAGATGATGAATGTAAAAGAATTTTGTATTTATTCTTCATTAAAGGTAAGACTTTGGAAGAAATAGGAAAAGAAATGAGCTTAACAAGAGAAAGAATAAGACAAAAAAAGGCAAGGGTTATTGATCAATTCTTGGCATCTGCAAAAGAATATGGAATATCTGCATTTGCTCCAGAGCTATCATGTAAATTAAATGATAGATTAACTTTGCGTTATTTGCGTATATTATTAGAAATAGAAGATGTAAATAGAACACATAAAAAAGCATCACATATTTGTGGAATAGCTATGAGTATTGGAGAAGATTTAAGCAATCTCGATGTAGATGCGCACTTATCTGAACTGTTAGTTAAGGGATTAGTTAGAGTTAAAATGGATGGAGTTAGATTTTATCATTTAACAGAAAAAGGAAGAGAAGAACTTAAGTGCTTAGAAATGGATGCACTCATGAATAATAGAAATTCCAATGGGAATGGCAATGGCAATGGGAGAGTGTGTAAGACTTAAAAACGACAAATCAACTTTTGTAATACATTGTCACACAATTGTAATACATTGTATTACAAATAGGATGCTCTGTATTACATTGTAATACAAAAAATACTACGGTTCTCTACCCTCAATCATAAATATATGACCAATAACAAATGGAGGGACGGAGATAATTAAAAATGGAATTAAATGTTTATATGTGTGAAAAAAGAAAATACTAACGAATGCTAATAAAATACACATTATGCCTGCTGTTTGTGGTCTCTTATTAGAAATGAAAAGTGGGATTAGCAGAAGTAATGCAGGGAATGAATGAATCGAAAAGCCAATAACTTTCTCTAATGTCGTACCTGGCATGCTAAACACATCCATACTCATAACTATAAAAAAACTAATTAGAAATATTAGTAATACGCGCGGCAATAGGTGAATTAATCTCTTCATAGAAGGAAATCATACACCATATATATTAATATTTTTACCCTATGCTTCTACGTATTATTGCAGCTTCTATAATATCTTCTGTAATACGTTCTTTATCTATGCTGTCTTCCCTCATTCTATGGAAAATATTAGATGTTAGATTCCTATGGATCACATGATGTGGTTTCTTTGGTCCTAGTGGTTCACCTAGATATTCTTCTATAGCTTTTAGATCTTTCTCTATTTCTTTAAACGTATCGCTAGTCTTTGCACCAATGTGTACGTTCTCGTAATTCAAATATTTACCTGCATGCATTAGGTCATTACGCAGAGCTGGATAATATTTTTCTATTAAAGGAAGTAGCCCTTTCTCTGTTGCTTCTTTTAAACCTCTACCAGTAGAGATTAGTTCTGGTGGAATACCTTGAGAATATAAAGAGGCAGTAAACTTAATAGCTCTAGGTAGGGTTACATCCCCAACACCTCGGCTGTATCCAAATAAACCTATGTGAAGTAGTCGTTCCCTT
This sequence comes from Candidatus Peregrinibacteria bacterium, assembly GCA_018648865.1. Classification (GTDB taxonomy): domain Bacteria; phylum Patescibacteriota; class Gracilibacteria; order Peribacterales; family Peribacteraceae; genus JABGQH01. The sequence continues at coordinate 4,616 of JABGQH010000007.1, forward strand.
CTACTTGGTACAAGTCCTGCAATTTGATTAATACTTTCTGCCAAAGATTCAATAGTGCTTTGCCAATGCTTGGTAAAGATTGCACAGATTTCTCTAAGTCCTTGTATATCTGCTGCATCTACGTGTTGAACCTCTCTCTTTGGTGCCTCTTGTTTTATTAGTTTTATTGTTTTCTTCACATCCTCTAGAGGATAGTCATAACGGAACGCGGACTGGATTGAATATGTGCGTACCCCTGCGTATTGCTCCAAGAATGAATCTGTATACATTGGATTTACGCTTCCTCTAAATGGTAGAGAACCTGTTCCGATAACTGGGTACACAGGGTAGCCGAGTTCTTCACCAACTTCATAAGCAGAACTAAGCGCTGCTTTTATAGCTAGAACTGCAGGAATAAGGCCAGAGTTAAGAGCAGGATCACTACGTGCTAGGAACAATCGGAATCCAGATGCCTCCAAACTCTCTTTGGTATGTTCCTGAGTTAGGAGTTTCCAATATGGTTCCAATATATTTCTAATATCAAACATGTTGTCTATGTCTTCTACTAGTGGAGTTACCCTAAATTCAGATAATAATTTTGTGTGGGCACCTTCTCCTCCATGGAAAGTTTGCCCATGTAATGAACAAACATTTTTAAATGCGTCACGAACAGTAGTCAGTTGGTCAGTAGATGTTGTAAGTGGTAAAAACATCTCGTGAACAGGTGAGCATGGCATTCCAATATCTTTAGAGAGATCAGAAAGAGACAGCATGTTCATAAATGCTCTAGCCATGTGATGCATTTGTTCACCACGAAAAGCTGGAATACGAAATGTTAGATTAAGTGTTTTACCTAATGGATGTGATTCAAAAAATTCTTTATCTAGTGAGTATGCTTTTTCTCCAACTGCTTCATCTACGTACTTCCCTTCCCAGTCCCACATGTATTCATCTACTCCTAGATCCTTATACAAAAGGACTAATTCATTAATTTCATCTTGAGTAGAAATAAATGCACCGTCTTTCCACCATGGGGAAGATGCGTTGTCTGGATGTTGTGTGGCCATCGCGGCGGGTGGCCAATTAGTTTCAGTCATAGATTAGGAGTTAGATATTGTGCAATACTGTAAGGCAGTTATATTTAACTTACGAGAATTATGCAAAGAGAATCCCTACTAGCATCGCTTTCTGCGCTAGAACCAGACCAGATCTTCGAGTCGGCGAAGTCTGCAAAGGCCGCAGGCTCCTCTGCATTGAACGGAACTATAGGAATAATAATGAACGAAGAGGGGGGATTACTTAGGATGTCTTCGGTAGAAAAGTCACTTAAATCTTTAGATGATAATGAGCCGATTGGTTATCCACCAATCTCTGGGATTCCAGAATTTTTGGATGCAGCAACCTCACTTGTATTTGGTAAAGAGATCACAATTCCAAGAGTCGCAACATCAGGTGGAACAGGCGCACTTAATACCTTGTTAAAACTTGCAAGCTCAGCAGGAGTAAAAAAAGTATTACTGCCAACACCTACTTGGCCAAATCATTTAAAAGTTTGCAGCACTGTTGGTATCCATATCACAGAAACTCCATACTTAGCAGACTCACTGCCTTGCATAGATTCTATAATTGAGGAGGTTGCAGCTTTAACGCAGCCGCATGTATTACTAATGCAGGCTGGGTGCCATAATCCTACGGGGTTAGATCCATCACAAGATCAATGGAAGGCTCTCGCTAAATCATTAAAAGGAACGTCTCACATCTTGTTACTAGATTTTCCTTATCAAGGGCTCGGCAAAGGAGTGCAGGAGGACGCAGAAGTAATTCAAATTTGCATGGATGCAGGGATTTCATTCCTAATTGCTTGGTCCGCATCTAAAAACCATGGAATTTACGGGCTGCGTACCGGTGTTGCTTTCGCAGTAGTCTCAGATTCAGAGACAGAAGTAATACAGCAGCATTTAGACATGATCAGTAGATCCACAATCTCTGTAGCCCCAGTTACAGGGCAATACGCTCTTTCTATCACTCAGTCTAAATTCAAAAAAGAATGGTTAGACGAGCTTGCAGAGCTGCGCTTAAGCTTAGATAAAAAGAGGGAAGTAATATCTAAAATGCTTCCCACCCTCTCATGTATAAATACAAATGGACTCTTTATTAAACTCCCACTATCTGCAGATCAGATAGATTCACTTAAGTCTAAAAATATATTCTTAAATCCCAATGGCAGGCTAAACATTGCAGGGATTCCTGCAGAAAGAATAGAAGAACTTTGCAAAGCGATTGCGGAGGTTTTATAAAAACCCCGATCCAAGTGGACCGAGGTTTTGTGTGTGTAGATCACGGACCAGAAATAATCCGTGGCGGATAACGTTCGTAATGAACTTCATCCCCAGCTCTTCTTTCTCTAACGCCAATTGGTGGCGGGCTAGGGAGAGATTGGTAAGTTCTTTTATCGGCATCAGCTAGTTCATTTTCACCTTTGCTGCGATAAAGATTACTTCTGTTTAGATACGCGATATTGTTTTCTGGATCCAGCTCAATAGCTCGATTGAAATCCGAAAGCGCGCTATCGGAATCTCCGATTCTAGAATAAGCAAAGCCTCGATTGCTGTACTGAGTCGAATTTTCGGGTTCGAGCTCCAAGGCTTTGGTGAAATCTTCTATCGCCCGAGTGTTTGACCCGACAATATCATCGGGAAACCCCAATCTAGTTACGGCATGCGCCCGATCGATATAGGCGTATGAATTTGTTGGGTCCAAACGAATAGCTTCGTTCAGATCCAAGATTGCTTCTTCGTTTTTGCCTATTCGGTGATACCGATGGCCGCGGTCGAAGTAGGCTTCGCCAGTTGGGTTTTGCTCGATTGCTTCGGTCAAATCTTCAATGGAAACGCTGGCTTCTGCCTCTTCGCCAGAGTCTTCTTCGTCGATAGTTACGGGCGCTTCTTCTTGTTGGTCGTAAACGACCTGCTCGGGTGTGGCATCCTCTGTGTACCACAGATAATAACTAAAAAGTGTTACAAGGCATGTCAGCAAACAAACGATTACCAACGAAGGTAATACCAAATTTCGATTTCTCATTTCTATCTCCTTCATGATGTTAAAGATCTACACACGTACGCTAGAAAACAAATCCCAGCATTGTAAATAATCTAGAACTGCTTTGTTCTGTGGTCAATTGTTATTTTCTAATTATAAAAAGCCCCCAATTGTGATCGGGGGCGATTTGCTCATTTCAGAACGACCTCTAGTCGTCTGTACGCATTGATTCTGCGTAGGCAAATGCCTTTAGAGCGTAGGGGATTCCAAACGGCACACTAGCTAAACTAGCTACCGTTACGCATATTGCGAATGGAATCCTTTGCTTCAACAATGCGAAGCAGATCCCCATGAGCGAACTCATAAAGATAATTACACCAAGGATCCGTCCTGTGTACTGCTCGCCGATAGCAAAATAATTGGGGTAGAAAAAGTATCCCCATGCGGCGAGAGAAATAGAAAGCAGAACTACAATAAAGCACTTCATTGTTCTTCTCCTAGATGTGGGACATGATGTAAAGGAACTGGCGTACTATACTATTATATTTAGATATGTCAAGATAGGGGGTGGGGTATATCTATATTTATAATAAGAATATTGCAGAGGCATTAGAGCAAGCGTTACAATTACTCCCTATTAGCAGATTCATATGCTCAAAACCTCTTACCAATCACAATTATGAAGATAGAACACTCTCTAATAATAACCGTTTCACTAACATTGTTACTAGTTGCCTGTGGAGGAGGCGGAGGAGAGCCCACTGAAACAAAAAAAGAATATGCACAATCTACAAAAGAAAGTACTTTTAAGGCACCAGACATAAAGGATGCATTCTGCGGGGTGAGTATTAAGTTCCAATATTGTAAATGTGCCTTCCACAATGATTATTGTGATGATATTGGTATGACTAAAAGCTCAGCTAACTCTTATGTTCAATCTGAATATAAGAAATTTGTAGATGCACGTCGTGAAAAGTTTGATACGAACTGCGTATCCCGTAATGGATACTTAAATGGAAAGACATGTTACAAATGCAGTGCACCTGCAACAGTAGAAGGTAAGAAATGCTTACTCCCAGAAGTGGAGGAAGAAGAGGAGGAAGATGAAGAAGAGGAGGAGGAAGATGAAACAGCCGCCAAAGAAGACTGTGGAGATTTAGATAAAACTTGGGAGAAATACTCAGATTTTGATTACAGAATCCCAGTAAGCGAACGTAGTTTCGAAGCAAAGGAATATGCACGGGTACAAACAGATTTAGTGGATGTATATGCAATGCAGGCAGAGCTTCTTTATGAAACAGAGCTTATGCGTGGGCAATTATCTTATATGCATGAATATAAGGCTGCGCTTGTAGATAACCTGCGTGATAACTTAGTTAAAGCAACTCTTAGATTAACGTATACAACTTATTCTCAAATTAAAGGAGCCAAGGGAACAGGGGAATCATTTAGTAAATTCCTTACAAGTACAAAATCAATCGAGGTACTAGGTGCAGGCATGAAGACAGTTCAGGGTCTGATGCCTTCTGATTCTAGGCTTGCAATAGATACAACTACTGCAGGAGGGAAGGTAACAAGCATTGGATGGAATGCCACATTAGAAGCCATAGAAAGTATGGGGGACCCCGCTGCCATAGCTAAACAAGTTATGAAAGATTCACGTGGTGCAATATTGCCAAGTGCAGATATAACTCCAGAAGAAGTAGAAATCCTGCGTGTGCAAAACTTAGAGAACAATCTTCTAGATGATGCTATTGCAGAAGTAGAAGCAGAGATTGCAGATAATGAATCATGGCTAGGCATCGCAGAAGCAAGTATTGCTGAGCTGCAAGCAGAATCTGTTAAATGGAGTGCATCTGAAAAAGAACGTGTGATTTTGATGCTAGAAGATGACTGCGAATAGATAATGTTTATGTTGATAAAAAGGGTTTAAACATTACAATTACGCTTCATGAATAAAGCGAACTCAAAACAGATTTTATGGTTACTCTTTTTTACCACGTTCTTAGAGTTACTAGGCTTAAGTTTGGCAATCCCAATCTTTGCCCCACTACTCTTTAACAGTTCACATGCACTGGCTGCAAATATTGGTGAACAATCTAGGCACATCGTCTATGGATTACTGATAGCCAGTTATCCACTGGCTCAATTCTTTGGTACTCCAGTCCTAGGTGCGCTCTCTGACAGATACGGTCGTAAGCCACTACTAATCTTCTCGCGTGCAGGTACGCTAGTTAGTTATCTAGTTATTGCGTATTCAATTGCCACGGGGAACCTCCTCCTCCTCTTCATAGCTAGACTGTTTGATGGGTTTACCGGAGGAAACATATCTGTCGCACAATCAGCAATTGCAGATATAAGTGAAGCAAAAGATAAGTCTAAGAACTTTGGTTTTATTGGAATGGCTTTTGGTTTGGGCTTTATTGTAGGCCCAGCACTAGGAGGAATACTCTCTGATCCCGCTATCGTATCTTGGTTTAGTTACTCTACTCCGTTCTTACTAGCCGCTATTATTACAGCTTTAAACATAATCTGGGTAGCGTATAAATTGCCAGAAACATTAGCAGTTAAAAGTAAGCATGCCATACATCCGCTTGCGGGAATCGTGAACATACGACGTTCAATCTTGGACCCTGCGTTACGGATAATATTTATTGTCTTTTTCCTATACACGTTTGGTTTCAACTTCTTCTCTCAATTCTTTCAGGTGTATTTAGTAAAAGCGTTTAGCGCTAACCAGAGGGACATTGGTTTTATCTTTGCATACATAGGAATATGGATTGCCTTAACTCAAGGTGTAACCAATCGCTTTGTTGCTAGTAGATTTGCACCAGATAAAATACTCCGAATCTCACTCTTTATGCTCGCAATGGTTTTGCCTCTGCTGGTACTGCCAAACAAAATGGTCTACCTGTACCTAATCATGCCATTTGTTGCCACTTTCTCTGGCTTAAGTATGCCAAATAGCACCGCAGTTATTTCTAACTGTGCTCCATCAGATAAGCAGGGTGAAATATTAGGTACAAGCCAATCACTACAAGCTGCTGGCATGGCTTTGCCACCACTTATTGCTGGCTTCCTCTCTATCTTAGATACCAGACTCCCTATTATTACTGCAGGGGGATTAATACTAATTGCTTGGTTGATATTTGTAACAATGTTCAAGTCGCCAAAAAATGATGTTGTTTGAGGGTTTAAAGCTTATCCCTCCCATAATTCAACACCAGATTCAAGAGTTCTTTGTATATCTGCAATTACATTATTAATAACTTCTTCAATAGATAAATCTGAAGTTCGTTCACAATTCAAACAATCTGATAATCGTCCCAAAATGACGGAACAGCCGAATGTAGGTCCGTTCATCACTTTTAACGTCATAGTTTCACCATCTCTTTTGACACAAGTCTCGAAATTACCAACTCCACTTAATTCCTCTGGTAATGGATAATCTGTGCCGCCGATTGTAACTTTTCCTGACATAGGAGAAATATGGTACTACTACTGTTACTTCCAATGAAACTTATAATTCACCTTTTTGAGGGTGGGATTAATAAATAGAACTGTTAATAATTATAGACACCCCTTATTAATGCGCATATCGTACGTCGCTATTCCTAATATTAACTATAGAACGTTTCGATGTTAACAAAGGCGACAAGCTAGATCTGCAAAGCAGGTACGATGTTGTACCAAAGGGAACTCGTCATACTACCTTTCATTTTAGATCTAAATTTGATGATACGGTTTTTGGTCAAATGAGTATGATATGCCTCCCGCATATGAAAGATATGGTATATAGCGAATTTTATCCATTTGGAGAAAGTCATGATCCTGATTTTCGTAGCGAACTGGTTGGTGCTGGTATTGGTACGCTCTCTCATACTCTTGTTATTACTCAAATAGTTCCTCTCCTCTGTAATCCAGAAGAATATTCAATTAGGCATTTTTCTACAGGGGGAAAACATAAGGAAAGCGTTGAGCGAATGGGGAACGAAGCATCACTTACAGGAACTGTTCCACTTGCTCCGTATTTAGCCAATGCGCTAAAAGCATGTACGGATATTGGGTTTGATATGGCAGATGTTATAGCAGAAATGCGCACCCGCTTCGGGGATGCTTTTGGGGGTTAGGGGGGTTACCATGAGCGAATCCCGAATTATCGGGATGAGTCGAATGGTGGAGATGCCGAGAATCGAACTCGGGTCCAACGTGTAGAAAACGTGCCAGTACTGTTATGACTGCTCTAATACATTCGACCTACAAGAGAGCAGACAAGAAATGGTCAAATGGGTTGGCGATAGATTTAAAAGTACAGTACGCCAGATGTACTTCTGCCTCGCTAAGTGACGCCTTTTCCTCGTAGCGAGAATAAAAGGAGAGACGTGTTCGTGCTAGGACGAACTTAGGCCATTACAGGCACAAGAGCAGGACTCAAACGAGCCATGACACCTTCTGCGATTGAATTGGCTTTGCTAACAAGATTGTTTGCAATTAAATTTTGCAACATGTGGGTAACGGGAACCGTTGCGATCCCGAACAGAAGCTATCCCAAACCAAATGCTTACGCATTGATATAGGACATGTCGATTACTAGAAATCACGATGTCGAAGCCTGTCATCCCCAAAGCTTTAAATATACTAAACATAAAAACAATAAATAACTTTCTCCTCCTGCCCGTCCGTAGTTTCGGCGTAGCCGAACGAAGGCGGGTCATCCCCATCGGTGAATTGTAGATGAGCGCAAGCGCAAAGCGCGATGCGTGAGTCACAAGATCCGTTGTTCCGTAGTATAAGCTAAGGAATAATCCAGTGGTTTTAATGAACGTATTACTGAATATAAATTATAACACATTCTGCTTACACTTTTTAGATTACTAAATAAAAACCCCATCAATTAAGATGAGGCTTTTTAGGGTGTTGCTCTGTTTCTCTACTAGATTGGTGCATAGACCATCATGTAGACGATACTAGCAATTGTTATGGCAATGGGAACTCTGCAACGGTACCTCCTTGGTGGAGGTTCATCGTTATGGGTTTCACGCCACTGGGTACATTTACCGTCGAGACATGCGACGATAAATACCGAAACAGATGCCATGACTATTGGCAGCCAAAACGAAATTGAATCCCACATAGATCTTCCCTCCATCGCTTTAGAAAAGAGCAGACTCTAACGAAAGCTAGAATCTATTCTTTTCTGATTAATTAGACGTTTCTAACCTTCATACAAAGCATACAATTATATACATTCATGTCAAAAAATTCGATTCTTACAGAAAAAACCCCGTCGCATAAGGACGGGGCTTTGGAAGGATCTGCATGTGATCATATGTATTTGATAAGGCTAATCAGAGCCGCCCAACTAATTAGGGACAACCCTAAGGGTACAGAGAAATTACGCTTCTCTGTAGTATTACCGCTTTTGCAAAGGTGGATACGACATGCCACTTGGAACGTTGTAAACACCGCAACAATCATGGCCGCAAAAAAAGCAGACTCAAACATAGCTATACTCCTTTTGTTTTGGGAAAGAACAAATCCTACTGCGAGTATAGAATATTTGACACTCAATTTAAAATACATCATTGAGTTAATTGATATTTACCTATACACCAATTAATTGGTGTAAGAATTTTTCCACCATAAATACATGTATCCCAATACATAAATTCCTAGATAGATGAAGGGTTCGTAGTGAATAGATCTATCTGATAGATAAGAGCTAAGACCAATGTGTAGTGCAGCAAATATAAATGCGACATGTGCTAGTTGTTGGATCCTTTTCCATGCTCTGTATCCGATTTGATTTATTACTACTTTGCTAGAAGAAAAAAGCATAAACAGAAGTATTGTAAAGGATAATGTCCCAAATATTATCGCTCTTTCCCTAGAAACTAACAAAGAAGAGATCGCATGTATGTTTGTAAATATTCCATTCTTATTTAGTAAAAAAGAAATGTGAGCTGTGACGATTAGTATTATCATTGCACCAACATGCTTACGCAAAGGTAATAGGTTTCTGATTATCCAAACACTAGGTAGTAACTTGTGTAATAGCCCAATGTAAATAGTAAAAATAAGTAGCATCCATGCTAGTTCTCCTGATTCATGAATGGCTAGATAAGAATTAAAACTTTCTGGCTGACAGCTTTCAATAACAATAAATATGAAACGAGCCGGTACCAAAGTAAGAAACATGTACCTAAGATTATTTGGTGATAGGATCGCTTTTATAGACATATATTAAGGGAAATCAAATATGCTATTTATGCTCTAATGTATAGCAATTTATACGTTATTAACAGATCGCATGCTACAAAAAATTGGCAAGTACAGTAATAATAATTTATGAGTAGGATAAAAGATGAGTTATACATAAATTATGAGGGCGATTAGACATCATTTATTCCTCTGCATATAAAGGAAAAACTGCCCTTAGACCCTTGATATTTTTACGTAAATCTGCTATTTAATCCTGTCCTCGACAGATCGAGAGACGTTTTTTGGCGTATTTACGTTAAAGGATGCAATCTGACGAGGTTTAGGTCTTTCACATCACGGGTTTAGTAACTATTACTATTGGAAGGAGAAAGAGCATGCAACAAAGGCATGGCACCCTAATCGGGTGTACAGACAACATTGTAGAGGTAGAACTTTCTGCCGATGCAATGCTCGCCCAAGGCGAGATCGGGTATATAGAATTGCCCGACAAAGATGTGACTGTACAGGTCATGGCAGAGGTACTAGAGGTCAGGGAAAACTCTTGTGTTATGCAAGTGTTTGAACCGACCGAAGGTCTTTGCAATGGTTTGAAAGTCACGTTTAGCGGAGATCCGCTTTCCATTCAAGTGGGTCCGGGCATGCTCGGAACCGTTTACGATGGATTGCAGAACCCGCTAAAAGAACTGGCTCATCGCGATGGGTTTTTCCTAAAGCGAGGATCCAGAGTCGATCCGTTGGATTCGACTAAAATGTGGGATTTCGTTCCTACTGCAAAAATTGGTGACACCGTTGCTGCGGGTCAGGTACTTGGTTGCGTTAAGGAGTTTCACTTCGAACACAAGATCATGGTTCCTTTTGACTTAAGCGGCGACTGGGAAGTCATTTCGATCGAGTCGCAAGGGGAGTGCTGCGTATCCGATACCATTGCTGTCATTAAGAATGAAGACGGCAAAGAGGTTCCGGTAACAATGGTGCAACGTATGGTGGTAAAAAAAGGAAACACCACGTACAGGCGTCGTTTGCCGATCTCTGACTATCTGCCGACTGGCATGCGCATCATTGATGCACTTATACCAGTCCCGATAGGTGGTAGCGCATCTATCCCTGGGGCGTTTGGAACGGGTAAAACCGTTCTGCAGCACGCAATTGCCAAGCATGCAAGCATTGATGTTGTCATTGTTTGTGCATGCGGCGAACGTGCAGGCGAAGTCGTGGAAACAATCAAAGAGTTCCCACACTTAGCTGACCCGCAGACTGGCAGTAAATTGTCAGATCGAACGGTCATCATTTGCAACACATCGTCTATGCCAACCGCAGCGCGCGAGGCATCGGTGTTCGTTGCAAGCAGTCTTGCTGAGTACTATAGAAATATGGGACTCAATGTGCTTATTTTGGCGGATTCAACGTCACGATGGGCACAAGGAATGAGAGAAGCTGTATCAGCTCGTGGCCAGATTCCAGGTGCGCGGGGATTCCCTGCTGACCTAGAAATGCTGGTTGCTAGCTTTTATGCTCGATCAGGAAAAGTAGAAACCGCAAACGGCGACACCGGATCAATTACGATCATCGGTACTGTTAGTCCGGCCGGTGGAGACTTTAGCGATCCTGTCGTTCAGGCGACTCTCCCTCAAAACCAAGCCTTTTGGGGACTTGATCAACCGCGTGCGGATTCCAAAAAGTATCCTGCAATCGATGTGCTGCAAAGCTGGTCGAAAATTGATGGCAGTATCCCGCAAGAAAAAGTTGTTCGTGTACTAGAACTTCTTCGGAAATCGACTGAAACTCAGGAGCTTATGGTCATAACAGGCGAAGATGGGATTGGAATGGATGCGTTCCTCAATCTACTACTCGCTGAACTGTTTGACGGTGTGTTTCTGCAGCAAAACTCGTTCCACCCTGTGGATGCGAGCAGCCCAGCCGAAAGGCAGGAAAAACTTTTCGATTGGTTGTATACTTTGTGTTTCGATACGGAACTGGATTTCGATCCAGTCGTAGAGAAAGACGAAAACGACCAACCGCGGGTTGTGCAATCCGAAAAAGAAGTTGCACGCAAATGGGCCAATCTTCTTGCGCAAACTCTGCGCAGTTGGAACTTGGCAGAACAAGAAACCGAAGAAGAAGGAGGCCTGTGGGCAGAAGCCATATCTATGGTTGAGTCAGCAGTTTCTCTTGAAAAAGAAGGGATCGCAGTATGACATCGAACAACTCTGTAAGAATTTGCAATCCCGATAATGTTTCAGGGCTGAAAGGAAATATCTTGCGCATCGAAGCGCCTGGTATTAATCCTTTCGTAAACGAGTTGTGCGAGATTAGCTGGGGTGACGACAGTTTGTCTTTTGGTCGCGTTATCGCGTTCAAGAGGTCCGAAGTTGTCATTCAAGTCTATAACGGCACGCTCGGCGTTGCTCGCAATGCCACTGTGAAGTTCTTGGGTCATGCTCAGAAACTCACGTTCAGTACGGAATCATTTGGTCGGGTGTTTTCTGGTGGCGGTGTGCCACTAGATGGATTACCTGTTCTGAAAGGAACTTCGGTAGACATTGGAACGCCGTCGGTCAATCCCATCAAACGAGAGATGCCGTCTCAATTTATTGAAACCGGCATCCCTATGATCGATATTTTCAATTCCCTAGTTGGCTCGCAAAAGATTCCTATCTTTGCAGCCCAAGGGGAGCCTTATAACGATCTTCTGTTGCGCATTTCGTCTATGACGAGCGCAGATGTTGTCGTACTTGGTTGCATGGGAATGCCACCTGCTGAGTACGATAGAATCACTGCGGAGATGCAAACCAGTGGGGCGTCCACAAAAACTATTGTTTTCGCTCACACTACTGCAGACCCCGCGTCGGAATGCCTTATGGTACCCGACATGGTTCTGGCAACGGCGGAAAACTTTGCGTTAAAGGGCAAGAACGTGTTGGTCATGCTTACCGACATGACGTCTTATGCCGACGCACTCAAGGCTCGCGAAAGCGACCTAGAGAAGATACCTGCAGAACGCGGGTATCCTGGAAACCTATACTCACAACTTGCACGGCTATATGAAAAAGCGTGTGATTTTGTGGGCGAGGGTGTTATTACCATTATTGGCGTCTCAACAATGCCAGATGGCGATGTAACACACCCCGTTCCCGATAACACGGGATACATCACAGAGGGCCAATTCTTTTTGAAAGATGCCCGAATTGATCCGTTCCGTTCACTGTCCCGCTTAAAGCAGCAGGTCAATGATGATACTCGTGACGATCATCGATCTTTGATGAATGCTATGGTCCAGCTATACGCTGAGGCACAAGGCGCTCGTGAAAAAGCTGCGATGGGCCACGATCTTACAAATCGTGACAATTCGTTACTTGAATTCGCGTCGGATTTCGAAGTAGGGCTGATGGACCTTTCGGTTTCATTGTCTCTAAACGATGCGCTGGATACTTGTTGGACGATTCTGAAACATCATTTCTCACGAGAGGATGTTCCGATCGACCGGCGGGTACTGGATAATCATTGGCCACAAGAAGCTGTTGCGACAACAGCTAAATAAATGGAGTAGTTGACTATGAATGAACCGAATGAACCGGTCGTTAGTGCAGATGAATTTTTGCAAAATGTACACGACCGTACAATTGATCCCGCAAAACGGGAAGCAGAGCAATTACTTGCAGACGCCAAGGAAAGTGTTCGGTTTATAACCGAGCAGGCCAAGGCGGAAGCTGAGAGAATTGTAGAGGCAGCCAAAGAAAAAGAAGCTAGAGCGCGCGATCGAATTACTACTGGGCGTAAGCAAGCCGTTATTACGGCATGCGCACAGGTAATGAGTGCTTTGGAGCAGACTTTGCATCCGGAACTTTCAAAACTGGTGAAAGCCAGTGCGATATCTTCGGAACTTCTGAATGGCGTCCTCTCCACTCTTGTTGATCAAAAGATCGCGGGAAAAGAACTTCTAGTTTCAATCTCGCAATCAGAAGCCGATTCTTTGCAAGGAGAATTAGTTCGCAAGATTGGCGATACGGTTGTGAAAATGACTGTAGACAATCGCTTGAAAGATATCGCTGTGATCACATCGTCAGATGGAGAAATCCACCTCGCAATTGATTCAGACGAACTCACACGCGTGATCGAATCAGCGATTCCTCTTCCGAAGATCTTGGAGGAGTAACTATGGCGTACGAATACCTCGCTGCGAACCTTCAGGTTTTGGCGTGGGGCGTGCAGCCAACAGTTTCAACTGATGAATTTTTGCAACGATGCGAAAATAGAATGTCAGCAGGGGATTTTCAGAATCTATGTGATCTCCTGCAGCAGTTTTCATCTCTCCTAACAGGGGAATGTCTGCAAACCTCGTATTCGTGGATGCAACAACTGAGTAATTTCGCGAGCATAATCCGAAAGGAAGTCGGCGAACTCAGAACTGCAAAACGAAGCGGACATGCGCACAAGAGTACTGTTCTGCCTCTTGAAGTCACAGAAGCAGATACTCCGTTGCATGCACAGCAGGCATTGTTGAAATGTTGGTGGGATGCATTATATATGTTTGAACATCATGAATGGTGGGCAAAGCTTCCACACTTTGTGTATTTCGGATGTAGGCTATGCATTCTAGAGCGAATGAATTCCTTCGATCATAATCAAGGAGAAGAGGTCTTTACTGCCCTCCAAACCTTAAACATTGAAGGAGGATCTTTATGAGCTCCACTGCCCAACTGCCGAAGAACCGAGCAACTCTTAAGTTGTTACGATCAAAGGTTTCTACATCAGAGGCTCAAGTTGCTACGTTGGATGCACAACGATTGCTTTTTACTGCGGAGGCCAAAAGGATCCAAGGTGAAATGCAAAAAGTGTCAAGCCAGCTAGCTGCTCACTCACAATTTGTTGATCAGTGGGTCGGGGTTTTCTCTGACACTTCTATCGACTTACAAGAGTGGGTAACTCCTGTAGAAATCATCACTTCCTGCACTCATGTAGGAAAAGTCGTAATCACCACTTTGGAAGAAGTCATTTTTCCAGAGGAGCTTCCGGATCCATTCTCAACTCCCTTGTGGGTAGACGATGGGGTCGAAGCAGTTCGTACCACTGCAAGTCTTCGGATTCGTCTGAAACTCTTGAAGAAAAACTTTGACGCAGTTGAAGTGGAAAGGAAACGTGTTACAAGGCTGTACAATTATTTGGATAAGATATTGATTCCTGCACTTAGTGTGCAAATCCAAAAAACGTTCATCGCCTTGGACGACGCCCAACGTGAAGAAAGCACGTTGGCGAAAGTGGCCAGTGACCTCCTAAAACGAAAGGTAATTGCAGCATGATCATACCCATGAAACATGTTACGGTTTTTTGCCTTCCGTCTAAGCGGGAGGCAACTCTGGAATCACTCAGAAAGCTAGGCATTTTGCATGTGCATCCTAGGCACAAAGGTTTTTCTGCCGAAACGCAGGAGATTGAAGACAAAATTGCCTTTGCAGAAGATGCGTTGAAAGCGATGCCATCTAGTGTGGCGCCGCATGAACATGCGTCCACTGACGAATCGCCAGAGACAGTTGTAAACGAAGTGTTGCGAACCAACTCAGAACTAGCAGGAGTTTCACAAGGCATAGAAGAGAAATCTTCTCTTGTTGGGTGGTACAAGCGCTGGGGAAAAGTGGATCGCAATACTGTAAATGCAATAGATAAAGAGAAAGGTATATGCGTATACTTCTTGCAGATTCCAACAAAGGAACTCGTAGAGTTCCTTGAAGGAGACTTGAGCAGTACTGTGCATACCAAGTGGGTCGGCGAAAATTCTAACGGCACCACTCTTTGTTGCATTACCGGAATCGATTTAGATCTAAACATACCAATCGGTTGGATCGATTCCATTCCAAGCGAAAGCTTGGATGTCTTGCAAGATGAAATCGAGTCTCTTGAAGACAGAAGGGCTGATCTAGAATCAGACCTTGTGCGGTTATCGCATTCTAGAGCAGAGGTTGAAGGGTACATCCTGAGGCTACAAAACCTGCTCAAATTCCAGGTAGCCTATGAGGGGATGACGCGAGACGAAACTTGCGACATTTCAGCATTTGCTGGATACCTTCCAGAAGAAGATGTTCCATCCGTTTTGACTCATGCAAATGAGAATGAATACGCGATTGTAGTTGAGGACGTAGATACTGACGACAGTGATGTCCCAACGCTTTCGCGAGTTCCTAAATGGATTCGTCCCATCGAGTCATTGTTTTCCTTTTTCGGGATTCGTCCTGGATACAAAGAGTTAGACAGTCATTGGGACGCGATGATCATTATGCCAATACTTGTAGCGTTGCTTATCGGCGACGCGGGGTATGGGGCTTTGTATCTGATCGGAACATTGATCGCTAGAAGACAGTTTTCCGACATGAAACCAGAACCATTCCGATTGGGCTACATCCTTTCGATATCCTGTATCGTATGGGGTGCACTCACAGGGAACTGGTTTGGATCAGAGGCTATTTCTGGATTGCCACTACTTCGCGACGTTGTATTCCAGCCAATTGCCACGCAGTTCGATCTTTCGAACCAAGAGGCAGTAAAAGCAGGAATCTTCATGTCCATAAAGATCTCATTCTTTGTTGGATTGCTCCATCTAGGAGTTTCGCGAATACGTGCTGCAGTCCACGCGGTCTTTAGAGGAGACACTTACCGTGCGATTACACAGTGCGGCTGGTGCGTTGTAGTAATTGGGAACTTCTTGCTTCTGCAAGCAATGTTTTTCCAGTTGCCAACTATCCCGGCAACACTCGCATGTATACTCACGGGCGGTGCGATCATTTGCTTCTTCGGAAGCACAGAAAAAAACATAGCAAAGCGTATTGCCTTTTCTTCGGTTGGGTTCTGTATGGATCTGGTCGGAGTTTTCGGAGATATGCTTAGCTACATGAGGTTGTTCGCAGTGGGATTCACTGCTTTCATCCTCGCGATGCTATCCAACATGCTGCTCGTGCAGGATACTGGAATAGTATTAACTATACTGGGGGTCGCAATAGCGCTCTTCGGTCACACTTTGAATTTAGTATTGGGAATACTGGCTATTTTAGTCCACGGTTTCCGTTTGCACCTGTTAGAAGGTAGCAAACATGCCGAGATTGAAAGCGCCGGAGTCCCTTATCAACCACTTAACGGAGTTTAATCTTATGACCGCATTAGCATTCGGAATTCTATTGATGGCCGTTGCTGGAATTGGTTCTGCAATTGGAATGTCAAAGGCAGCTAACGCTGCATTAGGCGTAAAAGCAGAGAAGGGCAAAGAATGCCCCAATCTTGCGATTTACGTACTCATGCCATTTAGTCAGACCCTCTACGGCCTGGTATTGCTTGCAATGGCAGTATTCCTATTCAGCGACAAGTTTCCAACGGATCCTGTTGGGATTACCATTACCATGATCTCGGCGGTATTCGCCGGCGCATGTATTGGCACATCCGCATTAACACAAGGAGCTGTGGGAGCACGTGCCTGCGACGCGATCGGCAAGACTGGACACGGAAAAGGCGAGGCAATCATGTTCATGGGAACGATCGAAACGGTCGCTCTGTTCATGATGGTCATGTTCATTGTCGGGATGTTCATTCTCCTATAGTACTAAACCCTTAGAAGAAAGACCTCTCGGGCCCTGCATCATTCGTGGTGTAGGGCTTTTTTTATAAATTAAATCAGCCTGCTGCAATGTATACAAAATCATCTTTGTTTATCCAAAGGATAAACAGATTACAAGCCAAGAAAATGTAAGCAGGTGCAGCGCTTACAGTTAGTGGATTTGGTTGTAAAAATATTTGGAACAGAACAACGTTAATAGAGATTGGTATCAATACCATAGTGGCTAGTGTTACAAATCGATTTATTACATAAAATATTCCAACGAACGCACATGCTACGCCTATTGTTTGCCATAAATAACCAGTATCAATAATAGCTTGAATTAGTGCATAGCCTTCTGTGCTGAATAGGCTTTGGTCTGGCATTGGCAAGAATCCGAATGTAATTGCAGTTGCACATATCAAGATCAGTCCAAGCAAAGTGCGAATTATATGATAGATCAGAGTCATTTGGATGTATTAAGTAGTTAGTATTACTTGTCGACCTAAGCCGTGGCGTAGGTTGATGTATTCAGTATGCCACTTACTGAATTACTAAAACTATCGTTAAACCCTATTTTGTGCTATAATAAACGGATTATATGGAACAAACCTATTACATTGATTTATATGTAGATGAGGCAAGAGACGAGCTAGACACTCTGAGTGTACTACTAGTTCGTATGGAGAGAGATCCAGAGAATCAAAAGTCTGTGCTAGATGATGCATTGCAAGCTAGTCATACGTGCAAGAGCTCATCCTCTATTATGGGATTTGATAAAATGAGGCAGTTGTTTGCAGGGCTAGAAGATATTATAGATTCAGCTAGAAAAGAGGGATTTACAATAGAGAGGAATACGATTGATTTAATGTTTCAGGCTGTAGAGTGGGCAAGACATGCAATTAATCAAATAGATGAAACTGGTAAGGAACCAGAAAAACTAGCGATTATTGAGCCACTAGAACATTGGAGGGACGGAGGAGCTATGGACTCAGATGAATTTGTTGCGCAGGCTTCTGAAGTGTCTTTGGAAGCTAATGCAGTTACTAGTATTCGTGTTAATACTAGGAGTTTGGATTCACTTATAGAAATGACTAGTGAGCTTTCTCAATTACATGGAGAAATGAAAAAAAGTTGTGACAAGAATCAATTAGAAAGGAGCAAGTCACTAATAAGTGATATGGGTGGCTTAGTTTCATCTCTAAAGGATGAGGTTAATAGATGTAGACTAGTTCCTGTTGGGCAGATTGTTATGAACTTTCCTCAATTGGTTAGAGACATAGCCAATAAACAAGGTAAGGGAGTTAAGTTCTCTGTATTTAGTTCTGTAAGCCATATAGATAAGGGCCTTACAGAGAGGATTCATGGTCCGATTATTCACTTACTTAGGAACGCCGTTGGCCATGGGATAGAGACTAAAGAGGATAGGAAAAAGGCAGGTAAGTCAGAGGAAGGATCTGTTGTGTTACGCATAGAAAGGATGCAACAAAGTATTCGTGTAATTGTAGAAGACGATGGAGAAATGATAGATATAGAGGAACTAAAAAAGGTTGCAAAAGAAAGAGGAATATCAGATGAAACGATTGCAACTATTACAGAAAAAAATGTTTTAACATTGCTAACTGATCCTAGATTTACATCTAGTAAAGAGATTACAGAGGTATCTGGTAGGGGAGTTGGATTGTCTGCAGTTAGAGCTTCTATTGAATCCTTTGCGGGGTCTATAGAATTTGAACAAGCGGATGGTAAAAAGAGATTTATTATTACAGTTCCTGCGCAGCTCTCTGTTATTGAATCGGTTATGATTGAATCCAATAGCAAGATATACGCAGTACCAGAAGCTTATGTTCAAAGGTTACGTCAGATAGAAAAGAACCAAATAGAAAACATAAATAGAGTTCCTACAGTTCTTTTTGATGATGGATCTATGCCGATTGCAAGGCTAAAAGATTTGTCTTCAGATGAACCAGCACTCTCTACTCTTGATTCATTTGGAGACGACCAAATAGATGTTTTGGTACTGGATGTCCAAGGAGCCAAGATGGCATTAGTAATTGATAAGTTGCTACTAAAAGACACCATCATGATTAAACCAATGTCTGTTGGAGTATTAAATAATCCTTTGGTTTCTGGCTCTACGCAATTACCAAGCGGAACAGAAGTTAGATTACTAGGTGTGCAAAAGCTTATGCGTAAACTGCAGAACCTTATGAAGGTACAAAAAAAGAAATAGTTTATTCTACTAGTCCTGCTGAATTAACAGATGCGCACTGTGTAGTTATACCGCCGAGTGTTATAGAAACAGTGTCTACATAATCTGGTAGACCTGAGTATTTCTGAAAGTGAAATGTTTTTGGTGTGACAATTGTCATTGTACTTGGCAATGTAATTGTTTCATCTAAGTTTGTATCTCTTGTGGCATATGAATCACCTGCAAATAAGGTGTAGGAATCTCCACTTGCATATACCCCCCAAGACAAACCATTTTCCCCTGCGTTTGATCTATAGGATGCTCTGTAAATTGCCTGATTTAATCTTTTACAGTGAGCTTCTGCATTTTCATTTCTAAAAAAATCACCCAGATATGGCAGGCTTAAAGAAGCCATAACTAAGAATACTGCCAGTGTTATTAAAATCTCTGGCATTGTAAATCCAGAAGAATAATGCCTAATTTTTGAGTGGGTTTTTAGCATATTAATATAAGACTTAAAAACTATCTGTAAGACTATAGATAGGAGCGATAACAGCAAGAACAGCTCCACCTACCAAACCTCCGACACCAATAAGGAGCACAGGTTCTAGTACAGCAAGCATAGACTTAATGGAATGTTCGGCTTCTGTTTGGCAGTATTCTGCCAAAAAATCACATGTTTCAGTCATGCTTCCTGTTTCTTCCCCCACACTTATTAAAGAAATAACGAACGTAGGGAACAGGTGTCCACATCTTCTCATGCCGTCTGAAACTGTTTTACCTTCTTCTACCATTGGAATCATTCGTTTAAAGGCTCTCCTAAAAGGTCTAACACCAGTCGCTCCAGAGGCATTTTCCAGTGCTTCTTTTAGTGGAACTCCACTCTGCATTAGCGATCCAAATGTGCCAAGTAGATTAACAATAGCTACAAATTTTATAACAGTTTTTAACAATGGAATCTTTAGCAAAAAAGAATGCTCCATGTATTTAATGATTTCAATTTTAGATACTAAAATAAATACTATTAGAAAAACTATAAAACCGATTCCCATGTGTAGGTAATATTCTTGTAATATTTCAGATCCAAGCATCATTATTCTAGTTGGCAGAGGAAGTTCTGCACCCATAGATTTAAATAATGGAGTAATCTGAGGCAATACGAATAGCCCCATAGCTAGCCCTAAAGCTGTAACCATAGAAAGAATCATAACAGGATACATCATGGCTCCAATTACCTTACCTTTTAACTCTTTTGAGCGTTTGATTCTGTGCATTACTCTATTAATACTCATCTCCAGTGTTCCACCAATTTCGCCTGTTCTAACCATTGTAACAACAAGATCAGGAAACTTCATTGGAGCATTTTCCATTGCATCTGCCAATTTGTGTCCTGCTTCTACGGATCTTTTTAAGTGTCCAAGTAATCTTTTTTTAGCTCCTTTTGCATCTTCTTCTAAGATCGATAGGGCCTTTAGAAGCGGCACACCAGCATGAATAGTCATACTCAAGTGACGTAACATTGTTAGCAGATCATTGGTTTTCATCTTTCCTCGTCCTATCTGCATATTAAGAATAGATTTTTTCATACCTTTCTTCTTTCTGCCTTTTTTGCGATGAGAAATTAGATTCATATTTTAATTATGATTGTGAAACACGTAGCACTTCTTCTATTGTTGTTTCTCCTTGCATCACTTTTGCTATCCCATCTTGGAACATTGTTTTCATTCCAGATTTAATTGCTTCGTTTCTAATTGTGTCACTATCTGCTTTGTTCAAGATCATATCTTTAAGTGAATCATCTACACGTAAGAATTCATGAATAGCCATTCGTCCACTGTATCCAGATCCATTACAACGATCACATCCTTTACCTCTAAATAGAAGAGTAGGATCTCCACGTTGTTTCAGTGTTTCAATTGCAGACTTAGGTAGAAGAGGTGCATAGTCTTGTTCTTCAATTTTTATGCGTTCACTATGCCTACACCCAACACATATTTTTCGAACAAGCCTTTGTGCAATAATTACATTAACTGTGCTGTATATCAAAAATGCTTCTACATCCATATCCAAAAGCCTAGGGACTGCAGTAGGAGCATCATTTGTATGCAGGGTAGATAGCACTGTGTGTCCTGTCATAGCTGCATTAACAGCGATATTTGCCGTCTCTTTGTCACGGATCTCTCCAACTAGAATGATATCTGGATCCTGACGCATTAGTGCTCTGAGTCCTTTTGCGAATGTGAGTTCAACTTTGTTATTTATTTGAATTTGATTTGCTCCACGCAATTCATATTCCACTGGATCTTCTACTGTAGAAATATTTACTTTCTCTTCATTCAAGCGTTGCAAAATTGCGTACAGAGTAGATGTTTTACCAGAACCAGTAGGTCCTGTTACCAAGATCATTCCCCATGCTTGTTTCATTTCTTCTTCCAATATCTTCATGTTATCTGCAGAGATTCCAAGTGCTTCTAGTGGCAACCTCATTTCTCCTGAGCGTAGCAACCTACATACAACTTTTTCACCGTATCTAGTTGGAACTGTAGAAACACGAATGTCTGTTTGAATACCACTTTCTCCTTCGTAAACAATTTTTCCATCTTGAGGGATCGAATGTTCATCAATAGCTAAATACGCAAGAAGTTTCATTCTTTGTGTAAGCCTCTCGTAAACATCATGAGAAAACTCTAGTACCTTGTGCAAAATACCATCCACACGTTCCCGAACGATTACACTATGTTTTTGTGGTTCCATGTGGATGTCTGATGCGTTCTCTCTAAGAGAATGTTGTACCAATGCATCAAAGAGCTCAGAGATTGTTGTGTCTTCCCTCGATCCAATTTTGGATGTGGATTTTGACCTAGTTAAAATTTCTTCACATTTCTCTTTAAAGTCTACGTCATACTGTGCAATTGCAGCATTAAATGAGCCAGTTGATGTTAGAAAGAATTTTGCATTATATCCAAACTTCTTCTGAAGAATTCTGTGAAAAGGATTTTTTCTAAAATCAAGGCATGCAATGTGCACAGCTCCTTCTTCTTTCGTATAAGGTATAGCTTGCTGAGCTTCAGCTACCTTTAAAGGTAGCTTATTCAGCAAATTTGAATTGAATGGCTCATTACTAATATCAATGAAATACCATTGATATGCATGCGCCTTTAGCATTCCAAGTTGCTCTTCGGATAACAGGCCATCACGCAAAATTATGCGTATAAGTGAATTCGCATCACCTCTACTTTCTGTGAATGCACGCTCAAGCAATTCTCTTTCTGCTAGGCCACTTTTCATTAGTAGTTTAATAAATTCTTTATCTTGATCAGAAATTATTAATTCATCATCCTCATCCTCTTCAAACTCCTCACTTTCATAAGATTTATCTTCAATATTTTCTACATCTGGCTCTTTTTGAGCAACATTTTGATCGTTTTGCACATCCTGAGTTTCAGGTGCTTTAGATTCCTCTGTTTCAGGTGCAGGAATTTGCATAGAATCGCCCGTTATTTGCGGTTTATCTTCTTCTTCAGTAGAATTGGTTTTTGTGTCAGGCATTTCATGTAATAATAGCAGTAATTACGTGTTTTAACAAGACCTATGCCCACTTACGTATGAAAATATTACTTATAGAAGATAGCGATCTACAGGCTACAGTATTCACTTTTGAACTAAAAAATCAGGGTCACGAAGTTTTAAGAGCGAGAGATGGAGCAGAGGGGATAGAAAAAATTAAGTCTGAAAAACCAGACATTGTTCTGCTGGATATAATTATGGAAGGTATGGATGGATTTTCACTATTAGCTGAAAGAGAAAAAAATGAAGAATTACAAGGCGTACCAATAATTATGCTTACCGACCTTAGGGATCCTTCTG
This sequence comes from Candidatus Peregrinibacteria bacterium, assembly GCA_018648865.1. Classification (GTDB taxonomy): domain Bacteria; phylum Patescibacteriota; class Gracilibacteria; order Peribacterales; family Peribacteraceae; genus JABGQH01. The sequence goes on from JABGQH010000007.1 coordinate 27,490, forward strand.
ATATCGAAAATGCAAAGGCAATGGGGGCTTCTGACTATTTTGTAAAAAATAAAATGCAAATAGATGAGCTAATTAAAAAGATGGAACAAGTATTAAGCGAATGGAAAAAAGCTTAATAAGCTTACTATTATCGAGTTATAGATATGTTCGGTGGAGTCCCATTTCCACCTGAGCCTTCTGATTCTGCATCGCAAGATCCTACTGTAATCAGTCCATATGAATCTTTATTTATAAAATATCTAGTGTCATTTGTAGATCCAGTTATTGGGTCCATTGGCATTGCATCTATATATGGTCGCAAGTCTGTGTCTAGCCCGCTAACTCCACATGGAGAAGTCACCACAGTTTGACTGGCACAAACACAGTTTGTAACAGATTCTCCTATTATTTGAACACTAGATTCATCTGAATCTATAGCAATTGCAGTACCTGGGACTGCACTGTCATTATCAGCTTGGTATTCTTTTGTTATTTCTAAAACCAACAACACATCTGACCATCTGGTCGCATTATGCGCTTCGTTTAGCCTTCTAATTGGATCTATTTGAATTAAAATTAAAGTCGAAAGTATACCAAGAATTGCAACAACAATAATTAGCTCAATAATAGTAAAACCTTTCTTGCTCTGTACTAAGGTACCGCTATGCATGGTTCACATGGTAACATAGTTTACCGATGGATACTTGTAAGTATTTTTCTCTATCGGGCAGATGCAAAAATGTAAATAAATTGACTTTTCAGTCTAGGAAAGGGGCAATGTTAGTTGAGGTAATTATTGCACTCGGACTTGGTATAATTTTTGCAGTATCTATTGTTAAAATGGGGATTGGTACTATGAGCTCTGTAGAGCAAAGTAGAAATAGATTAGTAGCTTCTCATTATGCGACAGAAGGAATAGAGGCAGCTAGAGTAATTTCTAGACAAGGTTTTGAGCTATTAACAGATGGTAATCATGGCGTGTCTCACGATGGAGAGAATTATTATTTTTCTGGTGCAGGTGATACTTATTCTAAATACACTAGAACAGTATTAATAGATCCTGCATACAGAGATGAGAATGAAAGTATAATACTCGATCCTGCTGATCCAGAAAGCATTCTGGCAGCTGGTGGGTATTTAGATACGCAAGCAAAGATTGTTACATCCAGAATAACGTGGGGTATTGGATTGCAGCAACGTTCCATAGAATTGCAAACAGTATTATCTAAGTGGTTTGTTTATCCATTACAACCATTTTCAGTATCTACAGGAACTATTTTATTTGGAACAGAATGGTCTACAGGAACAGGAATAACACTAGCTCATCAACCTACATATAATCCGCCAGCAGTTTTGGGTTCAGTTATAGTCCCATCTAATTGGACAGTTTCTAGAATAATTGTAGATAATGAAAGAAACAGAGTTTATGCAATAACTAATCAGGGATATCTACTTACATTTAATGCAGAAAATTCATTTTCGGGGGAATTACCAATTATTAATTCATTAAATATTACAGGAGTACTAAGAGATGCAGATTTATATGGAGATTATTTGTACATAGCTTCTGAAGCAGATAATGGAGAAGTTGTAGTAGTAAATGTAGAGTCTTTATCTATTGTTAGAACATGGGATCTAGCTGGCAGTTATAATGCGAATAGTATTTTAGTATCCACCGATGGACAGTCTGTATTTGTAGGACGTGAAAAAAATAGTGGAGATGAGCTTTATATTTTAGGCTCCAATCCAGGCAACCCATTATCAGTCACAAGCCAATTCGAAATAGGCGGAGATATAAATATTATTGAGCCATATTCAGATGATTGGCTTTTCCTTGGAACAGATTTAACAAATGATGAAGTAGATATTTTTCAAATTTCTACTTCTACAATAACAAATTGTAATGTGCAAGGAGCTCAGCTGGCTTCGGATATTGAGATCGTAAATGAAACTTTAGCTATCAGTAGAAGAAGTGGTGTAGAGGACACACTGACTCTTTTCCAAATAGATTCTAATTCACCTTCTTCTTGTACAGCATTCGATACACCACTTTGGGAAAATGGGATAACAGGAACAGACACAAATAGTATTGCCTTAGATCTATTTGATAATCGTGTTTATAGTGTAGTAGAAGGGGAATCATTACATTTCACCTATAGCCAGATAGATCCATCTACTGTCGATAAACACACACTAGATGATGGTTCGGAGTGTAGTCATATAACTGGAAATAGTTCTTTGCTTTATGCAGCCTGTACTGAACCTGTGTCTGGAACTGACACTATATATATTTTGGATGGTGCTGGCACAGATAGAAATGGATATGTGTATAGGGGAGAATTTTTAATGGATCCTGTAGATGGAGGAACATTTGTAAAATGGAGAGGTATTTCTTGGACAGGAGTAGACGGTAATATAAAAATGCTAATACGAACAGCTCCAGATGAGTTGGGGCTAGAAAGTGCGACTTGGGTTGGTCCTACTGGAGAGGAAGATTCTTATTATATTGATTCAAATACAGTAATTGTTACTGACCCATTATCAGGAGGTGATAGATGGTTACAAGTAAAGCTAATTTTATCTGGCAATGGTTGGTCTTCCCCTACAATTGAATCTGTTTCAACATGGTACGAATAATTAAGTTCCACAAGAATAGGCCCGGTTTCAATCTAATAGAGATGATGCTATATACGCTTCTAACTGGAGCAATAATGGCTGGGCTAATGCAATCAATGCTTATGGTTTTAGAGCATGATGAAGTTACGTCTTCTAGGGAAGCTGTTCAACAGGAGCTTAGAGTTGTTTTAGACAGGATAGTACATGATATAAATGAGGCTTCATCTGTAGATGAAGGTGTTCTGACAATATTAAATGACAACGAAGGATCAATAGCTTTGGAATTTAAAGAAGCTGAAAGAAATCCAACAGCATATAAAATGGAGGATTCAGCTATAAAAGTATGGATAGGAGCAGGACCATGGGCAAGGATTACAAGTGAAGATGTAGAGATTGAAAGATTACTTTTCTCTAAAAAAACAGATTCCATTTTTGCAACAGCAATAAGCGTGTCGATAATTGGATCGGATACATTTAGTGATAGCGGAAATATAAGTAAAAAGTCAGTGACAGTTAAAGATATGGCATCAGTAAGAGAAAAATTTTCAGCAATTGATCCTAGATCTATATTCGGTCAGGAATATTTTAGTAGCGAAGCAATTATTGGTATTCCAAATTCATCGGTGAGTTCTAGCTCTTCGTCTAGTGCAATTTCATCATCATCATCTTACTATTCCTCATCTGCGGCTGTATCAGTATGTGGAAATGGAGAAATTGAATTAGGTGAAGAATGTGACGATGGGAATGTTGTAAATGGCGATTCATGTTCATCTGACTGTTTAAGGGAAACAGTGACTGTAGATTCACAATATTGTCCTGCAAATGCTGCTTGTGATAACCATCCAGGTCCATCAGGAGGATATTGTCCGCCGGTTTCACTTGATTGTGCTACTCCAAATGATGATTGGGATTGTAATTGGGAATGCCCGCATGATCCATTGGATGCAGGGGCATATGATCGCTGTATTTATGCATATCAATGTGCATGTGATAAAGGGGTAGGGCAAAATATCGATGTAACTGACTACATGAATTGTTACGATAGCCACAGGGCTAGTTATCCAGGTACAAATCCTTCTGTTAGTTATTCTGAATGTAGTAGTTTTTGTGTGCCAGATTCTTTATGCGGAAATGGTTCTTTAGACGGAGGAGAAGAATGTGATACAGGTGGCAATTCAGCAACATGTGATAGTGATTGCACTGCACCTTCTTGTGGGGACGGGTTAACTAATCCTCTTGCAGGAGAGGATTGTGATGATGCAAATATTATCGCTGGAGATGGATGTGATCTATGTGAACAAGAAGGATATTGTTGCACTTATGGTACGTATACTTGTGCAGTAGGTGTTAGCGGAGACTGTACAGCAGGCGATCAAGAATTCTTTGGAGATGGAGGAGGATCTAATTCTTCTTCCTCTTATTCAGATTCCTCTTATTCAAATTCTTCTTATCCAGCTGGGTCTAATGATTGTGATTATTATTGCAGTGCCTGGTGCGGGAATGGATACATAGATGCTGGCGAAGAATGTGATGACGGAAACTATAATTACGGCGATGGGTGTTCTTACGATTGTACTCTTGAGTACTGCTGCGATACTCAGTCCCATTCTTGTGCACTGTGGACTTCAGAATGTGATTATTATGATACGTACGATAATCAATCTGATTGTGATAATTCTTGTGCCTCATGTGGAGACGGGGTTACAGCTGGTTACGAAGAATGTGATGATGGGGGAAGTAATTCTGACTCAACTCCAGATGCATGTAGAACATCATGTGAAAATGCAGACTGTGGAGACAGTGTTGTAGATACAGGAGAATCCTGTGACACAGGTGGTAATTCAGCAACCTGTGATAGTGATTGCACTGCACCTGTTTGTGGAGATGGTATAAGAAACTATCCTGCAGGAGAGGAATGTGACGATGGAAATGGTGATTCTGGTGATGGATGTTATTTATGCCAAAATGAAGGATATTGTTGCGAACTAGGTGTATACACTTGCGATTTTGGAATTAGTGGAGATTGCACAGCCGGTAATGAGGAATTCTATGAAGGAGAAGTATATTACTGTGCTTCTTATTGTACTGCTTGGTGTGGGAATGGTTATCTAGATGCTGGTGAAGAATGTGACGATGGAAACTATGATGATTGGGATGAATGCTCTTCTGATTGCAAAAATAATGTTTATTGTTGTGAAGATAATTATGGGTGCTGGGAAGATCCAACACCTCCTGATTATTGTGATAATGGATATTCTGATTTAGCGACTTGTAACTCTAGTTGTTCTATATGTGGTGATGGAATAAAGGCTGAAGGTGAAGAATGTGACGATGGAAACTATGATGATGGAGATGGTTGCTCCTATTATTGCTCTTTGGAATATTGCTGTGATGAACTTTCTCATTCATGCTCTGCAGGAGTAAGTGGATGTGATTATGAAAATATATATTCAACCCCTACATCTTGTGACATAGGTTGTGCATTTTGTGGAGATGGGGTTGTAGCTGGTTACGAAGAATGTGATGACGGAGGAAGTAATTCTGACTCAGTTCAAGATGCATGTAGAACATCATGTGAAAATGCAGACTGTGGAGATAGTGTTGTAGATACAGGTGAAACCTGCGATACAGGGGGTAATTCAGTAACCTGTGACAATGATTGTACAACTCCAGCTTGTGGCGATGGTGTAAGGAATTCTCCTGCAGGAGAGGAATGTGACGATGGAAACACTACAGACGGTGACGGATGTACTAGCTTATGCGAAGATGAAGGATACTGTCTTACTTATGGCGCATATACCTGCACAGCCAGTGTAAGTGATGATTGCATTGATGCTAACGAAGAATTTTTCGAAGATTATTGGGATTGCGAGTATGAAAGTTACGCATGGTGCGGCAATGGTTATACTGATACCGGTGCTGGAGAAGAATGCGATGATGGGAATTGGTACAATAATGATGGCTGTTCTAATTCATGTACTTTTGAATATTGTTGTAGAACTAATGGAACATGTGATGCTGCTCTGCCAAGCACATGTGATAGCCCAGGTGAAATTTATTATTCTGGATACGATGCTGAAAATACTTGTACAACTGTATGTAATACGTGTGATGATGGGATAGTAGATGCAGGAGAAGAGTGTGATGATGGAAATACTTCCAACACAGATGCATGTCTGAATACATGTATCTCTGCTACTTGTGGTGACGGATTTGTTAGAAGCGGCTCAGAAGAATGCGATGATGGGAATTCATACAACACAGATGCATGTCTGAATACATGTATCCCCGCAACATGTGGTGATGGGTTTGTTAGAAGCGGCTCAGAAGAGTGTGATGATGGGAATACTGTAGATGGTGATGGATGCTCTGATTGTACTTTGGATGTGTACTGTTGCGATGAAGCTTCTGCAAGTTGCCCTGGATCAAAAGTTGATCGTAGTACTTGTGCTAGTGGAATATATAATACAGATTCCACTATATGTGAATCACAGTGTGGGATTGTAGTCTCTGCAGACTTCTGTCCTACTAATTCATGTTTTGGATATCCGGGGAACAGTAATTATTGTAGTAACCCAGTTAATTGTGGTGTTGTTGGACAAGCAGGATGGGATTGTAATTGGGACTGCAATGGTCTTGGTGCTTTAGATGATGGAAATTATGCGCGATGTATTGGAGCGTACAAGTGTGCTTGTATGATGGGAGGTGGCGATAGAAATGTTGCTGATTTCTTAAATTGTTACTCTTCTGGAAGTAATGATATGAGCTTATTGGAATCTTGTTTATCTGCTAATTGCACATAGGATATTAACAATTTATTTAAGTATTTTTTTCCATTGAACAGTATAGATAATTCTATTTACGCCCATAGGGAACGTCCTGGTATGACATTACTTGTATCTGTTTTGGTATTAGGGGCAGTAACCATTGTTGTTGGAGCAGGTATGGCTATTAGAGGTATAGAAGAAATAGATTTAAGCAAATCTACAGTTCAAACTGCAGAAACTTTGGCAATTGCAGACTCATGTTTAGACCATGCTTTAATAGAGTTAAAAAGAACACCATCTATTTTTACGGGGACAGTATTAAATGTAGGAGACGGACAATGTGAAGTTTCTGTGATTGGAACAGGGGACTATAGAACAGTGATATCAACTGGATCATTGCTTCAATGGACCAGAGAAATATATTCAGAAATTACATTATCTGGATCGTTTGTGATCCAAACAAAGTGGAGACATGGAACTCCAATATTCAATAGTTCATCAGCAATATCTTCTTCTACGCCCTCTTCAGATTCCTCATCAACATCCATCCCTTCATCAGATTCCTCTTCCTCTGAGCCATTGCCATCTTCTTCTCCACCTTCCTCTGACTCCTCTTCAACAATACCTTCCTCTTCTCCACCTT